>NZ_JBBKTR010000004.1:0-329460 GCF_037892465.1 Pontibacter sp. H249 | reverse complement strand
TAAATTATACTAAGCGTTTCTGTTCATGCAATTCAAATCTTCGAAAGCTTCTTTTAAACGTGCTATAAAGTTCTTCTCACCCTCGCGCAGCCATACTCTTGGGTCGTAGTATTTCTTGTTTGGGGAGTCGGCGCCTTCCGGGTTGCCCAGTTGGGCCTGTAGGTACTCACGTTTGCCTTCGTAATAGTTGCGTACTCCTTCCCAAAATGCCCACTGCATATCGGTGTCAATATTCATTTTGATGGCTCCGTAACCAATAGCCTCTGTTATTTTGGCTTTCTCTGAACCGGAGCCGCCATGGAACACAAAATTCACGGGATTAGGGCCGGTGCCATACTTTTTATGAATGTAGTCTTGTGAGTTTTTCAGGATTTCTGGGCGAAGCTCTACGTTACCAGGTTTATACACGCCGTGCACATTGCCAAAAGCGGCGGCTATGGTAAAGCGGCTGCTTACTTTATTTAATTCTTCGTAGGCAAAGGCAACTTCTTCTGGTTGTGTGTACAGGCGGGAACTGTCTACTCCGGTATTATCAACACCATCTTCTTCGCCACCGGTTACGCCTAGCTCCATCTCAACCGTCATGCCCAGCTTATCCATACGTTTCAGGTAGCTGGCGCAGGTTTCTATGTTTTCTTTTAGCTCTTCTTCAGATAAGTCGAGCATGTGCGAGCTGTAAAGTGGTTTGCCATTTTGCTCATAGAATTTTTCTCCTGCATCCAGCAAACCATCTATCCAAGGCAGTAATTTTTTGGCAGCATGATCAGTGTGAAGTATAACCGGAACACCATAGGCTTCGGCCATCAGGTGCACGTGCTGCGCACCGGATACAGCGCCGGCAATAGCTGCTTTCTGTTGATCGTTAGCTAGTCCTTTGCCGGCAAAAAACTGTGCTCCACCATGCGAGAACTGTATGATAACCGGTGAGTTTACTTCTTTGGCTGTTTCTAACACGGCATTTACCGAGTCTGTACCAATCACATTCACAGCAGGTAGCGCAAATTTATTTTCATTGGCATATCGGAACAGTTCACTTACTTCATCGCCGAACAATACACCAGGTCTAAATCTCTTATTCATAGTTGCTTTATGTTTTAAATGCTTTGTGCTAAGTATAGAATAAAAAAGGAAAGTGCAAATCACAAAAATGAAAAAGCCTGTAATGCATGTTACAGGCTCTCTTTTAATCAAAAATCAATACTTTGTCTTTGTGCTTGCCGCGCATATGGCCGCGTATGATCTGCTGTATATCTTTGTTATCGTTGTAACGGGTAATGGCACCCTTAAAATCATCTAATGCTGAGGCAGAAAACGTATCATCTACAAAGCCGAACCCCATATAAGTGCCGTGCTCTACCACCACCACTGATTTCTCGCCAGGCTCACGACCTTTGCCTATAATCACGAAGCTGTTATGCTCATAGGTAAAAGAATCCAATGCGGCATCTACGCGTTGGTTATACTCTTCCGGGCTCTCTTTGCCGATGCAGGCTCCACTGCACTGATGCACCTGGAAATCGAAGCATGCACCGGTAGTCTTATAAAGATCGCAAAGCTTTTGACAGAGATTATACTTACCAACTTTATGAAAAAGGAAACCCTTAGCCTTATAGTGATTCGACAAAGCTATAATTGGTGTAAGGCTTACATTATCGGCTTTGTTTATACTTCCGAAGGTTAACCTCTTATAGCCGTTGTCATCCATGTAAGTAAAGATGCCGGTGTTAAACACACTACGGCGCTGCTGGCGGTTGTAGTGCGGCTTCATCCGCTTTATTTCCGCCGACTCAAATAACAGCGACACCAGCTCATTACCCATCAACTCATAGGTAATATCTGCAATGTTATTTTTGAAGTCCAGAGACTTACGGCTTTTATAATCGATGTTAAAATGCTGGATAATGCGTTTGCGGATATTTATACTTTTGCCCACATAAATCACTTCGCCTTTCTCGTTGTAGAAGTAATAAACACCGGGTACAGTTGGGAGTGCATCAACTTGTTCTTTGCTGATGTTCGGTGGCAGTAAAGAAGTCTTGATTTCTTGCTTTAACGCCTGCGAAGTATGCTCGGCTGCCATATTCATGTTACCGTCCACAATAGGGCGGTTGATCTTGATCAGCTTATCAAATAACTTGGCCGTTGCCTCAGCATCGCCGATGGCACGGTGCCGCTGGGTAAGCGGAATATCTATACTTTTACAGAGCTTACCCAAGCTATAAGATGGCAAGCCGGGAATCAGGCTACGGCTCAGGCGCACAGTGCAGAGGGTTTTGCGCTGAAAAGTATAACCTAGGTCGGCAAACTCTTTTTTGATGAAGGAGTAATCGAAACGCACGTTATGGGCTACAAACACTTTACCGTTTGTAAATTCCACAATCTCTTTGGCCACTTCATAAAACTTAGGAGCATCCTTTACCATGTCATCGGTAATGCCCGTAAGCTGAGAAATGAAGTAGGGGATAGGTCGCTGCGGATTGATCAGGGTGCTGTACTTATCTACAACCTGCAGGCCGTCGTGAATGAAAATGGCAATCTCTGTTATCTTGTCCTGAGAAGGCTGTCCGCCTGTGGTCTCAATATCTACTATCGCGTACAAATGGTTGGGAGTTAAGTCCGTTACGTCTGGCGCACCGGCTTCTGCCAATGGCTCATCTCCTAAACCAATTTTTTTAGTAATCCGTTTCAATTTGTCTGTACCCAAACCTTTAAGCAAATAGCATTAGCATTATTTCCCTTTATTCTTCTTCCTTGTAAGTATTCCGTTCCAGGTTTCCTGAATCCAACTGCTAATACGTCCTGGCTTTTTAGTGTTAACAGTATCTATGTCAGCTAAAAGAAAACCGAAGGGTGTGAGCGGAGGATATACATCGAATACTACTTTTAGCATGGCTATAATCGGGATAGAGAGGATCATGCCGGCAGCACCCCAAATCTCGCCTCCAATAAGTAGGCCTACTATCGCTGCAAAGGGATTTATACTTACTTTGGAGCCAACTACGAATGGTGTGATGAAATTTCCTTCCAGAAACTGCACAAACATAAAAACTGCAACCACCAGTACAGCGTCTATCAGGTGACCTGTAGTAGCTAAGGTAAGCAGTGCGGGTAAAGTGGCTCCAATCAATATACCAATGTAGGGAATGATGGTAAGTATAGAGGCAAACACACCAAAGAAAATAGCATACTTTACACCCAAAACCATCAGGCCGGCAGAGTTCAGCAAGGCCACTATAAAAATTACGATCATCAGCCCTGAGATATAACTTTGCACCACCTGCTGTATGTTCATTACCGTCTGTACCATGCTACTGCGCCGGTCTTTGGCCACAAACTTAAACAGGAACTGCTCCAGGTGATCACGATAATACAAAAAGCAGAATACAAAGATCGGCACCAGCACCAGCATCGAAATCGCGCCTGTAGTCATGGAAATAGTGCTTCCCAGAAAGGTGGTGGTAATATCTTGTAAACCGCCAATGGTGTTTCTCACCAGGTCGTTGCGGTCAGATGGTTCTATGCCAAACTTGTCGTACAAGAACAGCTGCACCTTATCGAGCAGGTCTCCGATGTTATTGCCAATTG
The DNA here is from genome assembly GCF_037892465.1 of Pontibacter sp. H249. Taxonomy (NCBI): domain Bacteria; kingdom Pseudomonadati; phylum Bacteroidota; class Cytophagia; order Cytophagales; family Hymenobacteraceae; genus Pontibacter; species Pontibacter sp. H249. The sequence continues at coordinate 325,875 of NZ_JBBKTR010000004.1, read as the reverse complement.
TATCGAGCTCAGAAGTGAGGCTTACCAGCTGTATAGACAGGAACCAGATAACTCCGCCTAAAATAATTACCACCAACACAATACAGGTAAGTATAGCCAGCGGCCGTGGTATTCGAAACCGTTCCAGGTCTTTTGTAAGAGGCAGCAGGAGCAAAGCAAAAAGCAGTGCGAATGCCAAAGGTACGAGCACCGACTTAAACGACTGCAGCAGTCCAATCAGCAGCACGGCGCCTAGCAGAACGAGTATAAACTTAAGATACTTAGGTAGTTTTAATTCCATATAAGGGTATGCCTCAAAAGCAGCAATACATTTTGCTTTAAAGTACGTAAATGTTCGGCTTAAATTATAGAATTTTTTATATATTAGTTTGCTAAATATAATAGCTAAGCTTAGTGCTAAATAACTTGATTTTGATGAACCAGAGCAGTAGTTTTATGGTTCTATACTAGTGGAAGCACTAATAAGGAAACACAGCTAAATTGATTTGCTAAAAATTTTAGCTAAATTTTTTAGTTATTTGCGTTTTGTTCTGCTAGTGGAACTTTTTGTTGCAGCAGGTCGCTTTTATTTTTCTATATTTCCGATTGAATTTACCAAATCAACTACACTTACGCTTACAGAATGGCAGAGTTAGAGCATAATTACAACGAAGACAGTATCCGCTCCCTGGAGCCCCGCGAGCACATCAGGCTGCGCCCTGGTATGTATATTGGTAAGCTTGGCGACGGTTCGGCTGCTGACGACGGTATTTACATTTTAGTGAAAGAGGTGATCGATAACTCCATTGACGAACACGTGATGGGTTTCGGTAAAACCATTGACATTAAAATTTCTGACCACAAAGTTCAGGTGCGCGATTATGGCCGTGGTATTCCGCTGGGCAAGGTGATCGACTGCGTGAGCAAGATTAACACCGGTGGTAAGTATGACAGCAAAGCCTTCCAGAAATCAGTAGGTCTGAATGGTGTGGGCACCAAAGCGGTGAACGCCCTTTCGAGCCACTTCCGCATCCAGTCTGTTCGTGAAGGGCAGATGAAGGTTGCTGAGTTTGAGAAAGGTGTATTGACGAATGATGTGCCTTTAGAAGCGACGTCGCAGCGTAACGGTACGCTTACAGTATTTACTCCGGACGATACCATTTTCAAGAACTTCCAGTTTAACCCGGAGTACCTCGAGAACCAGATCTGGAACTATGTATACCTGAACGCTGGCCTTACCATCAACTTCAATGGCAAGAAGTTTTATTCTGAAAATGGTCTATTAGATCTTTTAAGAAACAAAGCCGACGAAGAAGCGATGCGTTACCCGATCATCCACCTGAAAGGCCTGGATATCGAGTTGGCATTAACTCATGGTAACGACTATGGCGAAGAGTATTACTCCTTCGTGAACGGTCAATATACGACCATGGGGGGTACACACTTATTGGCTTTCCGTGAAGCCATCGTGAAAACGGTGCGCGATTTCTACAAAAAAGACTACGATGCAGCTGATATCCGTGGTTCAATAGTTGGCGCTATCTCACTTAGAGTGCAGGAGCCTGTATTTGAGTCGCAGACAAAGACAAAGCTCGGCTCAATTGACATGGGGCCAGACGGACCAGCGGTGCGTGCCTACATCAATGACTTTATTAAAGAGAACCTTGATAACTACCTGCATAAGAACCCGGCAACTGCCGAAGCGCTGAAGAGGCGCATTGAGCAGAGTGAGCGTGAGCGTAAGGACATGGCCGGTGTGAAGAAGCTAGCCAATCAACGTGCAAAAAAAGCCAACCTGCACAACCGCAAGTTGCGCGACTGCCGCCTACACTTCAACGAAGACAAGCATGAAAATTCCCTGCTCTCTACGCTGTTTATTACCGAGGGTGACTCTGCAAGTGGTTCTATCACCAAATCCAGAAACGTGGATACGGAGGCGGTATTTAGTTTAAGAGGTAAGCCTTTGAACTGCTATGGCCTTAAGAAGAAAGTAGTTTACGAGAACGAAGAGTTTAACCTGCTGCAGCATGCCCTCAACATTGAAGAAGGCTTAGAGGGTCTGCGTTACAACCGTGTGGTAATTGCTACCGATGCGGACGTGGATGGTATGCACATTCGCCTGCTGTTGCTGACATTCTTCCTGCAGTTCTTCCCGGACCTGGTGCGTAATGGCCACGTGTACATCCTAGAGACGCCGCTGTTCCGTGTGCGCAACAAGAAAGAAACAATCTACTGCTACAACGAAACGGAGAAGCAGGAAGCGATACAAAAACTGGGCAAGCGCCCTGAGATTACCCGATTCAAAGGTTTGGGAGAGATCTCGCCGGATGAGTTTGGCAAGTTTATCGGCGACAACATTAAACTGAAGCCGGTGATCCTGCAGAAGGATACGACGATACAGAAGATTCTGAGCTACTTTATGGGCAAGAACACGCCGGAGCGTCAGAATTTCATTATCGATAATTTGAAGATTGAGAAAGACATAGTTGAAGAAGTATATGCATAACGACGAGTTAAACAACGAGATAGAAAGAGAAGACGAGCTGGAGGTTGCGTTTACAGATGGCGATGAAGAAGTTATCCATAATGTAACACCTGTTGCCGGCCTTTACGAAAACTGGTTCTTAGACTATGCTTCTTATGTAATTCTGGAGCGTGCGGTACCAGCCATAGAAGACGGCTTGAAACCGGTGCAGCGCCGTATTCTGCACGCCATGAAAGAGATGGACGATGGTCGCTTTAACAAGGTGGCCAACGTAATCGGACAAACCATGCAGTACCACCCGCACGGCGATGCTTCTATCGGCGATGCGATGGTAAACCTGGGCCAGAAAGACCTTTTAATAGAGACGCAGGGTAACTGGGGTGATGTGCGTACCGGCGACAGTGCTGCTGCTCCACGCTACATTGAGGCACGCCTTTCTAAGTTTGCCCTGGATGTGGTGTTTAACCCTCAGACAACACTGTGGCAACTAAGCTACGATGGCCGTAAGAATGAGCCGGTTACCTTGCCGGTAAAATTCCCATTGCTGCTTGCTCAGGGTGTAGAAGGTATTGCCGTAGGTTTATCCACGAAGATAATGCCGCATAACTTCAAGGAGCTCATCAAAGGCTCTATTGATGTGCTGAAAGGCCGTAGCACCACGTTATTGCCAGACTTCCCGAACGGTGGTCAGGTTGATGTAACGAATTACAATGGTGGTCAGCGCGGTGGTAAAATACGTGTGCGCGCCACTATAGAGAAGGTGGATAAAACCATGCTTATTATCCGTGATGTGCCTTACGGTGTGACTACAACCGGTCTGATGGAGTCGATCGTGAAGGCGAGCGAGAACAACAAGATCAAGATCAAGAAGGTGATCGACAACACGGCAGCTAATGTTGAGATTCAGGTGCAGTTGCCGCCAGGCGTTTCCCCGGACTTGACCATGGATGCGCTATATGCCTTCACAGACTGTGAAGTATCTATTTCTCCGAACACTTGTGTGATCATTGATGACAAGCCGCACTTCCTGAATGTAGATGAGTTATTACGTATTTCTACCTTCAAAACAGTAGACTTGCTTAAACGTGAGCTCGAGATTCGAAAAGGAGAACTGGAAGACAAGTGGCATTACTCTTCTCTCGAGAAGATCTTTATTGAGAACCGCATCTACCGCGACATTGAGGAATGCGAAACATGGGAGGCAGTATTAGAGGCTATAGATAAAGGACTTGATCCGTTTAAGAAGCTACTGCGCCGCGAGGTGACTCAGGATGATATTGTGCGCCTGACGGAGATTAAGATCAAGCGAATTTCAAAGTATGACTCCTTTAAAGCAGACGAGTACATAAAGAAACTGGAGGAGGAAATGGCTGAGGTAGATGATAACCTGGCTAACTTGATCCGCTACGCCATCGCATACTTTGAAGGATTGCTGAAGAAGTATAGCCAAGGCAAAGAACGTAAAACCCAAATCAAAACCTTCGATGTAATTACTGCGCAGAAAGTGGCCATTGCGAACCAGAAGCTATACATGAACGCCAAAGACGGCTTTATTGGTACCAGCTTGCGCAAAGACGAGTTTGTATGCGACTGCTCTGACATGGACGACATCATCGTGTTCCGCAAGGACGGTAAGTTCACTGTAACGAAAGTAGCTGATAAGACCTTCGTGGGTAAAGACATCATCATGGCTGGCGTTTACAACAAGAACGACGAGCATATGGTGTATAATATGATCTATGTGGATGGTAAAACAGGCGTATCGTTTGCAAAGCGTTTTGCCGTGAAGTCCATCACCAGAGATAAGGAATACGACCTTACCAAAGGTAGTAAAGGCTCTAAAGTACACTACCTGACAGCAAACCCTAATTCAGAGTCGGAGGTAGTAAGTATAACCTTAGCGCCACAATCTACAGCCCGAAACAAGCAGTTTGATTACGACTTCGCAGAACTGATGATTAAGGGCAAAGGCTCAAACGGTAACATCGTTACGAAATACCCAGTGAAGAAAGTGTTACAGAAGAGCCTTGGCGATTCAACATTAGGTGGTCGTGAGATTTACTACGATGAAGTGATCGGTAGATTAAACACGGAAGGGCGTGGTCGCTACCTAGGTTCATTCAATACAGATGATACCATACTTGTGATCTATGAAGATGGTACGTACGAGCAGACTACATTTGATCTGAGTAACCATTACACTGTTGAGAAGATCAAGGTGCTGCAGAAGTTTGAGCCAGAGTTGGTAATCTCAGCAATTTATTATGAAGGCGATAACAAGACCTACTATGTGAAGCGCTTTAAAGTAGAAACTAGCACCGTAGGTAAGAAGTTTACCTTTATCTCAGAGAGCAAGAACTCCAGACTGGAAGCTGTTTCAACGCACTCGCAACCGCTAGCTACTATTAAGTTCAAGCTGAGCCTGCGTGGCGAAAAAGCTACAGAGAAACTGTTGCTGAGCGACTTTATCGATGTGAAAGGCTGGAAGGCGATGGGTAATAAACTCAACTACTTCAAGATCTATGACGTGGAGGTGCCAAAGATGGATGCTGTAGAGCAGCCGGAAGATGAAAAGGGCAAAGCAAAAAAGTCTGCACCCCGCAAAGCTCCTGTAACGCTGCCCTCTGAGCTGAAGGAATTGGCAGAGGAGGCGGCTAAGATCAGCGGTACCCAACTCTCTGAGCCTGAAAACGTAGAAGAGGACATGCACGTCAACAAGGAAATCAAGGCGCTTAAAGAGAAAAAACAGCTGGATCTTTTTTAATCCAGCTGCAATTCGCTTGCAAAAGTCTTTGATATTCCGTAGGTTGTGATGTGTAGTATTGTATATGAGAAGACTTTTTAGAGCATTTCCAGTTATACTTTTCCTCTTTTGCGCAGCTTTTGCAGGCGTGGCAGACGATGGTGTTTCCGGCAATAACGACAAGTTGCTGCAACGTGCTGAGGAACTCTTAGGAAGCTATCGTGACAGCGAAGCACTGGTAGTTTATGAAAAGATACTAGAGGAGGCTTCTGAAAATTACATAGCCCTATGCAGAGCCAGCTACTTGCACAGCAAGATCAGCGAACGTTATACTGACGAAACTAAAAAGCTGGAGCATGCCGCTAAGGCCAGAACTTATGCTAATAGAGCTTACGCTCTTAACCCAACTGATGCTGAGTCAAATTATGTTATGGCGCTGTCTCTTGGTTGCCAGGCACTGGTTTCCGGGCCTAGAGAGAGGCTTACAAGTATAAATGAATTAAAATCATTTGTAGATGCTGCACTGGCAGCAGATGCGGAACACGCTGGTGCATGGCATATTTTGGGGCGTTGGTACTTTAAGATGGCAAACCTTAATTTTGCTGAAAAAGCAGCGTCTAAGGTTTTGTTTGGTGGTATTTGCGGTACAGCCACTAACAAAGATGCTGCCGATGCAATAGAGCGTGCCATTGTGTATAATCCCAAAAATATCAGGTATTACTACGACCTTGCTCAGGTTTATAATGAGATGAAAGATAAAGAAGCCTGTATTTCAACGCTTACGAAAGCTTTAACGCTAACCGACTTAGAAACGAAGGAGGAGTTAGAACTTAGCAGGCGCTGCAAGATTATGCTTCGGGAGAAACAGAATACCTGAGTATAAATAAAAGCTATTTTAAGCGAGCCTGCTTCCAGTCCGGATGCAGGCTCGCTGTTTTATATACCCTTTGTTTAATTACATAGGATTATTCTATTTAGGTAAATTGTTTTAATTTAGCGCTCTTAAGAAGCTCATAAAGCTGATGCATGCCTTATGCCGTTTAAAAGATTAGTGAATTTGTGGGGATTGGTGCTGTTATTATCAGTGTGTGCGTGTACTGGCGAAGAGGCTAATAGCGAACAGATGGTAAATTTGGCTGAGGTGAAAGACGATGCAGATGCCCAGTTGAAGAACCTGAACACTGCCATCGAACAGTCGAAAAGAGACGGTAGCCTGTATGCCAGGCGTGCTATGGTATTGCTCCGGAAAGGCGAGTTGGAGAAGGCCCTACAGGATGCTGATGATGCTGTGAGGCTTACTAAAAACCAGCCTTCTACTTTATTTGTAAAGGCCCAGGTACTGCGCGCACTTAACCGGCAGGAAGAAGCCTTGCCTTTAGCATTGCAGGCAGAGCGTAATTCTTATCAGAGTAGTTCGCTTTATGTGCTGCTGGGAGAATTATACTTACAACGAAAAGAATATAAACAGGCAAAAGAATACTTAATTAAAGCACAGGAACTGTCGCCTACTGATGCCTATGCCTACTACTACAAAGGAAGGCTACAAGAGGCAACGGGAGATACGGCAAGAGCAATACAGAATTATAAGTTAGCTTTGGAGCAGTTGCCGGAGTTTATGCAGCCACAGCGCGAGTTGGCAGGCATCTTGGTAAGCAGGAAAGACTTTGAAGCTGCTAAACCATATCTGCAAGCAGCTGAGAAAATGGAGCCAAATGATGCGAGGCTTTGGTATTACAGAGGCCTGGTGTACCAATCGGCGCAAAAGCAGGATAGTGCCCTTTTCAGCTTTAACCGTGCGGTGGCGTTGAATGATACTATACATGGTGCCCATTTCATATTAGGGATGGACGCCTATAAACAGGGCAATACTGAAGCAGCACTGGGGCATCTTGAAAAGGTGTATCCAAAGTATAAGCAGGAACCAAAGTATCTGAGTACACTGGCTGGTGCTTACGAGCGCAGTGGCCAAAACGTAAAGGCACTGCAAACATACCAGCGCTTAGTAGAGGTGGAGCCTCGCTATTCGTACGGATATCAAGCTATAAGCCGGCTTAAGTATAAATTAACAAGACCAACACCCGATAGTACAGCAGTACAACGGGAAACTATAGAACAATAGAAATTACTTACATGATCAACATCACACTGCCAGATGGCTCTGTTCGCCAATATAACCAAGGCGTAACAAGCTTCGAGATCGCACAAAGTATAAGCGAAGGCTTAGCTAGAAATGTGCTTGCTGCCAAAGTAAACGGTACAGTCTGGGACATAACGCGCCCTATAAATGAGGATGCAACCGTGCAGCTGCTCACCTGGAATGATGACGAAGGAAAAAATACCTTCTGGCACTCTTCTGCACACCTGATGGCAGAGGCGCTGGAAGAGCTATATCCTGGTATAAAGTTCGGTATAGGCCCACCTGTGGAGAACGGCTTTTACTACGACGTTGACATGGGAGAGCAGTCTTTCTCGCAGGATGACTTTGCAAAAGTAGAGCAGAAAATGCTGGAGCTGGCACGTAGCAAGAACGAGTTTGTTCGCCGCGAAGTCTCTAAAGCAGAAGCGGAGGAGTACTTTACCCAAAAAGGCGATGAGTATAAACTCGACCTGATCAAGGACCTGGAAGACGGTACCATCACATTTTATACACAGGGCAATTTCGTGGACCTTTGCCGCGGACCGCACTTGCCAAATACCGGTACTATCAAGGCTGCGAAGTTGATGAACGTAGCCGGTGCTTACTGGCGCGGCGACGAGAGCAAGAAGCAGCTGACCCGTATCTATGGCGTTACCTTCCCTAAACAAAAGGAGCTGACTGAGTACCTGGAGCGCCTGGAGGAGGCTAAGAAGCGCGATCACCGTAAGTTAGGCAGGGAGCTTGAGTTGTTTGCTTTCTCTGAGAAAGTTGGCATGGGCTTACCGTTGTGGTTACCAAAAGGCACCCTGTTACGCGAGCGCTTGGAGCAGTTCATGCGTAAGGCACAGGTTAAAGCCGGTTACCAGCCGGTTGTAACACCGCATATTGGCAGTAAAGAACTTTACGTTACTTCAGGCCACTACGAAAAGTATGGCGCTGACTCCTTCCAACCGATCAAGACACCGAACGAGAATGAGGAGTTTCTGCTGAAGCCGATGAACTGCCCGCACCACTGCGAGATCTACAAAACACGCCCACGCTCTTACAAAGAACTGCCGGTACGTTTTGCAGAGTTTGGTACAGTGTATCGTTACGAGCAAAGCGGCGAGTTACATGGCTTAACACGAGTGCGAGGTTTTACCCAGGACGATGCGCACATCTTCTGCCGCCCAGACCAGGTAAAGGAAGAGTTTATCAAGGTTATTGACCTGGTGCTATACGTATTTAAGGCGCTCGGCTTCGAAGATTACACTGCCCAGATATCCCTGCGCGATCCTGAAAACAAGGCTAAATACATTGGTACAGACGATGTTTGGGAGAAAGCTGAGAGTGCTATTATAGAGGCTGCCGCAGAGAAAGGCCTTCGTACTGTAACCGAATTGGGCGAGGCTGCGTTCTACGGACCTAAGCTGGACTTCATGGTGAAGGATGCGCTTGGTCGTAAGTGGCAGCTTGGAACTATTCAGGTGGATTATAACTTACCAGAAAGGTTCCAGCTGGAGTACATCGGTGCTGACAACGCCAAGCACCGCCCTGTAATGATCCACAGAGCCCCGTTCGGCTCGCTGGAGCGTTTCGTGGCGGTACTTATCGAGCATTGCGCTGGTAATTTCCCACTTTGGTTAAGCCCGGAGCAGTTTGCCATACTTCCAATCTCTGAAAAGTATCATGACTTTGCACAGGAAGTTTATAACAGACTGCAGCAGGAAGATATCAGAGGCTTTATCGACAACCGTGACGAGAAGATCGGACGAAAGATACGTGATGCCGAGGTTCGTAAAGTACCTTACATGCTGATCGTTGGAGAGAAAGAGCAGGAGAACAGAGCGGTGTCGGTGCGCAAGCACGGCGAAGGCGATCTGGGCTCTATGTCAGTGGAAGAATATGTAGAATTATTCAAAGGCAAAGTAGCCGAAATGCTTAACAATTAAGAAAAGATTTTCTTTTTGATAGATTAATTGCGATATTCGCAGCCTAATTGTAGAAACTAATTTAAGGAGGTACAACTATAGCTACTCAAAACAAGCGCTTTATCCCACGCGGAAAAGTGGAAGAGCCATACAAAGTCAATGATAAAATAACGGCCAGAGAAGTCAGGTTAGTTGGTGACAATGTAGAGCAGGGGGTATTCTCGACTAGAGATGCCCAAAAGATAGCTAACGAGCAGAATCTGGACCTTGTCGAGATCTCGCCAACAGCCAATCCGCCGGTATGCCGTATCATCGACTACTCGAAATTTAAGTACGAGCAGAAGAAGAAAACGCGCGAAATGAAAGCGAAGGCGCAGAAAGTGGTGATCAAAGAAATTCGTTTCGGTCCTAACACCGATGATCACGACTTTGAGTTTAAGCTGAAGCACGCCAAAGGATTCCTGGAAAGCGGATTTAAGATTAAGTCTTATGTACACTTTGTGGGTAGAACCATTGTGTTTAAAGAAAGAGGCGAGATCTTATTGCTTAAATTTGCTCAAGCGCTGGAGGATGTAGCTAAAGTTGAGCAGTTACCTAAGCTGGAAGGAAAAAGGATGTTCCTGATTCTTTCTCCGAAAGTGGCACCGGCTCCTAAGAAGTAATTTTATCAAATCAATTATATAAACATGCCAAAAGTAAAAACTAAATCTGGTGCAAAGAAGCGTTTTTCTTTGACAGGTACTGGCAAAATTAAGCGTAAGCACGCTTACAAGAGCCACATCCTGACTAAGAAAACCACGAAGCAGAAGCGTAATCTTACTCACACAGGTCTTGTTAGCTCAGCTGACATGGACAGAGTAAAAGCAATGCTTAACATTTAATTATTTTAGGTTAACTATTTAGTACGAACCCGGAGCCTGGTCTTTTTTGAAGATTAATCTTAATCACCAGTCCCCAAAACTTTTAACAAAATGCCAAGATCGGTCAATGTCGTAGCAGCACGACACAGAAGAAAGAAAATAATGAAGATGGCCAAAGGTTACTTTGGTCGTCGTAAGAACGTTTGGACAGTTGCGAAAAACGCAGTTGAAAAAGGTTTAGTTTACGCTTACCGCGATAGAAAAGCAAAGAAGAGAGACTTCAGAGCTTTATGGATTCAGCGTATCAACGCTGGTGCGCGTGAGCACGGTATGTCTTACTCTCAGTTGATGGGCTCTCTTAAGAAAGCAAACATCGACCTTAACCGTAAAGTACTTGCTGACCTTGCCATGAACCACCCAGAGGCGTTCAAGAGCATCGTTGACAAAGTAAAGTAATTTACTAGCGATATATAACAGGAGGGGCTTAGCAAATGCTAAGCCCCTTTTTGTTTTTATACTTTTATAACTTCATTTCTCAAAACTAAAACCCACATGGCCTGTTTTGCATAGATTATACTTTACACTAAGATCAGAAGTATGAACAGTAAAAAGATATTATTGCGCAGCAGACCACAAGGAATGCCAAACGAAAGTAATTTTGAATTTACGGAGCAGGAGGTAAGTAGTCCTGCAGAAGGGGAGGTGTTATTAAAGGCACTTTATATTTCAGTGGACCCGTACATGCGCGGACGCATGAGTGAAACAAAATCGTATGTGCCGCCTTATAAACTGCACGAGCCCATTTCAGGTGGCGTTGTAGCAGAAGTTGTGGAGAGCCGCCACAGTAAGTATAAAAGTGGAGACAATGTCTTGGGAAACCTGCCATGGGCAACTTATACTTTATCAGATGGCAATGGCCTGCACAAAATCAACCCAAACCTGGCCCCATTAAGTTACCATTTAGGCATTTTAGGAATGCCCGGCTTAACAGCGTACTGTGGCTTGCTTTTTATTGGTGAGCCTAAGCAAGGTGAAACGGTAGTAGTATCTGGAGCAGCTGGCGCAGTGGGTATGGTAGTAGGTCAAATAGCAAAGCTGAAAGGCTGCAGAGTAGTGGGCATTGCCGGCTCTGATGAAAAGATCTCTTATCTGAAGGAACAACTCGGTTTTGACGAGGGCATTAACTATAAAACCACCAGCAATATGCAGGAAGCGCTGGAGAAAGCCTGTCCTGAAGGAGTTGATATATACTTTGACAATGTAGGCGGTGAGATATCTGACGCAGTGTACACTTTACTCAATAATTTCAGTCGCATTATTATATGTGGGCAAATAGCACTCTATAATGTTACCAGCCGCCCTACAGGTCCGAGAGTAGAGCCGCTGCTCTTGACAAAAAAGAGCCTGATGAAAGGGTTTATTGTAAGCGATTATGCCGAACGTTTTGAAGAGGCTTCAAAAGAGCTAGCAACATGGGTTAAAGCTGGTAATTTAAAGTATGAAGAAAGTATAGCCGAAGGCTTTGATAAGTTACCAGAGGCCTTCTTAGGCCTATTTAAAGGAGAGAACATAGGTAAGCAACTGGTTAAAGTGGCTGAATGATCAACAAACGAATAAAACTATAAACATGAACAACTTCACATTTTATAACCCTGTTAAGATACTTTTCGGTAAAGGCCAGATTGCAGCCATTGCCAACGAAATTCCAGAAGATGCACGCGTATTAATAACGTATGGAGGCGGCAGCATCAAAAAGAACGGCGTATACGAACAGGTAATGAATGCCTTGAAGGGAAGAAGCGTAACAGAGTTTGGCGGCATTGAGCCCAACCCGCAGTATGAAACACTAATGAAAGCTGTAAGCCAGGCAAAAAGTGAGCAGATAGACTTTGTATTAGCTGTTGGAGGTGGCTCTGTAATTGACGGTACCAAATTCATTGTGGCAGCAATGGAGTTCGAGGGAGAGGAGCCCTGGGACATTCTCTCAAAGAAAACACCTGTTACTAAAGCTGTTCCATTTGGTACAGTACTAACACTGCCAGCCACAGGTTCTGAGATGAACTCAGGCTCGGTGATCACGCGTGCAGAAACGAAAGAGAAATTCTCTTTCGGTAGCCCTTATACTTTCCCAAAGTTCTCGATACTTGACCCTGAAACAGCTTTTACGTTGCCACAGCGCCAGATAAGCAATGGTGTAGTAGATGCCTTTACGCATGTGCTGGAGCAGTACCTAACATACCCGGTTAACGCACCGCTGCAGGATAGAATGGCAGAAGCTATACTTATTACCCTGAAAGAAGAAGGGCCTAAGGTAATCCAGAACCCACAGGACTACGATGCCATGGCTAATTTTATGTGGTGCGCCACTATGGCGCTGAATGGCGTGATACGCGTAGGAGTACCAACAGACTGGGCAACCCACTATATAGGGCATGAACTCACCGCCCTGCATGGCATAGACCACGCACGAACGCTAGCTATTGTACTGCCATCGCTGCTGCGCTACAAACTAGAAAGTAAAAAAGAGAAGCTGCTGCAGTACGGAGAGCGTGTGTGGGGTGTTGATGCTGGCACAGAAGATGAGCGTATAGAAGCTACAATGCAAGCTACTATTGCCTTTTTTGAGTCTCTGGACATTAAGACAAAGTTAAGAGATTATGAAGTCGGCCAAGACACCATAAAGGAGATTGTAAAACGCTTTGAGGAACGTGGCGTGAAGAACCTGGGCGAAAGAGCCGATATTCAGGTACAGGATGTGGAACAAATCCTCACAATGAGCTTATAAATAAAAAGCAGGCTGCCAGAGATGGTAGCCTGCTTTTTTATACTTCATAAACTTTCTCTTTCAGTATTCCTTTAAAGATAATATTAACCACACCGTCAAGTATGGCATCCGGCGTATAAGGTAGGTCTGCAGTAAGCTGTGGAGGTACCTGGCGCAGAAATTCCGGATTTACGATTGTATCCAGGGCATTGGCGTAAAGCATAACGACCAGTGACCGGTTGATATCACTGCGAACGTAACCCAACTGGGCACCCTCCTCCAGTAGTGAGTTAAATCTTAAGTAAGCAGCCTGTGATTTATACGTTTGTATTAGCTTCCAGCTTGTAGGGGAGTTTTCTTTGATGTCTTGTATAAATACAGGATTCAAGCCATTTAACCTTGTTGCTACATACTTAAAAATCCGGCTGGCTTTTTCTGGAAATGAGATTGTTGTATCGTTTATAAGTTGTTCTACAGTAGTTTGCATCTCCAGCTGGTAAGTTTTTATCACTTCCTGCACTAGCTCTTCTTTGCTTGAGAAGTATTGGTAAAGTGTTTTCTTACTCATACCCATTTCTTTAGCAATTTCGGCCATCAGTACTCCAACATATCCTTTCCTCAGAAAAAGATTACTGGCTTTGATCACTATCTGTTCTTTTGCATTCATAGTACTTTAGTCGTAGGTTCGGATGAGTTTTACCTGATGCAGGATGTTTTTAAATAACTGATGCAGGCATTCAGGCAAATATATAGTTTACACATTAATATCATAATTAACCCTTTACGGTTATTAGGATAAAATATTTTTGTAAATAGTTCTGGCTGATCCTGAACTTGTTAATACTTAAAAGTAAAGTGCTGCGAGAAAAAGTGCAGGCGGGAAAGCTATTTTAAATCGTTAGAAATGAATTATTGTGTTGTTAACTTAGTTAACACCCAACAAATAATACAATGCTTTTCTTACGCCAAGTTGTATGTTGATGTTTAAATTGAAAATCTTTTATTTAAGCAATTAGTGTAGCAACGTTATTGACTGGTTGTACAGAAGGAGGGATAGTTATATTTGGATTGGATGAAGCTTATAAAACGACAAAAGGTATATAAACAGTCTGATATATAGAGAATTTTACATGTTTTACTTTTTTTAAAATTTGTAAAATTTGCAGTTAAAAAATTTGGCAATTATAAAATAGTCGTTTAAATTGCATTAACAGCTATTGAAAAGAGGATAAATCTAAGAGGTGACAATGGCGAGAGTACAATGATTATTTACGCTGGCATACTTCTTGGTACAATAAGATTTAAATAAACTTTTAGCCGATGATTGACATCTTAAACTTTGTAGCACTTTCAGGGATTTTTAATGTTTTATTTTTCTGGTATGCTTCCACGAAAATGCGTTCAAAGCCTGATCCGATCAAAACCCTAATTGTCTCTTTCGTATTTTCAATTCCTCTAAGCTTTCTGCTTATCGGCGTGTACACTACTATGCTGATCTATGCATTTAAGACTGGCTCTAACGAAGATGCCATGTGGGAATACATGGAGCAGGAAGAGCTACAATAACAAGCTATTTGTTGAAGATATTGGAAAAGCCACCCTTAAAGGTGGCTTTCTGTTTTTTAATTAAGTATACCAACATCATTGCGCTTAATAAGCGTAGTGGGCGCATAACGGTTTTCGCGGGGACCATTCTCTAGCTTTAGCACACCTCTAGGACACACATGGGCGCAAATACCGCAACCCACACACGATGATCGTATAATTGGTTTTCCTTGTTGCGCATAGTGCCGTACATCAATACCCATTTCGCAGTAGGTAGAGCAGTTACCACACGAAATGCACTGGCCGCCGTTGGTGGTTATCCTGAACCTTGAGAAGTGCTTTTGCAGCAGCCCAAGGTAAGCCGCCATTGGGCAACCAAACCTACACCACACCCTGTTGCCCATTATCGGGTAAAATCCTACACCTATTACACCCGAAAACATGGCACCAATAAAAAAACCGTAGGTGCTGGAGAATCCTTGTGACAGATTGCCTAATAACTTGCCTTCGCTCCAAGAGTTAATCCAAAGTATAAGTGTGGTAAAGATGATAAACCCAAATATAGGATAGATGATAGCTACTTCCCATTGCCAGGCTTTTTTGCTTTTGTCTGAGAGGTGGCGGTAAGGATCGCCGGCTGTCTCGGCGAGGCCACCGCAGCCACACACCCAGGAGCAGTACCAACGCTTGCCCCAGAAGTAGGTAAGAACAGGCGTAGCCAGAAAAGAAAACACAGCTCCCCAAAACACCATAAACACACCCAGCGCAGCGCCATTGTCTATGAGGTAACTAACTGTGCCCGGAAAAAGGTAATCATACTTTAAGGGCCAAAAGTAACTGAAGTAAAATTCAGGCTTGTTCAGGAAAAGCAGCAGGGCCGGCAGTAGAAATGCAAATCCCAACTGGAAGAACATAACAGAGACTGTCCGGATAATATGGTAGTTGCTGTTACGGTACTTTAAGAGCGCGTGCACGCCCATTATAAGTATAGCCAAGGTATAAAAGGTGCCGTATAGAAACCAGTGGTCGGCGGGGCGGTTGCGTAATAACTGGCTGAGCGGCTCTACTGCCAGTACCAAACCTCGCAAGGTATCCGGAAACCAGTACAACAGCACGTAAAAGCCAGTAAGCACCACACCCAAAACCCAGGCACTGGCTCCACGGGCTGTCACATCGTTTTGCCATGCACCGTTGTTCTGCTCAGCCACAGATTTCTGCTTTCGTGCCTCCCACACATATAGCAGTCCGCCTACAGTAAGAGCAGCAGTTCCACCAAGCCCTGTAAGTACCGGAGATACTGCCTCAGCACCGAATGCTGCTACCAGCAGGCCAAGTATACCCAAACCAATAAGAAGCAAACCAACAAGTTTAAATGCGCCGCCACGGGCATTGGGTGTAACAGGTGAACTATAGGTAGATGTAAGGGGGCTCATGTTATACTTATGTTAACAGCTGTCAGAAGATGAGAACAGGTTAAAATGGTTGCGCAGGTCCCACCAATTGGTTTTACTGGCAGGAGTAGCCTGGTTAGGGAAGCGCTGTGCATACTGCGTGTAAAGCTCCTGCTCGTAGCGCTGGAAAAACTCTGGATCAAAATTAACGGCAGGCAACTCCTGCATCACCTGGTGTATGGTATACTGTTGCTGCAACCAGTGATGGCAAAGATCGTGGCGGTAGCGTATACCTAAAAGGTTAACCCCAATAAGTAACCCAGATTCTTGCTCATATAATAGGCGGATGGCTTTGGCGCCGTCACTATGCTCCCAATATAGCGAGTCGTAGGATGTATCCCAAGTGGCTGGCACAAAACCATATGTCTGGTACTCCATATCCAGAAACTTAGCTGAGTTAAACCAGGGACCACGGTTATATTTTTGCCTGTTGCCCGTTAGAGTTTGAGCTAATGCTTCGCCGTGCTGCCGCCCCGTGTACCACAGCTGCTCTACAGCGGGTGCGTCAGGAGCAGGATGTCGGAACTGGGCACAGTCTCCGATAGCGTATACTTCTGGTTGGCTGGTTTCGAAAAACTCATTAACCAGTATGCCTCTGTCTGTTTCAAGGCCAGAGTTACGCAGGAATGCTACATTAGGTATTACGCCTGTAGCTAACCCTACAAACTGGCAGCGCAATTGCTTGCCGCTTTGGGTAGTTATACTTTGCACGCGGCCCTCTGCGTCCGGGTTTATACTTCGAAGCTCTTCACCGAATAGCAGGTTAATACCATGCCTCCGGATATTGTTAGCTACCAATATAGCCTCTTGTTTAGGGAGGACGTTGTACCAGTAGTGCATATCACGCACCAGTATGGTAACAGCAATGCCACGGCTAAGTAGCATCTCGGCCATCTCAACCCCAATCAAACCTCCACCAACTATCACTGCCTCACTTACCTCTTTAGTATTCTCCTCCATACTTTGAAGGTCTTGTAATGTTACCAACCCCTGTACACCTTTCAGGTTTTGGCCGGGCC
The DNA here is from genome assembly GCF_037892465.1 of Pontibacter sp. H249. NCBI lineage: Bacteria > Pseudomonadati > Bacteroidota > Cytophagia > Cytophagales > Hymenobacteraceae > Pontibacter > Pontibacter sp. H249. The sequence goes on along the minus strand of NZ_JBBKTR010000004.1, from coordinate 308,982 downwards.
AGTTATAGAAGGCGGGACAGGAGCCGGTTGCCAGCACCAGTGTATCATACTCTATACTTTCGCCATTCTGAAGCTCCAATTCCTTCTTTTCGAAATCAACTTTTGTAACCCGCCCATGCACCTGCTGCAGGTTGTGTTTTTGCCAGTACCAAACTGGGTAGGGTAAGATATCTTTGTAGCGCATGTGGCCCATGTACACATACATTAAAGCAGGCCTAGAGAAGTGAGTAGCCGACTCCTCCGACACCAACGTGATACGGCAGTTGCTCTTCTGCCGCACATGCTGTGCAAGTGTAACGCCGGCAATGCCGTTTCCGATGATGACAAGGTGTTGGGATTGTTGCATATTACTGCTCGTTCAGGCGCCAGTCATACTCCAGGTACTCCACACTGGCATCTTCCTTTATACTTATACTTGAATAGCGGTTTATGAAGCTAATTATACTTCCATCCTTTTTAAAATCGCTACCAAACCAGTTAAAGATACTGGAAAGCTTTGGATTGCCAGATGAAAGCTGGTTTTTAGTTGGGTCGTTTATAAATGTTATGGCTTGTTCGGACAACTGTTGCTCTAGCTTAGCGGCTGTGTAAGCCTCACGGCGCAATACAGGGCATGATACGGAGGCACAGTTAATAGCAAAATGAATCCGGGGTTCATGGAATTTCTTTCTAAGAATTTCATGCTCAATTTTATTGAGGCTATACTTCCTGCCTCCAAGAGTAAAAAACCTCCGGTCCCAGATGGTGTTCACAAAAGGTATGGCAATGGTGCTGTTAAGGTCTTTTATACTTTTAAGCGGATACTTATTTACGATTAGTTTTATAGTATACGCATTGTAGGCATTTATCCAGTAAGCAAGCTGTTCTTCTTGTGTCCAGGTATTGGGGTCGGGCACACCTGCCTGAAGCGTTCGCAAGTACAGGTTTAGTGCTGAGCTATCTTGTATAAAGCCTTTATAGTTTACAAATCCACTGCTTTCTACATGCTTCTGTAGCAGCTTCGTCCAAAGTTGATGGTTTGGAACAGTAGAGGCAAGCACTGGCTTTGATTGTGTAGAAGTAGTATGGCATTTGATGAGCAGTACAAGTGTGGCGCATAACAAAAGTATACTCAAGCGTTTTAAACTAGTTGGGTAGGGTTGGTTCATGTAACTACAATAGGCAATACAGCAGCAAAACGATACTTTCCAATTTTTGATTAATACACAAACTAATTCTGTGCCTAAAGGTTTTGAAGTGGCTGGTAAACTAAAAAGGCCGGATATACCGGCCTTTTATTCAAATAGTTACGTTTAGTGGCTGCCTGCACTGCTGCCGATATCGGTACCACCGTCCTGTACATCAGAGCTGCCTCTGCTGCCGCTTTTTTGAGACGGTGCGCCGCCAATTTTTCCTTTCTTTAGTTGTTCATTATCTACCTGCTGTTGCTGCCCGGTAGGATGAATGTTTGGCACCTTGTTGCCTTTGTTTAAGGTTTCATTGGTGTCTTCATTCTTTAGTTTATCCTTATCTCGGTTTTTATTGTCTGAATTCATCTTATTAAATTTTAGGTTTTAAAATGGAGCGTGTTTTACCCTCCGGTGTATATGTGCTTTTAGTAATTTTGGTTTCTGTTATTATCAGAGCTTCCTCGGCCGCCTCTGTTCTGCTCCGGGTGGCGGCTGGTATAATTGCCATGATAACTTTTTCTACGTCCGCTTTGTGGGTCGTACTGCCTGTCCCAATCAGGGTCATAATTGTTGGTGCCATCGTAGCCGTAGCTCAGCGAGCCTGCCATGTTACCATAGTTTTCTCCTCTGCCTCGGCCATAGTTATCAGGACCATAGTCAGCGTTAAAGTTGCTGCCAATGTTGTTACTTCTATCACGGTCGTCCATGCGGTTTCTTACGCTGCGATGCTCATGCTGGCCGCGATCCCGGTTGCTGTAGTCATCTCTGTCACGCCTGTTCCAATCGCTGCTGTTGCCGGTTCTGTAAGATGAGCGGTTGTTGTTATCATCGTTGCGGCGGTAGCGGCTGTTCATGTTCTGGTTATCATGGTCGTAGCCACTGCGGTCGTTGTGATAGCGTCCGCTCCAGTCGCGCTCATAATCACGTTGGTTCGAGAGTTCACCGGCACGGCGGTTACCGCTGGTGTTGTAATCTCGGTTGTGGTTCTGGTTATAGTCGCTGTTGTAATTTCTGTTGTAGTCACGGTTATAGCTTGCGTTATAGTCGCGGCTTCTTTGGGTATTGTCATTAGATTTCCAATCCCAGGTGCTTACATTTTTATGGTCGCTGTCTGTATCTAAACGATAGGCTCCACGGTACATATCCTCATCTATTGGACGGTCGTCTCCGCGGTAATGGTTGCGGTAATCAGTGTAGCCTGTTCTGTTATACCAATCTGTTCCTTCCATGGTCTTATTTAATTTTTAGTTATACCTTTTTAACGCAGGAAGCTATGTTGGGTTTACGTACGGGGACAGGAGTAACTAACCAAAGTGCAGCATCTTACCGTAATAAGATGTGTAATTGAATTAAACACGTTTAAAATCCAAGCTATGAGAGACAACAGAAGATATGACCGACGCGACGACAGAAACCAAGGAGCTGGTGACCCGGATGCTCGTTGGCTGCATGGCCACCATCACGGTCAGAACTCAGACGAGGGCAACTATACCCTAGACTCACACTTTAACCGTGGCTATGGCCGCAACGACTTTGAGCAGTATGGTGATGTTGCAAGTTTTAATTCAGGCGATGATCAGCAGAACATTTATCCTGAAGGTAGGTTTGGACCAGGGGGAGCTAGTTATGCCGGTGAGGATTTTTCCCGCCGCAGCCAGAACAGCGATAACCCTTATGGTATGAGTTACATACCGAGAGGCAGGTATAACTCAGGGCGCCACTACGATTCCAGAGCCGATTATAGTGACCAAGATTATGATGATCTGAGACGTAACCGTGAGCCGCAGGCCAGGTATCGCATGGCTGATGAACGCTTTGGCCACGATGTGCGCCACGATCGAGATAATGAGAACCTGGCACGCGGCTCTGTAGGAGACTACGAGTCTTATAGACGTTACGAGCAGGGCAACCGCAATTATGATAACGATTACAGCGGTGGCTTTGCCGGACGCAACTATACGCCGGGTGCCACGCATTACGGCGAAGGCAGCTACTACAGCGAAACAGATCGTTGGCAGCATGAGTCGCGGCAAAACCAGCCGAGAGGTAAAAGCAACAGACGTTAATTTATTGAAGATCGCGGAGCCCCAGTACATGCGGCTCCCTTAAAATATGTACGCAATGTTCCGAGACGATAGTAAAATGAACTACGGCAGATACAGCCGCCAATACGATGATGGGCACAGTGAGCGCGGGCCATTCCAAGGCAGGCGACACGCTTATTTAGGAGATACACAGCACGAGCCCGGGCAGGCTTACCGTAGGCAGCACAGCCGCGAGTATGGCAGAAGCGGAGGAGAGGCTGGCATGCGAGATGCGCGTTACGACCAAATGTATGACATCAGCAACTATACTGCACAACCACGATCTGAAGAGTATGGCTTACCAAGATCTGCTGAGAACGACCTTGATACGGTAAGTTATTACCCACGCCCCGGCGAAGGCCCTTATGCAAGCAGAGAGCGGCACTACCGTTATAACATGGGGTACAACCCCAATTTTGATAACCCAGAAGAAGGCGATATGTACCGGGACTTCGACAGCCGCGGAAACCATGGCTATCGCCATGATGCATCTTACGGTAATGAGGATGCTTTCCGAGACTTTGGAGACGATCGGTATGGAATTGGAGAAAGAGTTAACCGAGTAGGAGGCCGAAACTACGGGTACTTCTGGAATAGGTAAGAGTAACGTAAATCAAAAGAAGCCTTTCTGGTATAAAGCTGGAGAGGCTTCTTTTATTTTAGAGCCCGCACCTATAGATACTTATTATAACTCCGATCGTAAAAATTGGTAACAAAGTACCCGCAATTAAGAATAGGCTCTGAAACAGTTGAAGTCAGGGTTATCCAAGGTAAAACATTGGGTGCTAAGATGTGTTATTTATAAGAGACAAGTTATTAATAATACAAATAAACCTTACCGCCTATGAATCCAAATACTGCACTTGCTCTACTATTAGTTGGCTCCTTTGCCTATTTTGTAATAGAGATGGTTATAGATTAGCTAAGAGGAACTCACTTGAACATCTCTAGAAATAGTTTTTCTTACACATGAAGAACTAAGGGGAAAAATTAGTTTATGATAGCCAGACCTTGCGCTTCGTAATAAGGATTACTATGCAAACAGGCCGCAACTTGTTTCTGCAACGTGCATGTACTTCTCTGCATCGTTTTATTTGCAACTTTTGACTGTTATAAGTATAAAAAATATACTTTCTGAAACTTGTACGTATAACACGCAGTACATTAGTATTAAATTTCCATCTGAGAAAAGGCCGCGGCGTAAGCTGCGGTTTTTTTTTGTGTTGTAACAAGTGTTGTATTAGTATTAAACTATTGCTATGTTTAACAGTTCAACCTTACACAACACATCATGCAAGTCCTCAAAAAGATAGGATTAGGCCTTTTGGCGCTAATAGCGGTGCTATTAATTGTGTCGCTTTTTCTTCCTTCAAAAGTAACAGTGGTGCGCACTGCCGTACTTAAAGCACCCGCCCCTGCAGTGTTTGACCAGGTGAACAGGCTGCAAAACTGGGAAAGGTGGTCGCCCTGGCACACTATAGATCCTCAAATGCTATTATCTTACGAAGGGCCTGATGCAGGCAAAGGCGCAAAGTATAACTGGTTCAGTAAGCACCCGGATGTGGGCAATGGTTCACTCATCATAACAGAAAGTGTTACTAACCAGCGTGTTGATACAAAGATGCAGTTTGAAGGACAGGGAGAAGGACTAGCTTTCTACCAGTTTGAAGAAACTCCGGAAGGAACTAAAGTAACATGGACCATGGAATCTGACATGGGTGTCAACCCGATTGGTAAGTATTTTGGACTAATGCTGGACGGTTTAGTGGGACCTGACTTTGAACGTGGGCTTGAAAACCTGAGAGTCGTAGTAGAGCAACCAACTGCTGAGGCAAGATAAAAGTATACTCTAAATACATATTGCAAAGAGCCATTCTTATAACAGAATGGCTCTTTTGTTTATACTAATATTACCGCAAAGCCAAAGGTTATACCTCCTTAAAATATGTGAGAAGGGGCTATAGCATGGCTTCGGCTGGTACTTTTGCCGTTGTGGCTGGTTCTGCTTGATCGCGTTTAAACCTGCGAGCAACCCACCTCGGAAACACAATAGCGCCCACCAATAGGTATACATAGTAGGTTAGCAAACGGTACAGTAAAACCACAATTGTGGTAAAACCACCCAAGAAAGCACCGAAAAATGCCGGGAAAGATATTTCTGCCATACCAGCACCGCCTGGTGTTACCGACAAAAACAGCACAATCTTGTACACCAAGTTCCTAGAGAATACTACCAGGTGGTCGTGTAGGCTTAGGTGTGTAAAGGCAGCTATTAAAAATCCGATAATTACATAACGGGCTGTCCAAACAAAAATAGTAGAGACACTGGCATGCAACCAGAAGGCAGAATTTTTGGTGCGCAAATGCTTAGAAGCAATTAAAAGTTCGTTGGCATGCTGAAACAAAGCTGTTCTCCAGCGCCTAAACGGCCTCGTTTGGCCTAATCGTATCAGTTGCTTTTTTACTCCCTTTGGGTTGATAAAAAGGGCGTAAAACATGAGGCTGGCATACATAGTAATCATGAGGTAACTCACGAAGAACGCAATGCCCAAGCTTTCGCGCAGGGTCGGGTTTATGCTGAGCAGGTCCGGGAAAACTTGAGTGCCCGCAAAAAGTAAGATTAATGGTAAGATAACCACAAAGTATAAATTATCAAGCATGGCCGTAACCATTACCTGCGCAATAGATTTACCTAGCGGTATCTTCTCTTTGTAAAGTATAAATGCTGCAATGGTAGAGCCGCCCACAACCGATGGCAGTACACAAGAGGCAAATTCCCAAAGCATGATCACATTAAAGCTTTGCTTCCAATTCAGGGCTTTATCTGTCAGAAATCGAATGCGGTACATATATCCAAAATCACGTATAAACAGCACCAGAAGCGTCATGCCTATCCAGAAGGGGCTGGCGTTAAGCAGGGTTTCTAATTGCTCGGGCTCGTAGTTTTGATAGAGCATATACCCAATAACTCCTAAACCCAGAAGTACGGGCAGTATGATCCGGGGAGCGGAAAAGTGTTTTGTAAAATTACGTTGCGTTAGCGTCATAGCGGGTGAACTGTCAAATTCCGGACCGCAGTAAAGAGAAGGTAGATTAAATCCGTAAACGTACCTTTTTACCTTGCCAGTTGCTTTCTAATATGCTTAAACAAGAGGCAAGGTGTACTTTAAATACTGTACCGCAATTAACTATTTGTTACCCAGTAAATGCACATTGCGGTGTTTTAGTGCAATCTGATGCCTTCTATTCCGTAAATGATGTGCTGGCGCGGATGAAGGGTATCAGCAAGCAGGTTGAACGAGCAGTTGAGACTCGGAAAGGGAAAAGCAGTGAGTTTAGCAGCCGATAGTTTGAAACAGCGCCACCTGTTTATATAGCTTGCCTTTATCTGCCATCGAAGAAAGAAACAAAGCTATAGAGGATACATTGTAATGGTTTGATATATCGATCAGCAGGTCCGGGATGCCATCGCGATCCAAATCGCCAGCCCAGAGCAACATGTAAATAGACTCATCAAATTGTGCGTCTTCAGCTAATATTTGTTCAATGCGCCTGCCTTTCTTTGTTCCGCCTACTTTCCAGCCATAGTTTCGGTAGCTATACTCATTCTTGCCTAGTTGTACGCTGTCGCCATAGGCGCTGATGCTGTAGGGCTTACCTTTGAATGTATACCTTAAAGCTCTGTTAGCAGGTATGATGTTTCGTTTAAATGCCACTGTATCGAGTTCACCTTCGGTGTATTTAGTAAGGCCAGTCAAGAAGAACACGGTACTAGAATCCTGGCTGAGAACTTCTCTTCCTGATATTACACGTGAGCCCTCTATTTCCTGATCTGAATCGTACACAGGGTCATAGGCAGGGTGTATACTTAATGCGGTGGAGCGCAGGTAGTAACGGTTATTTTCATAAAAAACAGCTAACCATGGCTTCTTCTCGGCACCTTGCCATACTTCCTGTTTATGAAAACTGCCCTCGAGCATTAATTTAATAGGTGTTTCAGGCTCAGGAGACAGGTTAGTGGTATCGGCTACATAGGTAACGTATACTTTGTCGTTGCTCGCATTAGGTTTGTTTGCTTCTGCAGCCAAAGCATGATCGGTGGGAGGGCCAGAAACCGTTTTATTAGAAGATTGCTTGCAACTAAAGAATAAGGCCAGTGGCAGTAACAGAAGTATGCGCATAAGGGTAACTATAAGAGGCCACAAATTACTAAATTAATCTAGTAAAAAAATTGGGGTAAGCTTATAATTAACTCACAACTGCACTGCTCTAAAAAATAGCTTGTTTATTCGTTTATATATCTTTAGTAATGTGTAAATCAGTTTTAAATGATGCAGTGTTTAATCAATTGATTAAAGGTTTTAAATGTTATTTTAGTTACAAGGAGTTATTCTAAAGCTATCAAAGCGATTTAGTTTTGCTTATGAAAAAGAGACTGTTTATTCCGCTGTTTATCATTTTGCTGATCCTCTTCCTGGTTGGTGCAGCTCTTGTTCCCGTGGCTTTTGTTACAGAGGAGGAGGTTGCACCGGTAAACAAGTTTAGAGGGGTGAGTTGGGTAGCAGGCGACTCAGTAAAGCTGGAGCAGCTGGCAATGTTAAAGCGCTATCATGTTACCTGGATTGCCCAGACGCCTTTTGGTTGGCAAACAGCCTATAACGAGCCGGAGATACGATTAGAACGAGGTAATAAAGTTTACTGGGGCGAACGTGACAGCGGATTGATACATACCACCCAATTAGCTAAGCAGGTAGGGCTTAAAACCCTGCTAAAGCCACACATCTGGCTAATGGACCGTAGCAGCGGCAAATGGCTAGGCGACGTTGAAATGCAGACGGAGGAGGAGTGGCAGGAGTGGTTTACCAACTACAGCAATTTTATACTTCATTATGCCCGCCTGGCTCAGGAGCAAAACATTGATGCACTCTGTATCGGTACCGAGTTATACTTGTCAGCTGTAAAAAGAGAAGAGGACTGGCGTAAACTCATAAAAGAAATCCGGAAAGTATATAAGGGACAATTAACCTATGCTGCCAACTGGTACAAAGAATATGAAGAGATCAGGTTTTGGGACGAGCTGGATTTTATCGGCATACAAGCCTACTTTCCGCTTACTACAAACACAGAGCCTAGGGTAGAGGAACTGCAACAGGGTTGGAAAGGGCACTTCGCAGCTATTGCCAGCCTGCAGGCAAAGTATAAAAAGCCGGTAGTGTTTACCGAGATAGGTTATAAAAGTACTCCTGATGCAGCCATAGAGCCCTGGAAATGGCCAGACAGAGAATGGCAGCTGTTGCAGCTCTCAGAGCAAACACAGGCAAACGCTTACGAGGCCATGTTCCGGCAGTTCTGGCAGCAGCCATGGTTTGGCGGAACCTTTATCTGGAAATGGTACCCTAAGTTACGGGAAAACCGGCGCGACCACCTGGATTTTACACCTCAGAACAAAGCTGCTGGGGAGGTAATGGCTAAATGGTATGGCGCGTAAAATAAAAGGCCGGTTTCAGGCCGGCCTTTTATAATGATGAGGTATGCTCTTACATCTGCTCCAGAAGGATCGTTTCCTCTTCTGTGAATTCGGTAGGAGTTGTATAAGGAAATGTATACTTTCTGTAGAGCTTCAGGCTTGTATTGTTTAGGAGCAGGCTAAGTACTACCTTAATTTTCATCCCTGCTACAGTAGCTTATAAACTCTATCCTTCAGGCCTGCTGAAGCTTCAACCAATGGTAATCTTACAAAAGGAGAGCATACGCCAAAACGCTCCAGCACTGCTTTAACGCCTACTGGGTTGCCTTCTTCGTACATCAGCGGGTTAATGTCTACAAAATCGTTCAGAAGCGCTGTAGCCTCTTTAAACTGGTAGTTCAAGGATAGCTCTATCATCTTAGAGAACTTATCCGGGAAAGCATTTGCCAGGACCGAAATTACACCTTCAGCACCAAAGGCAGCCATTGGCACCGTCAGTAGGTCATCGCCGCTGATTAGCATGAAGCCTTCCGGTTTGTGTTTGGCAATGGCCATGCACTGTTCTATGTTGCCAGAGGCCTCTTTAACCCCAATAATGTTATCGTGCAAGGCCAGGCGTAGAGTAGTTTCGGCGGTTACGTTGCTGCCTGTGCGGCCAGGTACATTATAAAGTATAACCGGAACAGGAGAGGCGTTGGCTACCTGCAGGTAGTGCTGGTAAATACCCTGCTGAGATGGCTTATTATAGTATGGGCTAACAGAAAGTATAGCCGTAATGCCATCTAGATCGGTGGTTTGTAGTAGCTCCAGTACATGTTGGGTATTATTACCGCCAATGCCATACACTAAAGGTACTCTGCCGTTTACATACTGCTTTACAAGGCGAAGTATTTCGGCTTTCTCTTCTGTGGTAGTTGTCACCGACTCCGCTGTAGTACCGTTTATTACCAGATAGTTAACTCCGCCGTCCAACACAAAATCCAACAGCTTTTTCAGCGCGTCGTAGTCAACGGATAAATCCTCTTTAAATGGCGTTACCAGAGCTACGCCAGTTCCTCTTAGTTTCTCTCTAATCATCATAATGAATTCTGAATTACGAAGTTCGAATTATGAATTGGATTCTGCAAATGATGTTATAAGCTTAATTCGCAGATCACTGTTCTTTGTACGACCAATTTGGTTTCATGACCCGTAATTCTAGATTCATACTTTTATTGTATGTTGTTCTCTTCCACCCACTTCAGGAACTGATCTTTGTATACTTCTCCTATCGGGATTTCTTTCGCGCCAATTTTAATACGGCTTTTCTCGATGCTGTCTATTTTCTGCAGCGACACAATAAAAGAACGATGCACCCTCAAAAACTTTGAATCAGGCAGTTTTTCCATCATCTTGTTCATCGATAGCAGCGTGATAATCTTCTGGTCTTTTGTCTGGATGATGATGTAGTCCTTCAGGCCCTCAATCCAAAGTATGTCTTTAAAATCAACACGTATGGTTTTATAATCGGCTTTTACAAAAATAAACTCCTGTTCCTGCTGAGGCGGTTGTGGTGCTGAAGTCGAAGCAGCTGTATCTGGCTTACCGTTTCGCTGCAGCCTTTCCTGTGCCTTGGTTACGGCTTTCAAAAACCTGTCGAAGGGGATGGGTTTGAGCAGGTAATCTACGGCATCCTGGTTAAAGCCTTCCAGCGCATAATCAGGGTAAGCGGTGGTAAAGATGATAAGTGGTTGGTGCTTAAGAATGTTCAGAAACTGAATACCAGTTAATTCGGGCATTTCAATATCCAGGAACATCAGGTCTACCTGCTCTTCCTGTAGTACCTGCATGGCCTCAGTGGCGCTGGAGCATGTTTTTACCAGTTGCAGAAAAGGCAGTTTGCTAATATAGCTTTCAATAATATCCAGTGCCAGGGGCTCGTCGTCTACAGCAATGCAGCGTATGGTCATAGTTTTAGCGTTATCGTTGAAAGTATAGTTTTAGGGTTGCATAAAAAGTACCGTCTTTTTCTTCGAAAGCGAGGTCGTGTTTGTTTGCATAAAGCAGGTTAAGCCTGCGTTGCAGGTTTTCCAGTCCAATGCCGCCGAACTCACGCTTTTTATGGGAGCTGGTGTTATTAACGGTACTGAAGGTAAGCGAATTCTGATCGACTACTAGGTTTAATATGATGCCTATCTCGTTTTTACTTACCAGGCCGTGCTTAAACGCATTTTCTACCAGTGTCATGAGTAGCATCGGAGCGATCTGTTTTCCGGCTAGATCACCTTCTATGTTAAACTTGATTCCTGTATGCTCGCGCAGGCGCAGCTTTTGCAGGTCTATAAAGTTTTTGATGTGGTCTACTTCTTTTTCAAGGCTTACCAGCGTATCGTTGCTTTCATACAGCATGTAGCGCATCAGCAGCGACAGTTTCATAATGGCATCCGGTGTATCCGGCGACTGCTTATAGGCCAACGAGTAAATATTATTCAGTGTATTAAACAGGAAGTGAGGGTTTACCTGCGATTTAAGGTAAGCCAGTTCAGCTGTAAGTTTTTGCGTCTCAAGTTCTTTGTTCAGGCGTTCGTTTCGGATGTAGTTACCAGTAACCTTAAGGGCAGAACTTATAAACACCACCACAAGGCCGCTAACCATGTATTGTATAATGCGCTCAGTGCTGTAAAGCGAGGCCATACTTGGGTTGTAATTCCCGAAAATGTAATAGTCAATAGGTGCTTGTACGAGTGCCAGTGCAAACAGCGTGGCTAGTACAGCTGTTATATACAAGAATATCTTGTTGCGGGCAAGATATTTGGATATAAGTACATACCAGTTAAAATAAAAAATACCTACCGGAAACAGTAGGCCTACCACCAGATCCATGGCTTTGCCCAGTGTTATAGTTTGCTTAGATGCCGTGTAGTAAAATATCCAGCTACCAAAAATTAGCCACACGAACACATGTATGGCTATGGTGTAACGTTTTTTAAGTGGTATAACCGGAATCGGGATAGACATGCTGCTCACAGGTGCCTTGTTTATGATGCTAAACCTTTAATAAAAGGTATGATTTCTAGTGCTAATTTATTGCTTAAAGCTACACAAAGTAGCAAATTTTCTGCATTCTGTACAGGTTAATAGCAGCAATATTAAATCTTTTAGGTGCTTTACTTTTTTTATAGACACGAACTGCTACAGGATGTCAGTCTTCGTCTATACTTTATGGGCATTGGTATAGTATATTTTTTTTAGATTTTAATTCTTATTGCTTTGTATAAATAAGTCAGAATAAAACTATGAAGTTTTAGTTTAGCTGTAGCAAAGCAGGCTAAGGCAGAGCCAAATTTATACTTTGATTTTGCTAAGCTGTAATGCTCAAATTCTACTTAATAATCATGTTTGTTTGTTTAAGATGAGTGACGCCAGGCTGTTTTGCAACCTGGCGTCTTCATTTTATGTGGTTAACTAGAAGTTTTGTTATTTGATCATCTGCAGGAATTCATCTTCGGACAGGATTTTAATGCCGAGTTTAGTTGCCTTCTCCAGTTTAGCCGGCCCCATTTTGTCGCCGGCCACCAGGTAGTTTAGCTTACCCGAGATGGATGATACTACTTTACCGCCATGGCTGGCAATCAGCTGCTGCAGCTCTTCACGGCTTATACTTTCAAAAGCGCCTGATATTACGAAAGTCTGACCGGTCAGCCTGTCGCTTTCCATTTCTATGGGGCTGATCTCTGCTTTAAACTGTAAGCCAGAAGCCTTTAGGCGCTCAACTAGCTGTACATGCTCAGGGTCTTGGAAGTACTCCAGTATAGAATTGGCGATGCGGTCACCAATCTCATTTATAGAGACCAAATCTTCGTAAGAGGCGCCGCGCAGGGCAACGATGTCAGGAAGCTGTTCAGCTAGTTTTTTAGCTACTGTACTACCCACAAACCTTATGCCCAGTGCAAACAGCACCCTATCGTAAGCTACTTCTTTCGATTTCTCCAGGCTTTTTAAGATGTTGTTTGCCGATTTTTCGCCCATACGCTCTAAACCCGCCAATTGCTCTAAGGTCAGGTCGTAAAGGTCGGCAGCGTTGCGCACATAACCAGCTTTATAAAGCTGCTCAATCGTTTTTGGACCCAACTCATCAATGTTCATGGCCTTACGACTGATGAAATGCTCTAGCTTTGCCTGTATCTGAGGAGCGCAATCTTTCTCGTTAGGGCAGTAAAAGTTTGCCTCACCTTCGGATCGGATTAATTCGGAGCCGCAAGCAGGGCAGTGGGTAGGATAAAGTATAGGCTCGCTGTCTGCAGTACGTTTACTAAAATCTACTTCTGTTATCTTTGGGATGATTTCGCCGCCTTTCTCTACAAAAACCGTATCGCCCAGGCGCAGGTCCAGTCGCTGAATTTCGTTTGCATTGTGCACCGAGGCTCTCTTAACCACCGTACCAGCCAGCAGCACCGGCTCCAGCAAAGCTACAGGCGTAACTGCACCCGTACGGCCAACCTGATACTGTATGCCCAGCAGTTTCGTGGCGGCACTCATGGCCGGGTATTTATAAGCAATAGCCCAACGCGGACTTTTAGCCGTAAAGCCCAGTTCTTCCTGCAAATGGTAGCTATTTACCTTTACCACTACGCCATCGGTAGCAATAGGCAACTCAAAACGGCGGGTTTCCCATTCGTTAATATACGCCAGCACATCCTCAACAGAGCCGCACTTGCGCCAGGTATCCGATACTTTAAAGCCCCAGTTTTGGATGGCCTGCAAACTTTCGGAGTGTGTCTGGAACGGACTGTTGTCGCAGTGGAAGCTGTAAGAGAAGCAGCCTAGCTTGCGGCTGGCCACAATAGAAGAATCCTGCTGCTTTAAGGTGCCTGAGGCTGCGTTTCTAGGGTTAGCCAGCAGTTGTTCTCCGGCTTCTTCTCTTTCTGCGTTCAGGTCTTCAAATACCTGTAACGGCATAAACACCTCACCGCGTACCTCAAAAAGGTTAGGGTAGTCCTGGCCCTGCACATGCAACGGAATATCACGGATGGTGCGCACATTGACAGAAATATCGTCTCCTCTGGTGCCGTCGCCACGGGTGGCGCCCTGTACAAACTGGCCGTTCTCGTACGTTAAGCTGATGGCCACGCCGTCAAACTTCTGCTCGCACACATACTCCACCTCATCGCCAATAGCTTTGCGCACACGCTTGTCGAACTCGCGCAGGTCTTCTTCGGAGTAGGTGTTGCTCAAAGAAAGCATCGGGTAGCGGTGGAAAACTGTTTTAAAGCTTTTGGTAATGGTGCCGCCCACACGCTGGGTAGGGGAGTTTTGGTCACGCAGTTCAGGGTGCTTGTCTTCCAGGTCGTGCAGGCGCTTCAGCATAGCATCAAACTCAAAGTCCGATACCTCAGACACGCTGTTCTGGTAATATAGGTAGTTCAGGTAATTTATGCGGTGTGTAAGCTCTTTTATCTCCTGAGCCGGATCTTTCTCTAGGGCCATGGCAAGTGTTGTTATACTTTGGTAAAAATAGGAAAGAGATTTTTAAAAATTAGTCTTGATTCTTAACTCTTGTAAGTATAGTAGCCACAAAAAAACAGGCTCCGGTAGGGGAGCCTGTTTAACATATGGTATAAGTTTATACTTTACTTCAGTTTAACGCCATCGGCTACAAAGCGTAACTCTTCTCTTGGCTCGGTGATGGCGGCAATTTCTTCTTTTGATTTGCCTGCATCCTGAGCATAATGGCGCTGATCATCTACCGAAATTACTTCCCGTTTGGCTGTGCCGGTGAACACCACTGTACGTCCTTTCAAATCTTCAACAGGTAGGAAGAAACCATAGTCGCGGAAAGTAACTTTCATGGTGCTGTTATCGGCAAGTTTCACATCCATCCAGCAGCCCTTGGACTGGCAGCTTTCTACTACTTCTGCGGTAACAATGGCTTCAACAGAATCTTTGTTCTGCACAAGTGTTTGCAATTGGTCTGTGCTTACAATATCCTTTTCAGCAAAAGCGGCACCGTAGGCATTATCAGTAGCGGCAGCCTGTTCTGTTGTGACTGCTGGCTCAGTAGCATCGGTGGTGGATTGAGTCTGGTTGCAGGAGGCAAGTGCGGCAACGGCAAAAAGGCTAAGGATGGTCTTTTTCATGGCGTTTCTGGTTATGATAGATGAGGTAAAGATATAGTTTTTACTTAAAGTATGATATCCTGATTGGCTTTAAAATTTGTTGCACCTGCTGTAAAAAGCTGTGTAATGAGCACTTTTTGCAAGCGTTTGAATGCAAAGTCGAACAGTCATTAGCCTTGATATAGATTAAAGTATAAGTTTTTATAAAAGAGGTAAGGCATTGATTAAAAGTATAATGAGAAATATTCTAAGTGTGTTTAATGACTTGCAAAATGGTTTTAGAAGGAACAACTTTAGATATTACCAGCAGCATCAAATGCCATTAAATCAGAAGAAATCTGAGCCTACATACCGTACAGCTAATACCATAGTTGGGTCTCTGATTAGCAGTTTTTTGGCGAGCAGGCAAAGCAATTTTAAAACATTAGCTTTTGCACGCTGGGTATTGTAATCGCATAAAACTTGGCAACACTTTAGTGGCATTTCCAAAGTCTTTAAAAGGCTTTAATTAGTATACAGAGGGGTTTTATACAGAATTTACACATTCTGATGTATGATAGCTGTAACTGTAAGAACTATAAAGTATATTATAAGTTATATATTTATAAATCAGTGTATAAGGTTGAAATTGTTAAAGTAATTAAGGAAGTATAAATTAAGACTTATCAACTTAATCCAAAGCTCTGTCCTGGAAGATGATGTAGCCGATATGGAAGAGCAGTCCCCACTCTTTGGCCGTGTCTCCGTAGTAGTTCAGGCTTACGGCCACAGGCCCGATGATGCTGTGGTAGACCATGCTGGTGCTGCCAATAAAGGAGGTACCCTGAAGTAAATCGCCATGGTATGGCTGCTGTTCTGAGTTTTGTAGGATAGGTTTGTAAGGCTGAAATCCATAGCCCTCTAACCGGCCTTCTATCCGTTGGCTAAAAAGGTAAATATACTTTATGCCTCCTGCCAGGTAGCGGTTGCTCCGATAGTTATCCAGGAACAGTGTTTTGCTATCTGAAAGCGGAGTAAATGCGGAGGCGGAAGTAAGAGTAGACCGGTAGTTCTGGAAGAATGGCTGGTTTGAGATAACCCCTTCCAGCAGGTAACCTATCCGGTGCCGTTGTTCTCCAAAATAGCCCTCGTAGGTGGCCTTTAGTTTATACCATTCATGTTCGGTCTGCTGCTTGCCTGTGGCTGTGCTGGTAGAACCGGGGCGGAGTGTTTCGCGGCCATTAAAATAATTGGCTGAGGTTGTAAGCATGCTACCGGCAGAGGCAAATTGCTTCCGGTTCAGGTGCCCTTTTATGAATGTAAGTCCGGTTGTAAATGCATTAAAGTTTGTTCGGTCTAGCGTGTCGGTACTCAGTATTTCTAGTCGGTTGCTGTAGCGGTCAATGGTTTGTACATACCCTCCGTTAAGTACCAACTTGCCCTTATAAGTATTAGTAAAGCCCAGGCTCAGGTTATAGTTCCTGTCTGATTGTTCTATAAAGGGCAGCTTGTCGCGGTCCAGCAGAAAGCCTTTTGTAGACAGGTAGCTCCAGTTGTTATACACAAAAGAGGGCTCCAGGTAAAATGGGAACCGCGCGGGTACATCCATCCGCACACGTAATTTAGCAGCCTGGTAAAAACGGCCCGTGTTAAAGCTACTGGAGAAAGTATAGAGCCTTTTGCGCAACAGACTATAGTCGAAGCCGGCATAAATATTATCTATAGGCCTTGAGGCGAGCACACCGCCTACTGATAGCTGCAGCTCATCGTCGTGCTCCAACTGCAGGTTAAACTCATAGTTTCTTTTCGCAGTGTTATATTGTATGCTTGGGTAAATGCTCCTGAAGCTCTCTATGGCTGCTAGTCTGAAATATCCCTTTTTGATATCTTGCATGCTATAAACCTCGCCTTCTTTGCGAAAAAACTTCTTTACATACGCGCTCTGTGCTTCGCTTAAACCAGTTACTGATATATCCTGAAAAGTAAGTGCTGTAAAATCTTGTCTGTACGCTTCTCTTTTAGCCGAGATCTGCTCCGGTGTTACACGCCTGCCTATCTTCTTTTTGATCTCTTCCATTTTATTAAGAGTGGCATAGTACCCGGCATCGAATAGAGTTTTAACCTCGTTAAAATCCAGTGCTGTCAGGTTTCTAGTGTCGGGTTGAAGGTAAATGTCTTTTATCCCAAGAGCTGTAGAGTCGCTGTTAGAAAGCATTGTGTAGTATAATGTCTGGGGCAGGTCAAAATCGTCTTTCCCATAAGGGTATTCGTTGTAGGTTTTAGGAGACACATTAACGCCGATAACTACATCAGGTTTAAACTCACTTCTGGCCACATCTACCGGAAAATTGTTGTACAAGCCTCCGTCATAAAGCAGTTTACGCTCTATGCGTATCGGCTTAAACACCAGCGGAACCGTCATGGTAGCCCGTACTGCATCTGAAAGCTGCCCTTTACTGAGAATAACCTGCTGCTGCGTATAAATATCTGAAGCCATACTTCTGAAAGGGACCATCAGGTTATCAAAATTATACCTTGCTTTGGCAGATGGCTGTGCCAGTAACTGGGAAAAGGCAAAATTAAGCGAAGCACCGTTTGCAAGACTGGAGTTAAGGTGCATCTGAAAAGTGGAGTCTATGGATAGGTTCAGGTGCAGGAAAGAAGGACTGATATCCGGTGAGGCAAAGCTGTAGGTGTAAGTTTCTTCAGTGCGGCCACGGGCCCAATCCTGAAATTCTCTAGTGTTGAACAAATACTCTATCTCAGTGGGAGCATAGCCGGCTGCGTACAGCCCACCTACCACACCACCCATAGAAGTCCCTATCACATAATCTACGGGTATGTTGTTTTCTTCTAAGGCCTTTAAAACACCAACATGGGCAATCCCCTTGGCGCCGCCGCCACTAAGCACTAATGCCACTTTCTGCGCCATTGCACCGGATATATTCAGGCAAAGCAGCAGTAGGGCTACTATAGCTCTTATTAACTTTTTGGTGCTGGGTGTAGGCATTGTAGGTTGTGCGTGTATAGTTCAGGTACGGTTATACTTTGTCAGAAGGTATCGAGGCCTACCCACTTAGCGTTGTTAATTGTAATCATAATACGCCCCGTAAGCAGGTTAAAGTATTGCACTGGCACACTTGCCGAGAAATTGTCCAGCATCAAGTCGAAACTGGTGTTAAACACAATGGCATTCCGGTCTGCTGTAAGTGCAAGTGGTACAATGGTCTGCTTTGTTACGCCTTGCAGACTTATTGTTGTGGTTTTGTTTATACTTCCGGGATTTAAGCTACTTCCGTTAACTTTCTCTATAGGGGCATCAATATAAAAAAGAAGGTCCGGGTATTTGGCTCCAAAAAATACATCATAGGCCATGTTAGGAGGTGTACTGTCGTTGGCAGGAAGCAATGTGGCTATATTTAGGATACATTCCAGTTTCTGGGTGCTCCTGTTATAGCGTACCAACATTTCGTTAGACGAGAAGCTGTAAGCCTGTGATACCCCATCTAAGGTAACAAAAACTCTGTTATCGCTGGTGTAGTTCGATCTGCTCTGGGCATTACCTTTAACTGCACAAAACGTAAACAAGATTAAGAGAAGGATGTTATAAAGTATAGATTTCAGCATGAACCTTCGGATTTGCGTGTACTCCTATAACGGATTCTGCAAGAGAAAGATAATTGCCATCCTGTATAATCCTACAGCTGCTGTGGTCTGAACTGAAATTGCACTAGCTGATGAATGCACGAGTTGTTAGGGAGCAGCAGAATGTACGTTTACACGTAAATTAAATGATATAAATACAAAACTATACGTAGTGAGGTTCGGTATAAAGTAGTAACCCAAATAACAAAGCACAGCAAATCTTTTACAGCGTGCTTTGGTAGTAGCTTGTAGTAATAAATGGATCCGGATAAAAAAAATAAAGTAAACCCCAAGCAACTTTCCGCTTTTGGAAAAATGGAGCGAATGCATCCGATCAGGGTGCTGCTTTTCCTGAGCATGATCGGTATTGGTGTGTTGTTCTTTATTTTAGTAGTTGCCTTTGCCAGAACAGGCGGTTTTCAGAGCCAGAATTTTGAGTTACCGAAGTTTTTTAGTGTTAGTACAGTGCTGCTGCTATTTAGCAGCTATACAATAAGTAAAATTCCAAGGCTATACCGCAAAGACAAATTAAACCGCATGACCCGTTATTTGGGTATTACACTGGTGCTGGGTTTGCTCTTTATTGTGGCGCAACTCCTTGGCTGGAATGAGATGAGCAGGTCTGGCGTGTACTTTAGCGGCAAAGCTTCTGGCACGTATTTATACTTGATCTCAGCACTTCATATCCTGCACCTGTTAGGCGGAATTATATTTCTTTCTTTCCTATTCTTTAAAACGGCACACGTTGCTGCCGATGGTGTTAGAAGCCTGATCTTTATCCGCGATCCATACCGTAGGCTTCAGTTAACTATGCTCCGCAGTTACTGGAATTTTATGGACTTTCTGTGGCTAAGCTTATACACCGTGCTTCTGTTCATGGTATAGCATAAAGGTGTCAATAAGTAGCTTCTCCATTTTGTCCTTGCTTAAAAGTATAAACTTTCATTTTAGTTTGGTAAGCTCTTGGTGAAGCGTATACTTTAAGAAGAGCTTATCTTACAAGCGTCACTGAGCCCTTGTAAGTAGTAGTTTGGTAATCTATCACGTAAAAGTATACACCATCATTCACACCTTTTCCGTTCCATTTAAAGGTATTGCTGTTGCTGACATATACTTCCTTACCCCAGCGGTTAAATATCTTTATACTTGCAAACTGTGCGGTGCAGAAGTCCTGGGGTAGAGAAGGTATCTCAAAGTAATCATTCAGGCCGTCTCCGTTAGGTGTAAATATGTTGGCAGGCACATAATCGGAGATAATGGGCACTTTTACTCTAAATTCCATTACGATCTGCTGGTCCGGTGAGGGATTGCAAGCCTGTTCGTTTAAGTCGAATGTTACACGAAGCGTACCTCTGTCGGCAGCAAGGCAATTCGCTACCCACGTAAATTTACCATCAGAGGTTCCGTTGCCGTTCTGGCTGCCAAAGCTCATACCCATCTCTTCTAAAGTAAAGCCGTCACCGGTCGCTTTCATCGTTAGGGCATTCAGGTCCAGGTCGCGGCCAAAAAAGTTTGCCTCAAATGGTTCGTTCAAATCAAGGTCGAAAACCAATACATTTTTATCGGTAGTAAAAGTAGGAGCCGTATTGGGAGCAGTTATTCTGAATTCAAATACCAACTGCTGGTCAGCGGAGGGTACACAGGCAGTTTCTTTAAGATTAAAGGTAACACGCATTATACTTTGCTGCGCAGCATTGCAGGTTGCAATCCAATTAAACAAACCCTCTGCGTTGCCTTCGCCGCCAGTGCTCGTAAAGTTCATGCCCACATCTGCCAGGTTAAAACCATTGCCTGATGCTTGCAAAGTGAGGTTGTGCAGGTCAATATCTTTACCAAATATCTTTGCCTCAAATGGTTCACCAACTACCAGGTTGAATACTGTTACTTGCTTATCAGAACTAATTACAGGAACATTGTTCGTATTTTCTGGCCGCACTTCTATCGTTTCGGTACGGCTGATTGTTTTGCCGCACACAGTGGTGTTTACTACAAAATCGATTAGGTAAGACTCTTGTTGTGCCCTGCAATCTATAGCCCACCTGAAGGGGGAGGTAACCTGCCCTGTAGCTGTTTGAGGCTGGAAGCTGATGCCTTGGGTTGTTAAGTTAAAGTTTTTACCAACAGCTGTTATCGTAACGTCATCGTTGTCAGTATCAAAACCCAGTGCATTAAAGCTGATGATATCGCCGTTCTTTACACTAAATACTCTTTGTGGCGTAGAAAGCGATACTGTTGGTGGTGCATCCGGTATGGGGTCTACTACAAAGCTAAGCCGTATCGTATCCTGGCGTGGCAGGCTGCAGCCATCGTCGCTTACGATCAGGTCCATCTGGTATACTTTGCCTTCAGTATCAAAGCATTCATCAAAGCATAGTGTTGCCTTAAGAGATTGATTTGCGGTTGTGCCCTGGTTGATTGTGCCACTGGTTACGCCCTGCAGTGTAAAATTCTGATTTGTAAAGTTTACAGGCCTTGCCCTTAGCGATACAAACTCAGGTTTATCAGGGTCGGTAAAGAATACATCTATGCAGCGATTACTAGTGCCACTTATACGCAAAACATCTCCCTGTTTATAATTTTCTGTCTTGCCTTGCTCTCTGGCAGAAACCTGCGGTGTTTGGTTTGTGGGGCAATCGAGCACAAGCACCTGAAAATCACGACGCACTTCTCCTATCTTCACACCATTTCTAAACTCCTGGCACCTGATACCGAACACAAAAAGTCCTTTCCGGTTGGGGCGCATGGTAAGTTGCCCTGTTTCAGAATCAATGTTCATGGGAGGTGAGCCTTGCACTTGCGTGTTTGTTTCATACCCTGGCAGCCATGTAACGGTAGGATAGGGGGCAGGCTTAGGAGTGATGGTGTAAACAGGCATTGTTGGGGTAGTAAACCCATTTAAAGGTGTTACCATATCGTATACCAGCGAGTCTCCATCTGGATCGGTGCCGTTAAAATCAAAGTAAAAAAGTTCGTTAACACAGGCGTAGTCGCTAAGCGGAGGAAACAGGATAGGAGAGGAGTTTATAAATTGTGTACCCTGTTTGACAACAGGCGGAAACTCCATGTAGAAGGTTTGAGCGGCATCCGCTGGGCTCATTATATTGTTTATGGTGTTATTTCGGCAGCACCGCTCCCAGGTTATATAATAGCCGTTGGCATTGTTAAAGCGGTTAGGATCCAGAAAAATGTTTTCGAAGTATACAATCTTGCTTGTTCTGAGCTCACCTACGGTACACTCAATGTTGGTGTAATTTACCGGAGTCCTGGATCTGAAAGGCATTACCTGTGTGAACATTAACCGGTTCGTGCCTTTCTCAAAAAAGCTTACAGTAACAGAATTGTCGAAGGCGCCGGCGCTGCCATTTATATCATCAAAGTATAAATTGAGCGTTAGCCTGTAGTTATAGTTTACAATGTGCTTCAGTTCAAACTCGCCTCCTACAATATGTGTAGAAAAAGCATTGGCAGAAACTAAAAAAGCAAATACCAGCAGAAGTAAACGTATTCTCATGGGCAGAGCGGTAAGGGTACAATCCTAGTATTAAATGTATTCAAAAGAAATGACATTTAAAAAAGACTAACTAGTATTAATCTATAATTGGATAAACTGGTAATATACCCGCCCCAGCCTTAGGTCTGGCTGTTGTTCTCGTTAGGCTGTAGCGTTTTTTCTAATAGCTCAGTAAACGGTAAAGGTTTACTAAAGTATGGATCAGTATACGTATTTGCTACAATACGGATGTAACCAGGTAATTTGTTCACCAGCACAAGGTCTAGTTGGATGTTGCCGTAAAGCTGGTTGCAGAGATTAGTATCAGGTATATCAGTTGCCGGAGGAGTAAGAATATAACGTTCTATTTGCTCTTTATAAAGCTTATGCCGTATCTGCTGCTTGTTAGTGCTGTGTAATTTATACCCTACCTGCTGTACGCACTCCTTAAGGTAATCAAACAAAAACTGGAAATTTTTCGGACCTATACTCGGATCATAAAAAAAAATTCCTCCTTTTATGTTTGTTTCTTCTATAAGCTGCACCCGTAAGGTATGGCTTCTTATACTACACTTCTGAAAGTGGTATGCTCTAAAGAACGGGCCAGTCCAATTTAGGTATACCTTTGCCTTAACCCAATTTTTATAGGCTGCCAGATACTTTTCGGAACGCTTTATTTTGCTGCAGGCATGTACTGCTTTTCCGAAACCAAACAAACGTAAAAAAAAATCGTTAAACGGCATTTGATAATTTACTCATAAACATACTTGCCAATGAATAGTTTTATGAGTGTTATTTTCTTTTTAGAGTTTCCTTACATTTTATTTAATAAATTTTCGGGCTTGGGAAAATCACACCTGCTGGTGAGATAAACTTTTCTCAATTAAGAATATACTACCTATGGAAATGCTGACACAAGAACTAGAAACAAAGAAGCGCCTGCTCCAGGAGAGCATTCAGATTCTTAACACGCAGATTCAGGCTGCCAAAGAAGCTATGGATGATGCTCAAAACAGCGCGAACGAACACGATGGCGCAATGGAAGATAAATTTGAGTCTTTTAGAGAGAATTGCCAGATTCAACGTGACATGTATGCCCGCCAGCTGGATGAGCTTATCTCAACGATGGCTTTGCTGCGCCGCATTAATGCTACTAAAGCTAATCACGATGTATCGTTAGGAGCAGTGGTACATACCGAGCTGCAAAATTATTTTATAGGAGTAAGCCTGGGCGAGTTGAAAGTGAATGGGGAGTCGTTTTATGCTATTTCAGGTATGTCGCCTATATTTAAAGCGATGGCTGGTAAAACTGCCGGCGATACATTTAACTTCCGTGATAAAGATTATAAAATATTACAGATAAGCTAAAGAAATTAAGATGTTGCTATAACCTTTTAGCAGGCTTATGAGTTAAGAAAATGGTAAAGGGTTGAAAAAGAAAAAGGTTAGCAGCGATGCTAACCTTTTTCGATTTTAAGGCGGTGCCTTCGTTTATTTTGTAGAGGCTGTACCGTCTACTCTGGTCCAGGTCTGGGCTCTACCTATCAGTGATATACCAATATAGCCTTTTACCTCCATTTTGTCTTTGTTGATCATTTTCATGTAGCAGGAGTAGGTCTTTCCGCTTTCAGGGTCATAAATAGTGCCTTCATCCCACTTGTTGTTTCCATCGTACTCAAAACCTTTCAAGAACTCAAGTCCAAGCAACGGGCGGTTACGCATCGACTTGTTTGGATTGTTATCATCCATTTTTGGTTTACCGTTTCGGTTTGGCTCGCGAAGCGAGATAATTTTACCGCACAGCTTATCGCTGCTGCATTTGTAAATCTCAAACCTGGCTTTACCGTCTTCATTTGTCCAAACACCGATCGGTGACATTTTCTGAGCCCATGCAGATACTGAAAACAACGTGAGCACTACAAGAGTAAAGAGAAGCTTTTTCATTGCTGATTAAGTTTAGGTGTATTATCCAACGAAATATATGTAAAATATGCCAAATAACACAGCTTACTGCTAAAATAATTACAATGTCTAAACACTAAGTTTCATATTGATACTCGTGATTGGAGACGGAATTGTTAGTTGTATGCTTTTTTTAAAAAAACGGTAGCTATACTTGCGAAGCTTTAAACGTAAATATCTGTAATAAAGAAGTTTGACTACTACGGTTAAAAAAGTGCAAAAAAAATGCTTAAAACCTTGTGAACTTTTAAGCGTTATTTTAACTTTAATGTAAAGTAGCGAGTGCTACAGTCTTGTACAGGATCCGGTGAAAGTGCCGGTAAATTGCAGGATCTATGTTTGACTAAAGAGAAAGGAGGTGCTATGTCTAATCCATCGGTCGTCTTAGTAAGCCTAGGTAATAATGTTCACTCTAAAGGTGAGCTGGCTTAGTAAGCAGTATAGCTACTGCTTACGCAGATAGCGATGTTACCTCTGATTCTTTTTAGGATGGTGATACTGAAACACAGTACACCGCTTACTCTGAAGTTGAGGGATTCTGAAACACCTGGTGCATCTTGACGGGCTGCACCAGGTGTTTCTATTTTATACCCGCTATAAATCATCTTTATAGATCGTGTTATTCTTCAGGCGCCTTTCCCGCACAAAGGTAAGTACATAGGAAGCTACGGCTATAAAACAGCTCAAACTCATCACCAGCAGCAATACATGCTTGTTGTTCCAGTTAAATGAATCAGGGTTTATATTTGTAAGTATAAGCAATCCTGCAAGCAGCGTTATTGCCGTAACCGTATTAAATACAAAGCGGTTGTGTTTCTTTAAGTGGTAAGTGCAAGCCAGCAAAAGTATACCTACAAATGGAATTACCAGTATGGTTAAAGGTCGCGCTGCGGCTGTAAAGTATGCGAAGATTCCCAGCAGGATAAGAAGTATTGCGTTGATAGTATTTATGATATAGGGATGTGCCATAACAGAATAAGCCTAAGTTAGATGCTTAGGCTTATGTACGAGAAATACAAAAACTGTTATACTTTATTGCACTTACAGGCTAGAGCACACGTCGTATCTCCAAAAAACGGATATCATAACCAGTACCCTGCACTTTACTAATTTTTACGCCCCCATTAGAAGACGAATGCACAAAGGAGATCGTATCGCCGGGAGAAGATAAAACAATACCAACATGCCCAGGTTCGCGCACATCAGGGTTAGTGCCTGTAAATATTACCAAATCTCCGGCCTTTGCCGCATCTTTTGATATATAATAGCCCTCATTGGCCTGCATAGCTGATGAATGTGGCAGCGCGATATCAAATTGGTTATACACATAAGTTATAAAGCCGGAACAATCAAAACCTTCAGGGCTCATGCCTGCATAAACATAGGGGCTGCCAAGTAGCGAAAGGGCATAGTTAGTTAACTCCTGTTCTGGTTCTGTTGGTTGTGCTGCAGTTAAACCGGCAGTTGCCTCGTCCGTTATATCTGCTTTGTTAGCTTCAGTAGCATTTACGAATTTATTTTTGGCTGGAACTGCTTTACTTTCTGGAATCAAAGTATAAAAAGCTCCAGTCCATAAAAGTATAGCCAGTACAGCCAAGGGCAAGAGTATAAATATTAAGTTCTTTTTCATCATAGTAGGTTTTATTTGCCATTATAGTAAAAATACCGTGCCAAATATTAAGAGCAGTGTATTCTGCTGATAAGCAGGTACTTCTGCCTAACATTTGAATCTGTTTAAAAGTTTACCTGCTCATTATCTTCTTTCACATTTAAAATTTAAGCTTTTACATAAAATCTGTAAAAGGATAAACTAAAACAGGCTATTACGTCATTTTATAATTTTAAAATGATAATTTTGCACCTCGTTACTATGAAAAATATGTTTGTCTATAGTTCTGATTCGTTTAATGTAGGTTATGATCAGAAACAGCTGGTTCTAACTTGTGCTAAGCGACTTGATTTTGAAGAGTTTAAAGAAGGGTTGGTTAGTGCTTTGTTGTTTGCAGAAAACTACAACGTAAAGCGATGGCTGTTTGATGTAAGAAACATAGGCTCTTTGAGTGAAGAAGAAGAGACTTGGTTACAGAGTTATATGTTTCCGCAGATCATGGTCACATTGGGCACAAAAAATTACATTGCAGTTGTTCTTTCAGAGAAGTGTTACAGTGCTTTGCTTTTACAAGCTGGAAAGTATGGCCTAAGAAGTTACAATTCCTTTATAATAATGAACACCTTCAGTGACACTGAGACAGCGCTTAGTTGGCTTAAACAAGAGAAATTAATTGCGGTAAATGGGTAGCACAGTAATGCTTATTCAGGAGTAGGATTTTGAAAAGCACGGTATTTGTTGTAAAATGCCATAGCTTTAATCAATCAAACAAATCCTAAAACATGCTAAGAATTAAGCAATTCAAATTACTTATCTTATTACTTACCCTTTTTGTTTTTAGTAGTGCAGAGGCTGTTATGGCAGCCAATTTGCGTTATACACTATCAATGCCTGAGCCGCATACTCATTACTTTAAAGTAGAGGCAGAACTAACAGGCGCCAAGAAAAAGTATATTGATTTTACAATGCCTGTGTGGGCTCCTGGTTCTTACTTAGTTCGGGAATTCTCAAAAAACGTAGAAAATTTTACTGCCACAGATAAGAACGGCAAGGTGTTACCCTCCGAAAAAATTGACAAGAACACCTGGCGCGTTTACTCCGATAGGGCAGACCTTGTTCGGGCAACATACGATGTTTATGCCTATGAGCTGACAGTACGTACCAGTTACCTGGATTCTTCTCATGGATATGTAAATGGCACCAGCATTTTTATGTATCCTGAAGGGTATCAAAACCAGGCAGGTACACTGGTAGTTAATCCTTACAATGGCTGGAGCAAAATTTCAACTGGTTTAAAAAGCACAGGTAAGTTTACTTATACTTTCCCCAACTATGATATACTGGCCGACTCTCCATTAGAAATAGGTAACCACGAGGTTTATACTTTTACGGCTGCTGGTGTGCCGCACGAAGTAGCTATGTATGGTGAGGGTAACTATAACCCAGACCAGCTGATGCAGGACATGAAGAAAGTGGTAGAAGAATGTGTAGAGCTGATGGGAGATTTGCCGCTGGATCGTTACGTATTTATCGTACACAACCTGCAACGTGGAGGCGGCGGTCTTGAGCACCTGAACTCAACTACTCTGCAGACATCCCGCTGGAACTATGGCACAGAAAACGGCTACAGAGGATTTTTAAGTTTGGTGGCACACGAGTACTTTCATCTTTGGAACGTGAAGCGCCTACGCCCACAGCCACTCGGGCCTTTTGATTACAACCAAGAAAACTACACAAGCCTACTGTGGGTATCAGAAGGAATTACAAGCTACTACGATGATCTTATTGTGCGCCGTGCCGGTTTCACCTCTCCGCAGCGTTACCTGGATATCGTGGCCGGAACAATTAATTCAGTAGAAAACACACCTGGCAACAAAATTCAGACGCTGGCAGAGTCAAGTAAAGATGCCTGGATCAAGTACTATCGCCGCAACGAGAACTCAAGCAACGCTGAAGTTTCATATTATACAAAGGGCGGTGTAATAGGCCATTTGCTAAATATGGAAATTATGAAGAGCACCAACGGAGAGAAGAGCTTGGATGATGTAATGCGCTTAATGTATAACCGCTACTATAAGCAGTTAGACAGGGGCTATACAGAGAAAGAGTTTAAGGAAGCCGTTGAGAAAATTGCTGGTACTAATATGGATGCCTTCTTCAGAGATTATATTAATGGCACTAAATCCCCAGAATATAATAAGTATTTTCAAGCTGCCGGTCTTAAGCTGGTAAATGTTAATGAAGGTGCTGAAAGCTCTAGTTGGGGCGCCACTACAGCTGTGGCAGACGGTAAAGTGATGGTGCGTTCTGTAAGCCGCGGCTCTAGTGCTTACGAGGCAGGCCTTAACGTAAATGATGAAGTAATTGCTGTAGATGGTTTTCGTGTAGGAGATGACTTAAATCAGTATGTGAATGGACGTAAAGTAGGAGACACGCTGAACCTGCTGATTACCAGAGATGGCAAACTTATGTCGCTTGACGTTCCTTTATTAAAAGATAACAGTGTGCGATATCAGTTTGAGCGAGTATCTAACCCGACAAATGAGCAGCAGCAGATTTATAATACCTGGCTAGAGTTACCAAAATCTTAAATACTATTTATCTAATAAAAAAAGCCCGGATACTACCGGGCTTTTTTTATTACGAAGGGGAGTATAAGTTCAAAGCCATTCCTGATTTAACTTCCGAATATCTAATCCATATCAGCTGCTAACATTATAGTATATATTCTAATTCATATTAATGTTTAAATAAGATTTTACTTGTACTTAATCTAAAATGAAAATGAATAAAATGTGCATTTATTAGTTAATACTTCACATTTATAATACAAATTAGTGTACTGTTCGTAATTTTTGTTTTCTTTAACTATACTAAGTATATTTCGATTCATTAACCGTAATAGACTGAAAGATAATGATTATAAAGGATACTCCATATGTTTGCTTGGCACACGATGTCGATGCTGACATCCTGCTAATTAACTGGAAGCGGAGTCCTACTTTTAAGCATTTTAAGGATACATACTTGGCTGCACTGCAGTATGTGCAACTAAATGCGCTGATTACCTCTTATTGTACAGAACTTACAGCTATTGGTCCGCTTAACAGGGAGCAGGAAGCATGGCTGAACGTGGAATTCTATCCTAATGTATTTAGTACGATCAAATCAAAAATAAATGCGGCAGTTGTGTTTTCTGAAGAACATTTTAAAGCACTTGTAACAAATTATCAGCAGCCAACTTATTTGATTAACCAGGATTTTATCCATTTTAATTATTTCACAGACTTTAATGAGGCCCTATATTGGCTAAGGGACACTAAAAAAGGCCAGAAAGCACTTACAAGTATGTCTTCCTGACCTTTTATTAATCTTCTTATTTAACTTATCAAGGGAAAATACCTAGCGACTCGTAGCTTACCCCTATCTTTTCAATAGCTGTTAAAAAAGCAGCTGTTCGCATATCCGGTATACTTTGCTTTTTCATTACGCTTCTAATCTCGTGGTAAGCATTTATCATGGTATCTTCCAAACCTGATCTTACCAAATTTATCTCATCCGAGCCCTGTGTGAGCAGTGCCCTTTCTGTAGCAGTCATGGTTTTGCCTGACGATGTTTCAATAGCATCCACAAGTTTCTTGTAGCTTGCCTCTTCAGCGCGTTTCCCCATTCGCCCAAACCTAACGTTTGACAGATTTTTGAGCCATTCAAAGTATGATACTGTCACACCTCCTGCATTTAAATACAGGTCCGGAAGTATAACTATATTCTTCTGAAGCAAGACTTCCTCAGCCTCGCGGGTTACAGGGCCATTGGCTCCTTCCGCAATAATCTTTGCTTTTATATTGGCTGCGTTGCCCTCATGTATCTGGTTTTCTAAGGCTGCAGGCAGCAGTATGTCACATTCCCGTTCCAGCAGTTCCAAAGAGTTTGCAACGTTCTCGCAGTCCTTAAAATTAAGTATAGAGCCGGTTTCGCTTCTGTGCTTAAAGGCTTCCTGAACATCAATACCGTTTTGGTTGTAAATACCGCCCTCACGCTCTGCGATACCGGTAATAATGGCTCCGTCTTGCTGGCAAAAAAAGGAAGCGTGGTAGCCTACATTTCCTAAACCCTGCACTATGATGCGTTTGCCTTCCATGGTACTGCCATGTAAGCCTCTACCTTCCATCAACTCACTATCTTTTAGGGCTTCGCGTATTCCGAAGTATATTCCTAAACCTGTTGCCTCTGCGCGTCCTCTTATGCCGCCCTGGCCTACTGGCTTACCTGTTACACAGCCCAGTGCACTTATTTCTCCATACTTAAATGCTTGGTAAGTATCTGCAATCCAGGCCATTTCACGGCTTCCTGTGCCGTAGTCAGGAGCCGGTACATCAATGCCAGGGCCTATAAGGTTCTTCTTAATAAGTTCGGCTGCGTAACGGCGGGTTACTTTTTCTAATGTTTTAACAGAACTGGTGCGCGGGTTTATCTTTACTCCACCTTTGGCGCCTCCAAAAGGCACATCCACAACAGCGCATTTAAACGTCATCAGCGATGCCAGCGCCTTTACCTCGTCCTCATCAACCTGCATGCTAAAACGTATACCACCCTTCGAAGGAAGCTTATGATGGCTGTGTTGAACCCGTATACCTTCAATAACCTCTATTTTCCCGTCTATCTCAACCGGAAAGGAAACTTTGTATACACTGTTACAAGCCTTAATCTGAGCAAGTATTCCTGGGTCAAGTTTAGAGTACTTAGCTGCATGGTCAAAGTACTGGTGCACACTATCCAGGAATTTTTTACCTTCATTGTGATTATCTGACATACTTCGCTATCGTTTTAAATGAGCAATTATTGGTTTAAGAACGGCTGGCAACATGTTTTGTTTAGATATTTATGTTTTTAGATATTTATACTTCGGAATATCTTATTTTAAGTAACTATAGTATTGTTTTCCAATAGTATAGGTTTTTAATTGTGATTTAAATAAGATATATATAGATTAAATATTGTGCATTAACAAAATAATCATAATATTTGCAAGCTTAGTGATGCTGCTGCAGATGTCTTAGGTTGCTGTTTGTCATCTTCATAAACGCCACTGCTGCTAAAGCATTACTGATTACACGTTACACCTGATTATTTCCCTATGATGCATGATATTTTAAATTCAAACGTATCTGTGCCTTTTCTGCTTGATACAGATGAGTCATTGGTTGAAAATAAGCTATGGATACATTTTAATGAACATACACAAACACTGGAAATAACTTGGAAGGGAACAGTTGCTTCTCATGAAGTAAGAGAAGGATATACCTTAATCTTAGACTTTGTGCAGCGCTACAAACCTGTAAAGTGGTTACTTGATCTTCAGCATCGGGATAAAATAAGAAGGCAAGACCAACGATGGGTCTTTACTCATTTCTTTCCAGAGGCGCTTCGTGTTGTGAAGAATGATGTTTTTGTGGCAACTATACTCCCTGTTGGCTCATCGCATGAGTTGGTGCATGAGCTTAACGGTGATGAATTGATTCAGGGAGACAGTTTTTTAATTATAAACCACTTCCTGTACCGTGAGGCCGCGCAGCGTTGGCTTGAATTAGATAAAAGCGTGAAAGCAGGAGCCTGAACAAAGGACACAGTGAAAAAAGAAAGAGCAGCATCCGTTAAGTATGCTGCTCTTTCTTTTTTTGCAAAGTATACTTTTGCTTACTTCACAGAAAGCAATTCAACGTCGAAAATCAGGGTAGAGTTTGGTCCGATTACATCGCCAGCGCCCTGAGCGCCGTAAGCCAAGCCTGAAGGGATGAATAATCTCCACTTCGCGCCTTCTTTCATTAATTGTAATGCCTCTGTCCAACCTGCAATAACGCCATTTACCGGGAAGGTGGCAGGCTGACCACGCTCATAAGAAGAGTCAAATGTAGTACCGTCAATCAGCGTGCCGTGGTAGTGTGTAGTTACGGTATCAGAAGCAGACGGAGATTTGCCCGTTCCTTCTTTTAGTACCATGTACTGCAGGCCGCTAGAAAGCGTTTTTACACCTTCTTTATTTTTATTTTCAGCCAAGAAATCCTCGCCTGCCTTTTTGTTTTCGCCACCAGCTGCATTCTGCTTTTCAGCCATTTCCTGCTGCAACGCCGTCATAGCCTGCTGCACATCGCTCTGTGATAGAGAAGAAGGAGTACCTTGCTGCACTTCTTTAAATCCTTTCATAAAAGCATCGGCTTCCACCTCTATGCCTTGTTTTTTAAGATTTGCAGCCATGTCGCGGCCAATAATGTAGCTGATCTTTTCTTTTAAATCCATAGTTAAGTTTTAAGCACGTATGAACGCACCAGTTGTTTATTTATATTAATAACAATGTTTTATACTTCAAAAGTAGTCATTTTGCATTTAAACATTTTGATGAATGCGGTTTATACCTTTATTAAAGCACACTAGCCAACAGCCATCTTAGTTAAGGCTGTTGGCTAGTATAAAAAATATGCTCGAAATTAAATGTATAATAAAATTAAGAAGCTATATCGCGAATGTAATACAGTTATAAGTATAGTGCGTATCCAGAGTCAGCTCCGTCGGGTAAGCTTGAATGTATAAAATGCTTTCTTTTAATAAGTAGGCTTACTGTGGTACCTAGCAGCAACAGCGATGATAAGGCGGATATATGTTTCATATGTTAAGTTTTAAGGAGGTGGTATATTGCACTTAAACGGGGTTATGTTCTTTAGGTTTTTCTCTTTTAAATGATTTTCTGAAACAACTTAAAGCCGACTGTAGTAAGGACCTAAAGTATAAAATTTATACTGCTCTGATTGATATAAACGCTTAATAAACCTTTTCATACTTTACAGGTTATCATCATTAAATTATCAAACTGTTTGTGGTATTGTGTTCAACTTTTGTTCTACCTTTGCACAAACATTGACTATGCAGCCATTTAGCTATTTATGTTTGTCTAAGTCAGCACCAGCCGGAGCAGGCTTGGTAGCAGCTTCTCATCACGTAGCCTTATGTGATAAGCTGAATGGTTATTGCCTGCACTTCTTTACAACTCCTAAGGCCTTTAACGGTTAAGCCGGAGTTTATCAGTTCCTAGTACTTACAAACTGGTAATTCCGGATCAAGAAAGACAGAAAGTTTAAAGAAACTCTTTTTTATCAATTAATATTTCATGGCAACAAAAATCAGCGTGAGGCAAACGTTTGTTTACGTATTTGCTACGCTTTACCTGCTCACTTTTTTATTTTCGATATTTGAGAGGCAAACTCTGTGGCTATTATTAGTCATTGTGCCGTTGCACCTTGTCTACCTAAATAACATTAGGCAGGGTAAGCACTCTATCCTCCGCAACTACCCATTACTGGGTTACCTGCGATATTTCTTTGAAAGTATACGCCCTGAATTGCGCCAGTACTTTTTTGAGTCGGACTTGGATGGTAAGCCTTTTAGCCGCCGGCAGCGCTCTATTGTTTACCAGCGTGCTAAAAATGTGCGCCAAACGGTACCATTCGGTATGCAGGCTAATAGCCAGGAACTTGGTTTTGAGTGGATTGCCCATACGATGTTCCCGGTGCATGTTAATGAAGAGAACCTGCGCGTTACAGTGGGCAGCAGCAGCTGTAAACAACCTTATAGTGCCAGCATTTATAATATATCAGCCATGAGTTATGGCTCGCTTAGCAAAACAGCCGTAACTGCACTAAGTGCAGGAGCTAAGTTAGGAGGCTTTGCCCACAATACCGGCGAGGGTGGTGTAAGCCCATTTCATATAGAGGGAGGCGGTGACCTGATCTGGCAGATAGGCACCGGTTACTTTGGGTGCCGCGATAAAAATGGTAATTTCTCTGAGAAATTATTCCAGGAGCAGGTAGCGCATCCGCACATCAAAATGGTGGAAATAAAACTGTCGCAGGGTGCTAAACCGGGCCATGGCGGTATACTTCCAGCTGCTAAGAACACGCCTGAGATCGCAGCTATCCGTAAAGTAGAGCCTTTTACCACTGTTGCTTCTCCGCCGGCACACTCAGCTTTCAGCGATCAGTTTACACTCTTGCTGTTCATCCAGAAACTACGTGTACTATCAGAAGGCAAGCCAGTAGGCATTAAGTTATGTATTGGCAACAAACAGGAATTTGAACAGCTGTGCCGCGAAATGATGCACAACCAGATTTTCCCGGATTTTATTACCATAGATGGTGCAGAGGGTGGTACAGGTGCAGCCCCATTGGAGTTTACTGATAGTTTGGGCATGCCGCTTTACGATGCGCTGGCATTTGTGCAGAACATGCTGAAAAAGTATGGCTTGCGTGATGAGGTAAAGTTGGTTGCTGCTGGTAAGATTATCACTGGTGTAGACATCCTTAAAGCCATTTCGCTAGGCGCTGACATTTGCTACAGTGCCCGAGGTATGATGTTTGCCTTAGGCTGTATTCAGGCACTTCAGTGCGATTCAGGACGCTGCCCCGTAGGTATTGCTACTCAAGATAAGAACCTTTATAAGGGGCTGGATGTAGCTGACAAACGTGTGCGTGTGGCTAACTTCCACGGGAATACGATTAAATCTACGGTAGAGGTGATGGAGGCTTGTGGCTTTAGTTCGCTTGATGATGTTACACCTGATAAGATATTCAGGAGAGTGGAGCAGGGTAATACGCTTAGCTTTAAGGATATCTACTTTCCGAAAGCTGCTGCCGCCACCGAGATCAGCAGAAATTATGTGTTAAACTGAAAGGTTATGAACAACACGATCTATTTAACGGAGCAGGATTATAAACGCCTGATTGATCTGATACAGGTGCAGCGCCAGAATGGTACTGCCGCTGTGAATATTGGCAAGCTAGGAGAGGAGCTTAAAAGAGCTAAGCTTGTACCTGCTGAAGAGATTCCTGCAGACGTGATTACGATGAACTCGCGTGTGCAGCTAAAGGACCTTCAGAGTGGAACAGACATGGAAATAACGCTTGTTTACCCGAAAGATGCAGATGTGAATGCACGGAAGATATCTATTTTTGCACCTGTTGGTACAGCAATTATTGGTTGCCGTGAAGGCGATGTGGTAAAATGGCCTGTACCAGCCGGTACAATCAACTATAAAATTGAAAAAGTAATTTATCAACCAGAGGCTACCGGCGATTTTCACCTGTAATAGAAGTTGAGAAGTATAAAAGAACGAGCCCTCTGTTTTGTTGCAGAGGGCTCGTTCTTTTATATCTAAGTATAGAATGGGCAATTAATAATAAATATCAGTGTCTTCATCATATAAATCAAAATCTACGTCTTCCTCTTCTAGGTGAGTGCTCATGTATAAGTATGTTACAGCACCCATCAATAGTATGGTGGTGCCGATCAGGAAAAAAGGGAGGGTACTTTTATGTTTCTTTTTCATTACACTTTTGCTTAAGTTCTCTTTATACGTTTCTGCTCCCATTATTTGTTGTGTAGAAGTTGATATATAGCTGATTACATAAAAAAGGCCGGACTTAAATCCGGCCTTTCTGCTTTAAGACTGTGCTTATCTTAAATTATTACATGTTTCTGCGATACTGTCCGCCAACCTCAAACAAGGCATTAGTTATCTGGCCAAGCGAGCAGAACTTAACAGTCTCCATCATCTCTTCAAAGATATTACCGTTGTTGATCGCCACCTGCTGTATGCGCTTCAGCATTTCGCCAGTCATGTCCTCGTTACCTTTTTGCAGCGATTGCAGCATGGAGATCTGGTACTGCTTCTCTTCTTCAGTGGCACGGATAACTTCTTGTGGAATAACCGTAGGAGAGCCCTGCGAAGAAAGGAAAGTGTTCACACCAATTATCGGGTACTCACCGGTATGCTTCAGCGTCTCATAGTATAAACTTTCCTCCTGAATTTTACCACGCTGGTACATGGTTTCCATGGCACCCAATACACCGCCACGCTCTGTAATACGATCAAACTCCACTAGTACAGCTTCTTCTACCAGGTCGGTTAGTTCTTCGATGATGAACGAACCTTGCAGCGGGTTCTCGTTCTTAGCTAATCCTAATTCACGGTTGATGATGAGCTGAATGGCCATCGCACGACGAACAGACGCCTCTGTAGGTGTAGTAATAGCTTCATCGTAAGCGTTGGTGTGTAGCGAGTTACAGTTATCGTAGATCGCATAAAGTGCCTGCAACGTAGTACGGATGTCGTTAAAGTCGATTTCCTGCGCATGCAGCGAACGGCCTGATGTCTGGATGTGGTACTTCAGCATCTGCGAACGGGCGTCTGCGTTATACTTGTGCTTCATGGCCTTTGCCCAGATTCTGCGCGCCACACGGCCAATTACCGCATACTCCGGATCAATACCGTTAGAGAAGAAGAAGCTAAGGTTAGGTGCAAACTTGTTAATGTCCATGCCACGGCTAACGTAGTACTCTACAAACGTAAAGCCGTTGGCCAGCGTGAAGGCCAGCTGAGAGATCGGGTTAGCGCCGGCTTCTGCAATGTGGTATCCGGAAATAGACACCGAGTAGAAGTTACGAACGTTCTTATCGATGAAATACGCCTGCACGTCACCCATTAAACGTAGCGAGAACTCCGTTGAGAAGATACAGGTATTCTGTGCCTGGTCTTCTTTCAGAATGTCCGCCTGTACGGTACCGCGAACTGCTGCCAGCGTACGGGTCTTGATCGGCTCGTATACTTCGGCAGGTAATACCTGGTCGCCGGTTACGCCCAATAGCATCAAGCCTAAGCCGTCGTTACCTTTTGGTAACTCACCTTGATATCTTGGACGCTCAACGCCTTTCTCTTTATAAATAGCTTCAATCTTAACGTTTACTTCATCTTCCAGGCCATGCTCTTTTATATAAAGCTCGCACTGCTGGTCGATGGCGGCGTTCATAAAGAAGCCAGTAAGTATAGCCGCCGGGCCGTTGATGGTCATCGAAACCGACGTCATCGGATCGGCCAGGTTAAAGCCCGAGTATAGTTTCTTGGCATCGTCCAGGCAACAGATGCTTACGCCAGAGTTACCGATCTTACCATAAATATCAGGTCTGAAATCAGGATCTTCGCCGTAAAGAGTTACCGAGTCAAAGGCTGTAGAAAGACGCTTGGCTGGCATACCTAGGCTCACATAGTGGAAGCGACGGTTTGTACGCTCTGGCCCGCCTTCGCCGGCAAACATACGGGTAGGGTCTTCGCCTTCGCGCTTGAACGGGAATACACCCGCCGTGTAAGGGAATTCACCTGGCACGTTCTCTTGCAGGTTCCACTTCAGTAAATCGCCCCATGCTTCGTAGCGGGGCGTAGAAACTTTAGGAATCTGTAAGTGAGAAAGCGACTCTGTATGTGTTTTTATCTTAAGCTCTTTGTCACGTACTTTGAAGACGTAAAACTCATTTTTGTAAGCCTGAACTTTCTCTTTCCAATTCTCTAGTATCTTCTTGTTCAAGCCATCCAGGTTAAGCTCTACTTCAGCATAAGCTGCTTCCAACTGCTTTACCAGGCGATCTTTGTCTTCAACTTCTATACTTTGTACCGCTTCGATAGATTTCTTTATGCCGTATAGTTTCTGCGCTACTTCCGCCTGGTCTTTTGTCCATTTGTCGTATTTGCGGATGGTTTCAGAGATCTCAGAAAGATAACGTGTACGGGCAGGAGGGATGATGTATACTTTCTCAGACATCTCTTTCGACGTCTGCAGATTCGAGTTAAACTCTACACCGGTCTTCTCCGATAGCTTGGCCATTACAGCACGGTACAACTGGTTCATGCCCGGATCGTTGAACTGTGAAGCGATGGTACCGAATACTGGAATCTCATCATCGTTCACATCCCATAGCTGATGGTTACGCTTATATTGTTTTTTAACGTCACGCAGGGCATCCAGGGCACCACGTTTGTCAAACTTGTTCAAAGCGATCACATCAGCAAAATCCAGCATGTCGATCTTCTCAAGCTGCGTGGCAGCGCCATACTCCGGCGTCATCACATATAAGCTCATATCCGAGTGCTCGATGATCTCTGTATCCGACTGACCAATACCGGAAGTCTCCAGGATGATCATGTCAAAATCGGCCGCCTTCACAATATCTACAGCATCCTGCACATACTTGCTCAGGGCTAGGTTACTTTGGCGTGTTGCCAGGGAACGCATATAAACTCTCTCGTTCGAGATAGAGTTCATGCGGATTCTATCGCCAAGCAAAGCTCCACCAGTCTTACGCTTAGATGGGTCTACTGAAATGATGGCGATTTTCTTCTCAGGAAAATCCAGCAGGAAGCGGCGCACCAGTTCATCTACTAAAGATGATTTACCTGCACCACCTGTACCGGTTATACCTAATACAGGAGTTTTGACTTCATTTGCCTGTTCTTTTACTTCATCAAGTATAGCCCGTGCTTCTTCCGGAAAGTTCTCGGCAGCAGAAATAAGGCGGGCAATTGATTTAGGGTCTTTATCTTTTAGGTGCTTTACTTCTCCGTTTAGGTTTTGGCCTGTTGGGAAGTCGCATTTCTCCAGCATATCGTTGATCATACCCTGCAGACCCATGGAGCGGCCGTCGTCAGGAGAATAAATGCGGGCAATGCCGTACTCGTGCAGTTCCTCAATCTCAGTTGGAAGTATAACACCACCGCCGCCGCCGAAAATACGGATATGGCCGCAGCCGCGCTCGCTCAGCAGGTCGAACATGTATTTAAAATACTCCAAGTGGCCACCCTGATAGGAAGTAATTGCTATGGCCTGCGCATCTTCCTGTATGGCGCAATCCACGATCTCCTGTACAGAGCGGTTGTGGCCTAAGTGTATCACCTCAGCACCCGATGCCTGAATAATACGACGCATGATGTTAATCGAAGCGTCGTGGCCATCGAACAGAGAGGCTGCTGTCACGATACGGATATGGTTGACAGGCTTATATGGTTCTACTGTAGTAATCGACATACTTTAGTAACAAGATTTATCAAAATATGATGCGAATATAGGCATTTTTAGTGAGGATTGACAGCGTATGGAGGATGTTGAATAGTCGGGCGTTTACAAAGAGAAACTGGTAGAGCTGCAATAAAACTAAAAGGCGATGGAATACTTTTTTCTCAGCTGTTCACTAAATTCTTAATAACATATAGTGTATTATCTACTCCAGTTAAATATTATTGCAAGATTTTTATTTCATACTGCTACATAATACTTTGACATCTATTGCCTTATGAGCTGAAATGCGTCATCTTAAATTTCCAACCTTTAATAAATATTATATGAGATTAAGTGTTTACATCTTAGGTGCATTTACTGCAATGGTAATTATCCTGGGCTCCCTATTTAAGTTAATGCACTGGGCAGGCGCGGATATGATGATCGTGCTTGGGTGGTCTATGGCTGCTATACTTTATGTGCCTCTTTTTTCAATCTACAAATACAGAAAAGGCAAAACTGCTTAATTAAGTAGGCTAGTAAAAGCAGGGGGCAGTAATTTATTACTGCCCCCTGCTTTTAAAATGTATAGTACACGCTCATAAATATGAGTTCACTTTTTTATAGCTCCATAAAGTATAGGGCTGAAAAAACGAAGGTTTTCAAGTATACAGGCCATACTAAAAAACTTATCAGGGTTAACTTCAGCATTTTCTGCCATTGCCTCCAGAACTGGATCAAGGGTTTCCCCAAACATATCTTTAAACTCTTCTTCTGTCATTTTTTATCGTGTGTTATGCTAACGTATGATAAACCAGCATGTAAAGTATATTAGTTCAAGGGAGCATCTGGTAGAAGTTATGGTGCAAGGCATAAAGTTAAACTGCCATATAAATGCTATTTTATTACAAGGATAGCTAAAATCTTCTGACATGAGTAGAAGATTTCTTAACTTTGTTTTTCGTATAGATATTTATGAAGAACATTCGCAATTTCTGCATCATTGCCCACATCGACCACGGTAAAAGTACTCTGGCTGACCGCCTGCTTGAATTTACCCAAACGGTGGCGGAGCGTGAGATGCAAAACCAGCTGTTGGATAATATGGATCTGGAACGTGAGCGCGGCATCACGATTAAAAGCCACGCCATCCAGATGAACTATAATTATAAAGGAGAAGACTACGTGCTCAACCTGATTGATACGCCAGGCCACGTAGACTTTTCTTATGAGGTTTCTCGTTCTATTGCCGCTTGCGAGGGAGCGCTGCTTATCGTGGACTCTTCACAAGGTATAGAGGCACAGACAATCTCGAACTTATACTTAGCCATTGGCTCTGACTTAGAGATTATTCCGGTACTGAACAAGATCGACCTGCCGCATGCGATGCCGGAAGAGGTGTCGGACCAGATCATCGACCTAATCGGTTGTGATAAGGAGGACATTATTCACGCTTCGGGTAAGGCTGGTATTGGTATCGAGGATATCTTAAATGCCATTTGCGAGCGTATTCCTGCTCCGAAAGGCGATCCTGCTGCACCACTTCAGGCACTTATTTTCGACTCCGTATTTAACTCTTATAGAGGCATCGAAGTATACTTCCGGATTTACAATGGAACGCTGAAGAAAGGCGAGAAGGTGAAGTTCATTAATACGGGCAAAACCTACGAGGCTGACGAAATTGGCGTTTTAAAACTAAACCAGGAACCGCGACAGGTGATGGAAGCGGGTAACGTGGGATACCTGATCTCTGGTATCAAAAATGCGAAAGAGGTGAAGGTAGGTGATACTATCACACACGTTGATCGTC
This sequence comes from Pontibacter sp. H249, assembly GCF_037892465.1. Taxonomy (NCBI): domain Bacteria; kingdom Pseudomonadati; phylum Bacteroidota; class Cytophagia; order Cytophagales; family Hymenobacteraceae; genus Pontibacter; species Pontibacter sp. H249. The sequence goes on along the minus strand of NZ_JBBKTR010000004.1, from coordinate 268,800 downwards.
CTGCCCCAGGCATTCAAGGTTTTGAGGACGTGAAGCCAATGGTTTTCGCCGGTATTTACCCGGTAGAGACAAGTGAGTATGAAGAACTGCGTGCCTCAATGGAGAAGCTGCAACTGAACGATGCATCGCTTGTTTGGGAACCTGAGACTTCAGCTGCACTTGGTTTTGGTTTCCGTTGCGGATTCTTGGGCATGCTGCACATGGAAATTGTGCAGGAGCGCCTGGAGCGTGAATTCGATATGACCGTTATCACGACGGTGCCGTCGGTGCAGTTCCATGTACACACTACTAAAGGCCAGCTGTTAAAGGTAAGTGCGCCTTCCGAAATGCCGGAGCCAAACTATATAGACCATGTAGAGGAGCCGTTCATTAAGGCACAAATCATTTCTAAATCTGAGTTTGTTGGCCCTATCATTACGCTTTGTATGGATAAGCGTGGTATCCTGAAGAACCAAACCTACCTGACCAGTGACCGTGTAGAGCTGACTTTTGAAATGCCGCTTGCTGAGATCGTGTTCGACTTCTTCGATAAACTAAAAACAATTTCACGCGGATATGCTTCTCTTGATTATGAGCTGATCGGTTTCAAACAATCCAACATGGTGAAGCTGGACGTGATGCTGAACGGAGAGCCTGTGGATGCCTTGTCTGCCATCGTGCACCGCGACAAAGCTTATGACTGGGGCAAGCGCCTATGCGAAAAGCTTCGAGAGCTGCTACCGCGCCAAATGTTTGAAATTGCGATTCAGGCGGCTATTGGTCAGAAGATTATTGCCCGCGAAACTGTAAAAGCCCTGCGTAAAAACGTATTGGCTAAATGCTACGGCGGTGATATTTCGCGTAAGCGTAAGCTCCTCGAGAAACAGAAAAAAGGTAAGAAACGCATGCGCCAGGTAGGTAACGTGGAAATTCCACAAGAAGCCTTCTTAGCCGTGCTTAAACTCGACTAAAGTATAACACAAGCCCCGACGTGCCTCTGCGCGTCGGGGCTTGTGGCTTTAACCCTTCAATCTAATAACATACCAGGTATTTATACTTTGTACGCCGACATCACCATAAAAGCCTACTGTGATGATCCTGCCGAATCAGAGCAAATTCTCTTAAACCTGAACGCAGTGTATCAGGGGCAGGACATGCAAACAGATACTTACTATGAATCAGACTATGGTAAACTGAAGCATAGGCAGGGAAACATTGAAAACGTGCTTATACATTATAAGCGGAGCCAACTAGATGAGGCAAAGCAGACAGAGGTGATGCTGTATCTTAAAAACCCAGGTGCTGCAACTGTGGCTGAGGTATGTAAAGGCAGGCGCATACTTTACAGTATCAAAAAGGTGCGTAAAATATTCTTTATCGATAATGTAAAGTTTCATCTCGACCAAGTATCAGGACTTGGTAGTTTTATAGAGATAGAAGCTATAGACCTGGACGGTTCAGTGGGCATTGAAGTATTACGGCAGCAATGTGCTTACTATAAAGACCTGCTACAGATAGAAGAAGAGGATTTAGTAAATAATTCCTATACAGATTTAATTCATCATTCCTAATTAACATAAACTATGACCCTGCTCGACGGTAAACACACATCCGAAGCCATCCAACAAGAAATTGCCCATGAAGTAGAAGCCATAAAAGCCAAAGGAGGTAAAGTGCCTCACCTGGCTGCCGTACTGGTAGGTAACGACGGCGGATCTGTTACTTATGTAAACAATAAAGTGCTGGCCTGCGAGCGTATTGGCTTTGGCTCCACGCTTATCCGTTACGAAGATACTGTAACTGAAGAGGAGCTGTTAAACAAAATTAATGAGCTTAATAACAACGCAGAGGTTGATGGTTTTATAGTACAGCTGCCTTTGCCGAAGCATATTAACTCAGAGAAGGTAATTGAGGCCATTGATCCTAAAAAGGATGTGGATGGTTTTCACCCTACAAACGTTGGGCGTATGGTTGCAGGCTTGCCAGCCTACCTACCAGCCACACCTGCTGGTATTCTGCAGTTATTAAAGCGTTATAACATCGAAACCAACGGAAAGCATTGTGTAGTAATTGGGCGCAGCAACATAGTAGGAACTCCTATGAGCATACTTATGGCCAAAGGCGGCTATCCTGGTAATGCCACAGTTACTCTTTGTCACCGAAATACTGTAGATCTTGGCTACCATACACGCCAGGGCGATATTATTATTGTAGCGGTGGGACAGCCAGGCCTTATCACTGCCGAAATGGTAAAAGAAGGTGCAGTGGTTATCGATGTGGGAACTACGCGTGTTCCTGATGCCAGTCGTAAATCAGGTTTCAGGTTGAGAGGCGATGTGGATTTTGATAATGTAGCACCGAAATGCAGTTATATTACCCCTGTGCCGGGTGGAGTAGGACCACTTACTATTGCCATGCTGATGATGAACACTTTGAAAGCTGCTAAGAAAGAAGTATACGCTTAACCTACTAGCCACTATGTACGAAGGGCTTAAGCGGATAGCTAAGGGGTTACTTCCAAAAGGTCTGCTACAAAAGTATGAAGTACAATTTAGGTATGCTGTTGCGCTTTTTTACAGCGGCAATACATTTGCCTGTAACATATGTGGAAAGAAGAACCGCAAATTTGTGCTGCTAACTAACGGGGAAAGGCTATGCCCTTTTTGCGGAAGCCTTCCCCGAAGCAGAAGGCTTTATCATACTTTGGCCCCTAAGCTATTACCTAATTACCTGCGGGTACTACATTTCTCTCCTTCCAAAAGCTTAGACGAGAAGCTAAGGGCGCATTTTACAGAAAGCTACACAACATCAGATTACATTGGAGAGTTTAAGGCTGATAAGCAACTAGACATTACCTGCCTAAGCGAACCAGACAATAGTTACGACCTTATTATTTGCTATCATATACTCGAACACATACTAGAGGATAGCAAGGCGATGCGGGAATTATTTCGCGTTCTGGCAGCAGGAGGTAAATGCTTTATCCAAACACCTTATAAGGCCGGTGATACTTTTGAGGATTATACAATTACCTCCGCAGTAGAACGCAAAAAGCATTTTGGCCAGGAAGACCATGTACGGGTTTATTCGGTGCAGGGGCTTAAAAAAAGATTACAGGCTGTTGGCTTCGCAGTGGAGCTGTTAACATTTACAGAGTCTCCTCAGAATTACTTTGGCTTTAAAGAAAACGAATCCATACTTGTAGCGAGTAAATAACCTGGATTTATAATGGGTTATTTACTGTTAATTTTTAAATTGACTGAAGTAAAACCCTTACATACAGCTTTATACTTTTGCAGATGATGTTAAAGTACTTATCTTTAACATGGGCCATACTCGCTGATAAAGTCTGGCAACCAAAGGAATTGTGTGCTAAAGTTAGTTAAAGGCAAACGAAAACACTGTTCTTTAAGTAGTATCATTCGGACAATTAACATAGAAAGGCGTGGGGAGGAAATCTACTTCTACACGAAACAGAACTATATGTATAAAGTATTCCTGGCTGCTTTTTTTGTAATTATTACGGTTAACGCCACAACTGCTCAACATCAGAAATTAAGCACCACTAACGCAAAGGCAGAAAAACTATATGTAAAGGCTGATGAATATGCCCGGGCCCGCGACTTTAACCGTGCCCTGCAATCGCTGGCTGAGGCTACAGAAAAAGACCCCAAATTTGCGGAAGCCTATATAAAAGCAGCTAACCTGCATAAAATGATGGGTAATAAGGATGCCACTTTTAATAACCTGCAAAAAGGGCTGTCGCTTGTGCCATTTAACCCAGCCTATGGTAACTTTTATTTCGATCTGGCGGATTTATACTTTGCTCAGGGTAATTACGAGGATTCCAAAAAGAACTTCCAGGCCTTCTTAAAGTCAAACCCAAGAAACCCTAAGCTAGTGTCATGGGCCAGGGAGCAGATTAAAACTGCTGATTACGCCATAGAAGCGATGAAAGAACCAGTTCCTTTCGATCCGGTGCAAATGTCGGGTAGCATAAACAAGTTTGGCTTACAGTATTTCCCATACACCACTGCAGATCAACGGTTCTTCATTTACACAGCTCGATTAAGCGCAAGGCCAGATCACGACGAAAATATTTTTATTACAGAGCGAGTTAACGGAGAATGGCAGGTACCAATATCCATTTCAAATAATATTAACACTAATGCAAACGAAGGTGCAGCTACCATTTCTGGAGATGGAAAAACGCTGGTGTTTACGTCTTGTAACCGTGCTGATGGCTTAGGTGATTGTGATCTTTATATCTCGTTTAGAACAGGTAACGAGTGGAGCAAACCTAAAAACATGGGAATGGCTGTTAACTCCAAAGCCTGGGATTCACAGCCTAGTCTCTCTGCCGATGGACGTACCTTATACTTTACATCAACACGTGGAGGTGGTGTAGGCAAAGAGGATATCTGGGTTACGTATCAAAACGAGGATGCAACCTGGGTTAAACCTGGCAACCTGGGCAAATCAATTAATACAACCGGGCGCGACATGGCACCTTCTGTGCATATGAGCGGCTCTACCTTATACTTTGTAAGCGACGGGCACCAGGGAATGGGTGGCCTAGATGTGTTTAAAACCAACCTGAACCAACAGAAACAGTGGAGCGAACCGCAGAACCTGGGCTATCCTCTTAACACGCACGCCGACGAAGGTTCGTTGTTCATCACTCCAGATAACAAAACAGGATACTACTCAAGGCGGGTAACAACTGATGCCGGTGCACCGGCTGTGCAGTTATTCCGATTTAATTTGCCAGCCGAGTGGCGTAGCCGTGAAAACAGTACGTATGCCCAGGGCCGCGTTTTTGATGCAGTTACCAAAAAGCCATTGAACGCTCAGGTGCAGCTATATGATGTGCAGTCGGACTCGCTGCTGCAGCAGGTTAATTCTGATAAGGTATCGGGGGAGTATACTGTTGTACTAACAGAAGGCAGGCAGTATGCGCTTTATGTTGCGGCTCCTAAATATTTGATGAACAGCGTTAGCTTTGATTATACTTCCCCAAAGAATCTGACACCTGTTGCTCTGGATGTGTACCTGGAGCCAATAAAAGCAGGAGCTACCATGGTACTGAACAACCTGTTTTTTGATACAGGTAAGTATGCGCTGGAGAAACAATCTAAAACAGAGCTGAACAAGCTGATCAGGTTTATACAACAAAACGGTACTCTTAAAATTGAGATTGAAGGCCATACCGATGATGTAGGAGCTGATAAGGATAACCAGCTGCTATCCGAGAAAAGAGCAAAGTCTGTGGCCGATTACTTAACCAGCAACGGCATCAGCAAAGACCGCATTCGTTATAAAGGCTATGGGGAAACCAAGCCAGTTAAGCCGAACACCTCTGAAGAGAACCGACAGCTAAACCGCCGAATTGAGATGCGGGTGTTGTAGTATGAACACTAAGTAACAGAAAGGGCTGGCAATCATTCTTATTGCCAGCCCTTTCTGTTAAGAGACTTTTGATTCATCACCATACTAGTAGAGTAAGGCAGTTAGTTCTAGTACTGCTATCAAACAAAAACGGCCGATCTCCACAGATCAGCCGTTTTTATTAATTTATCTTAAGCTTAGCGTTGCTCTATCGGAACATAGTTACGCTCTGTCTCACCAACATAAATCTGACGCGGACGGCCGATAGGCTCTTTGTTCTCACGCATCTCTTTCCACTGAGCGATCCAGCCTGGCAGACGGCCAAGAGCAAACATCACCGTAAACATATCGGTTGGGATACCAAGTGCACGGTAGATAATGCCTGAGTAGAAGTCTACGTTAGGGTAAAGCTTGCGCTCTACGAAGTATGGATCGTTAAGTGCAGCTTCTTCCAGCTCTTTGGCAATGTTCAGGATTGGGTCGTTGATACCAAGGGCAGATAAAACATCATCAGCTGTTTTCTTGATGATCTTTGCACGAGGGTCAAAGTTTTTATAAACTCTGTGCCCAAAGCCCATCAAACGGAAAGGATCATCCTTGTCTTTGGCTTTCGCAATAAACTTCTTGGAATCGCCACCGTCAGCTTTGATAGCCTCCAGCATTTCGATAACAGCCTGGTTAGCGCCACCGTGCAGCGGGCCCCACAGGGCACTGATACCTGCAGATACAGAAGAGTATAGGCTTGCATTGGCAGAACCAACTAAACGCACAGTAGAGGTAGAGCAGTTTTGCTCGTGGTCAGCGTGCAGGATAAGCAGCTTGTTCAGCGCATCCACCACAACCGGATTAATCTCGTAATCTTCAGTTGGGAAGGCAAACATCATGTGCAGGAAGTTAGAGCAATAGTCTAACTTGTTTTTAGGGTAGTTAACCGGATGGCCAACTGAGTTTTTATATGACCAGGCAGCGATTGTTGGCAGCTTAGCCATCAAACGAATGATAGAAAGATCAACTTCCTCTTTAGACTGGTTGGGGTTAAGCGACTCAGGGTAAAATGCAGTAAGTGAGCTGATAAGGGCAGAAAGTATACCCATTGGGTGCGCAGCAGACGGGAAACCGTCCAGGATCTTACGCATATCCTCGTTTACCAGCGTATGCATTTTAATCTTATTGCTGAAATCTTCCAGCTCCTGTGTAGTAGGCAGTGTACCGTAAATCAGGAGGTAAGCAACTTCTATAAAGTTTGATTTTTCAGCCAGCTGTTCAATTGGATAACCTCTGTAGCTTAGAATGCCTTTCTCACCGTCCAGGAAAGTGATGGCGCTTGTAGTGGCACCTGTATTCTTATAACCAGAATCTAAGGTTATGTAGCCTGACTGCGCACGTAGGGCGTTAATATCAATAGCTTTCTCGTTTTCAGTACCTTCTACAACCGGAAGCTTGTAGGATTGTCCGTCTAAAATTATTTCAGCAATTTCTGACATGTTTATTTTTAGTTTATGTCCGTTGTTGTGTCTCTTCAGAAGCGAAATTATATAAAATTGTTATAAAAAGAAATTCATTGTAGATACAATATTTCTATTTAGCTATGCTTTAATTCTACGCTTCGCACAATCTCCTTAATAAACGGTAAATGGCCGAAAAGTTTTACCTCTCAACAAAAAAGAGTACGAGGTTACCTTAATATTTTGAAGTATAAATGGCAGCTACTAATGCAGCACAGCTTTGTTATAGCTAAACGCCTTACTGCATGTCTGGCGTTAGCGTGTTGTTACAACAATAAATCTATAAGTTTTCAAAACCTAACACACCAAGTTTAGTATTATAACATAAGATATCTGTGTTTTACAATATAAGCTTTTTCAAGAGCTTCTAAATGCAGTTTAGTTTCGCCAACCTACACTTACCCATCCCTTCACCCGCCGCTATTTTTTACCTTAATTATCGTTTATCTATGAAACAACTAATACCATGTGTAATGGGCAATTATACGTCCAGATTATCTTCCTTTTTTAACTCCGGCAATACCAGGAAAAGCTTTTTAGCAATTTTGTGCGCTTTCTTGTTTATTCCGGCTCTGTTTGCACAGTCTGCTCCAGAACTTAAGCGTGAGTGGGAAAAACAGATAAGTACTTCATCAATCAATTATATTGCTACTGTAGCTTCAGCTATCGGCCCTGACCAAATGCAGGTGGTTGTTGGGTTCAGCAGAGATGCCGGTGGTGTCTCTCGCATTGTCGTCACAAAATTAAATTTGACTGGAGATGTGGTTTGGCAACAAGAGTACGCTGGGCCAGAAGGAAGTATAAGCGACGATCCCTATCAGTTGGAACTTGACCCGCAGGGTAATATTTATATTTTCGGATCAGTAGCCTTTGAAATAGACAATCCAGATTTACTGGTATTAAAGTATACTTCCGACGGGGCTTTTGCATGGGTGCAGCACCTGAACGGCGGCGAAGGTATACGAGACCTGCCAGAGCGTATGGTAGTTTCTGATGCTGGAGAAGTTTATGTTACCGGCACATCTCAGGTAGTTGGGGGCAGTAAAGTTTTAACTGCTAAAATAAATGCTGGTGGAGACATTGCCTGGGTTGATTCCTTTGAGGGACCAACGGAAAATTCGGATCCGCAGGTACAGTCTATCGCACTTGATGCCGCCGGTGATGTATATGTTGCCGGTAACATGGTTGATCCGGAGAGGGGACGTACACTTTATATCGCTAAGTATAGCCAGCAAAACGGGCAGCAGTTATGGGTGAACCTGCCTTACGGAGGCGAAGTTACAAATGCCAATAATTATACTGCTGATAAAATCCTATTTGATAAGACAGGGGAAATATACATTGCCGGTACAAGAGCTGCCATAGCTACAGTAAACTTGCGGCCACTGCTTGTGCGGTTAGATAACGAAGGCAATCACATCTGGAGTAAGTTCGACGAAACAACCAGCTATGCTACATATTTTACAGATGCAGCCCTCGACAGCCAGGATAACCTTGTTATACTTTACTCCTCGCTATTAAGCAGAAACTCCTCTGAAATATACCTGGTTAAGTATAATGCTGCCGGCGAAAAACTTTGGCACGACCTGATACCAAGCAACGGAGGCGAACTGCAGCTTACAAACGCACTTGCACTTGACAACAACGATAGAATAGCCTTTACAGGTTTTGTAAGAGACACCAGACCAATTGAAGACGGAGATGCCGAAACCTATCTCTATAATACATCCGGCGAACGGATCGGTTACGACAGGTATACATTAGGGGATCAGGGTACAGCTACAGGTAGCGATCTTGCCTTTGATGAATCAGGAGATCTGTATGTAGCTGGTCGTGTTCTTCTATCTGGTAGTACCCCTGCGAAACTGCTGTTGATCAAGTATGACACCGGTAACATATCGCCACCACCAGTCGGTGCGGAGCTGCCACGTGCATGGGTTGCATCTGCCGCAGGTATGGGAGAGCCTAAAGAGGTGCTTTTTGATAGTAAAAATCAGCCTTTGGTTTTCACTAATAATAAGCTACTGGTGTACAATGCAAATGGGCAGAAACTATGGGAAAAAGAGCTTACAGGTACTTACAAGGCTGCAAAGGTAGATGATGCTGATAACATTTATATTTTATCAAACCAGGGCTCTGGTGTTACGCAAAGAACAGTAGTAGTTACCAAGCTGAGTAGTGCCGGAGACGAAGTATGGAAATATACTACAAGCGCTGCTCAAAACAGGTTAGGCAGAGACTTGGAAATAAACAACGCACAGGAAGTGTATGTGTTAAGTAGCACTTTTACAGCAAATGAAACCAGCTCTTCTGTTACACTGGTAAAACTAAATGCTGCGGGCAGTGAAAGTTGGGTATCTAACCACCTGAATGAAGAAGGCCTGTCTGCAACAGCTATAGCTTTGGAGTTAGCTGAAAACGGTGATATCTACATTACTGGAAATGCTCTTCGGGAACCTGGAACAAACTACTTATTTCTTAGCGGACACAGCGGCACTGACGGAAGTATGCTTTGGAGCAAACGCTATCCAGAAGAAGGCAACAACGCCAGTCATTATTATCCGCAGGAGTTATTCTTACACAGCGATGGTACCCTTTATGTTGCCGGCACCACACAATCCTGCTGCATTAGCCACCCAACAGCTTTTGTAGTAAAAGCCGATGCTGAAGGAAACATACTCTGGAACACCCGTGCCGGAGACGGTAGTGAGATATCCTTGTTTGATGCATCATTGGGCGAAGATGGAAGTATGGCGGTTGTAGGTTCATACTATAACCCCCGAGCCGGCGTGAACACAACGTTTGCCTCACGGATAAACAGTGCTGGAGAGCAGGTTTGGTATGAGCTGATAGAAAGAGTGTTGGGAGTAACTGCCCTGGATAATGGCAAGGTAGCAGTTACCGGTACCGCTAACTCAGACCTGCTGGTGTATGTGTTTGATGCGGACGGCATCCGGGCTCAGCAGGATATATATGATAGCGGAGAAGGCAGGGAAGATAGGGGACTGAAGCTGTCTGTAGATAAAGCTGGTAACCTTTATGCAGCTGGTACTGCTGGTGTGGCAGGTAGCCAAACAACCGATTTGCTTTTGGTGAAATATGGCGATAACACAACTCCGGAAGAACCATGTAACATACCTGTTAATGTGAAACTATACTTGCCACCAATGGCCAAAAGTATAGGTTGGCAAGTACGCACCACCGCCGACTTTGGCAGCTATATACTGAATGAAGATACAGGTGTACGCTGGACCTGGGGAGATGGCACCGAACCAACCATATCTTACACAGCCTTTGGTACACAGCGTATTACCGGCGAACATACGTACAAAAAGGCAGGCATTTATACTATCGGACTCGACTTTGAAGAAAGCTGCCTGGACCCAACATCAGACGACTTTACGCAGCAAATGGTGATTTATGACCCGCAGGCAGGCTTTGTGACAGGCTCCGGTGAGTTTCAGGCGCCAGCGGAGTATGGCAACGCAAAATTTACTTACAATTTTAGGGTGCAGTACCCGAACAAGTACGCTACAGAGCCGGTAGGAAGTTTACGGATAATGGTAGGAGAAAAAGAGTACATGGCTAGCAGAACCCTAGACTGGTTGGTGATTGACGGAAACAGAGCCGCTATGCAAGGTACAGCCAGTTTAGCAGGTGTTGGCAACTACAAGTTTGTGGCAACCATGCTGGATGGCGGCGGCCCTGTTCAAAATGACCCTACTGATGGACTTCGCCTGCAGGTCTGGGACATGAACGCCTATGGTAAATTAGTGTTCGATAGTAAGTCAGGAGGTGATGCCAAGCTTGATTTAATGCAGCCATTACCAACTATTGGCATTGGGCAGATTATTATAAATGGCGCTGCTGATGAACTGGCTACTAAAGAACCTGATTCTGAAAAAGCAACGGCATATCCCAACCCATTCGTGGACAGAACAACGGTTACCTTCACTAGTATGGCAGATGGCAATTACGAAGCGCTGCTTTACAACGGAAAGGGTACTGTGGTGGCTACCTTAAAAAGCGGTATCACAAAGGCTGCTGAAGAAATAAACATAGAAGTTGATGGCAAAGCCTTACGCAACGGTTTATACTTTGTGAAACTAAGTACAGGAGATAAAGTACAAACTGTTAAGCTACTGCTACAGCGGTAATATTTTACACTTTTTAGCAATGAGGTGCAGGCTAGTAGTCTGCACCTTTTTTTGTTATGTTAGTTTAGTAGCTAATTACACTTCTTATCTGCATCATTAACATTCACAATCCCCTATAGCAAATACACAGCTTTTGTTCCTGCCTGTTATTTAAAATCAATAAAGCGCTACTGTTCGAAATCGTACGTGCTGCTGTTCGCAATCAGACATTGTAAAAGTATAATATTTAAGGTTTGTGCATTTAATTGTATGATAATCAGCATTTTACAATATGGCATGTATGTTGGTAAAGCTGTTCGTGAAGCAAATGCTACACTGCACTAATCACTGAATACAAAGCAACATTATAAAACTATGAAAAATCTATTTCTACTAATCTCGCTTTTAACTTTTACAACGCTGCAGGCACAGCACAGTAATATTTCCGGTAAAGTACTCGACGGTGAAAACAAAGCTGTGGGCTATGCCAACGTGCTGCTCCTGAAAGCTGCAGACTCCTCGCTTGTAAAAGGCGCTCTCTCAGAAGATGCCGGTACTTTTATGTTTGATGGCGTAACTCCCGGAAAATATGTAGTGGTTGCCAGCATGGTAGGGCAGGGCAAAGCCAGCAGCCCTGCTTTTACGGTTACTGAGATTGCCGGTAACATTACCTTAGAGCCAATCCTTTTAAAGCAGGCTGCTACCAACCTGAAAGAGGTGGTAATAGAAGGACAGCGTCCTTTAATTGAGCAGCAGTTCGATAAGACGGTTATGAACGTGGAAAACAGCATTGTGGCAGCTGGCAACACAGCGCTGGATGTACTGGAGAAAGCTCCCGGCATTGTGGTAGACCAAAACGATAACATCAGCATGCGTGGCCGCCAGGGAGTAATGGTCATGATAGACGGAAAGCAAGTGCCCATGACTGGTACTGAACTGGCAAACTATTTAAAAGGTCTTTCTGCCAGCGCACTCGATAAGATAGAGCTGATCACCAACCCATCGTCCAAATACGACGCAGCCGGTAATGCCGGTATCATCAACATAAAACTGAAAAGAGACAAAAGCCTGGGCACAAATGGTTCTGTAGCCGCATCTTTCGGGCAAGGCAGATACAGTAAAGGAGATGCAAGCTTGCAGTTAAACCACCGCGCCAATAAAGTAAACGTGTTCGGTGGAGTTAACTACGCTGACAGAATGAATTTTTCAGAGTTAAGCTTTTTAAGAACTTTAAAAGCCAATGGCGAAGAAACCGGATCTTATACACAGGATAACCTGTTCAAGTTCAGAGGTGAAAACCTGAGTGGCCGTTTTGGCATGGATTATTTCATATCTAAAAATACAGTAGTAGGTGCCGTAGCAACAGGATTCTTTTCTGATATCACACGCGATAATACCAATACGACTTTACTGTACGATGTCCAGAAAAACCTCGAAAGCTCTGCGACTACTGCTGCTGATGTAAGCCACAGCCGCGACAACCAAAGTATAAACCTTAACCTAAAACATACTTTAGACAGCCTGGGCCGCGAAATTACAGCCGACGTAGATTATATAACTTACCAAAACGGTGATCTGCAGGACTTTGCCATCAGAAGGTTTAATCTGAATAAGGAGCAGGTGGGAAGCACCGAGCTGTTACACAGTACGCTAGATGGCAATCTTACTATTAAATCGGCAAAGGCAGATTATGTGCAACCGATCTCTGGTTTAAACGCAACATTGGAGGCTGGCTTAAAAAGCAGCTTGGTAAATGCCGACAACGACCAAAAATTCTATGACCGCACAGATGGAAGAAACGATCTGAATACAAACAGAAGCAATCGCTTTTTGTATGACGAAAACATTAACGCAGCTTACCTGAACGCCAACAGAAAAGGAGAGAAGGTAAGCCTACAGCTGGGCCTGCGCCTGGAAAACACCATTGCCAAAGGCGAGCAGCTAGCCGATGTAGTGAACGAACAAGACCGCGAATTTGACCGCAACTACACACAGTTTTTCCCGAGCGCTTACATGGGCTACAACCTGAACAAGAAAAATGAGGTAGGCGTGTCGTTAAGCCGCCGTATCAACAGACCATCTTACAATCAGCTAAATCCGTTCAAAAACCTGATAGATGGCTTTACCATATCAACTGGTAACCCAAACTTAAAACCGGAACTGTCTTATTCTTTTGAGCTGACGCATACTTTTGATAAGCGCTTTATAACTAAACTTAGCTACAGCCAAACTACCGATGTAATCGTGAATGTACTTTCACGCGAAAACCAAAACGACAATGTAGTAATACAGACTTTCCGAAACCTTGCAAAATTTGACTACTACGGCATGACATTTACAGCACCTATAACAGTTGGTACCTGGTTAAACAGCACAAACAACGCTACCTTTTACTACGGCCTGTACCGTGGCAACCTGGCCAATACCAATTTCGAGAACAGCAAGCCAGCCTTTACTCTTAACTCAAACAACAACATTACCATAAAAAATGGCTGGTCTGCAGAGGTGGTTGGTGTGTTTAGATCAAGTGAGGTTTATGGTCCGATGACAGTTGATCCGCTATGGTTTATGTCGGCAGGCGTTCAAAAGCAAATATGGGATAAAAAGGGAACCATTAAGCTGAACGTGTCTGATATCTTCTTTACAAACAGAGTGCATGGCGAGAACGAATTAGCCGATTATACTGAAGTATTTGACCAGAACCGCGACACCAGAGTAGCTACCATCAGTTTTAACTACCGCTTTGGTGGCTCACAGGTAGCACCGGCCCGCCGCCGTACAGGTGGTGCAGAGGAGGAGAAGAGCAGAGCCAACTAAGCCACAACAAATTAAACAAGCTTAATGAGAAAGAGACGCAGGTTGCTGCGTCTCTTTTATTTTATACTTACCAGGTGGTGTCGTCATCGGGGTTAACAAAGCCTTCTCCGGGTTTATAGCGGGTGCCTTTGCCATGCAGGTGGTCCCACATGTCTTTCTGCATTTTCAGCTGGTCAAGCTCCAGAAACTCTTGCCACCGGTCCTGGTCATCTTCGCTGAAATAGGATACAAGGTCGTGGAGGTGCATCTTACTGCTTTGCTGTATCTGCTCCTGCAGTTCCGTGTTAGTGCGCAGCAACTGCTCTATTTTAATACGAAAATAGGTGTTCAGCTCTTTATAACGCTCCCCGTCCCAGTTTTCCAGGTTCATCTTATCCATATTGATTTATACTCTCAAGTATAGAAACAGTTTAATAAGCCAGACAAGCAGCAACGATTACTGCTGATAAGTTAAATTCGAAAAATTAGCGGTATTAAAACTTGCTCTTGACTGTTGATAAGCTGCTAACGTATGAGCTGTTGTCTTTAAAAGTTGAAGGGTTTATTATTCGGCATCTGGTTGTATGCCTGGCGGGTTAAAAAGGCCCCAATCATCCAGTTCGTAATTCCAAGGATCGAAGCCCTGCACCCATTCTCTGAACAACAGTTTATAAGCGTCTAGTGCCTCCCGGATAAGTATAAGGTATTGTGTATCTGTAAAACCGAACATCTCCAGAGTGGTGCAGTGGTTACCCAGTTCTCGGGCTGCTTTGCGGATAAGTGTCGCATTCTCCATGCGTATATCGTAAAGGTCTCCGGCCTCTGCACCTGATACCTTAACTGTGAGTAGGGCTGCATCCTCTAGCATCATGCCTTTTATATGGGAAAGTACCGGGTCATCTTCCTGTACCAGATCAATTATTTTGGAGGTGATGTCAAATATTTCCTGGCCTTTTTGGTAGAGCGGCAGTTTTTCTGGATTTAATGGCATGGCAAATTAATTGCGAAGTATCTTGGTACTGGTAAAAGTATAAAATATTTCTTTTAAAGGCGCTACCCCTGCAAAACACATAAACAGGCTTTATGAAAACAGGAGCAGCATTCCGTAGTATACTAAATCTGGTTTAGCATGATCAAGCATGAAGTATAAAAGATTAGGTAATTCTGAATTAGAGATTAGCCAGATAAGCTTTGGCTGTATGTCGTTACAAGGCGAAAAAGATAAAAGTATAAGGTTGCTGCACCAGGCGTTGGATAAGGGCATCAATTTCTTCGACACAGCTGATTTATATGATAAAGGTGAAAACGAGGCTATAGTAGGCAAAGCCTTCAGCGGCATACGCGATCAGGTTGTTATTGCTACAAAAGTAGGCAACCAGTGGCGCCCCGATGGCAGCGGCTGGGACTGGAATCCCACTAAAGCATATATTGTAAGTGCGGTAGAGGAGAGCCTGCGGCGGCTGCAGACAGATTACATAGACCTGTACCAGTTGCACGGAGGCACCATCGAAGATCCAATAGATGAAACCATAGAAGCGTTTGAGCAACTGAAACAACAGGGAAAGGTCCGGTATTACGGCATCTCTTCTATCAGGCCCAACGTTATCAGGGAGTATATAAGTCGCTCCAACATCACGAGCGTAATGTTGCAATACAGCCTACTAGACCGACGGCCGGAAGAGGAGGTGTTGCAGCAGCTGCAGGAACACAATCTTGGAGTGCTGGCACGCGGCAGCCTGGCACAGGGTTTACTGGCAGGTAAAGCTCCTAAACCATACTTAAACTATACATTGGAAGAGGTGCAGCAGGCAGCTAATGCAGTAAGGCAAGTAGCTGGTACAACACGCACAGTTTCCGAAACTGCAGTACAATTTATACTTCAGCACCCTGCAGTTACCTCTGCCGTGCTTGGTATACGCACTGGCAGCCAGCTAGAAGATGCGCTACAGCTCTCCAAAGCCGCCCCGCTACACAATGATGAGATAATGCAGCTACAAGCAGCGTTGGCCGCCAATAAGTATGAGCAGCATCGCTAGTAGCTAATGGCAAAGCAAAATTTACTATTAGTAATAAGCTTGTTAGCCCATTTTGTAACACTATCTCAGTCCTAAAAAACTGAGCAAGGCAGGCATTTATTTGTGAAGGTGGTTTGTTATTAAGGGTTAACCAACATCAAATAGAACAGGTAGGCGATTTAAAACAAAAAGCAGCAACCGGTATGGCTTGCTGCTTTTATTAACGCATGTAAGGCTATACGGTGCAACGTTTTTGTGCAGCGCCGTTTCTATTGCTTAATCGTAGCTATTCTTTTTCTTTTCGAGCTTAGCGGCTTTTTTTTCCTTATCGGTTTTAGCCGGCTTCTTCTTTACGTCCTTTTTAGCGTCTTGTGACTTTGCCATGGTTTTCAAAATTATGGTTTAGCTAAAGATACGGGAATTTTAGATTCTTGTATCATACTTGTCTCTTTTCCATCCGTAAGAATTTAGTCTGCCAAGCCTGCTTCTCCAAAAACTTAGCTGCCTCATTTGAACATTCCATAGCTTAAGTAGTTAGTGTTCTGATAATCAATTTAAACCTAACCCAATAAAACATGAAACAAGTAAGCATTTTTTTCTTTGCGGCACTCCTGATGGCAGGTTGCGGAGGCAACGACCAAACCACCGAAAGTACAGAAGTAACAACAGCGGAAACCGAAACCATGGCTACGGATGAAAACGCCATGGAAATGGAGAAGCCGAACATCGTAGCACTGGCCTCG
This sequence comes from Pontibacter sp. H249, assembly GCF_037892465.1. Lineage (NCBI taxonomy): Bacteria > Pseudomonadati > Bacteroidota > Cytophagia > Cytophagales > Hymenobacteraceae > Pontibacter > Pontibacter sp. H249. The sequence goes on along the minus strand of NZ_JBBKTR010000004.1, from coordinate 252,238 downwards.
AACACGCCTTCGCTGTCTACGCTGGTAAAGGCGGTGCAGGCAGCAGACTTGGCTAATACTTTACAAGGTGAGGGGCCTTATACTGTTTTTGCACCCACCGACGAAGCTTTTGCAGCACTGCCGGCAGGAACACTGGATGACCTGCTGAAGCCGGAGAACAAGCAAAAGCTGGTGGACATCCTGACCTACCACGTAACAGAAGGAAACGTGATGGCAGCTGACCTATCGGACGGTATGATGGTAAAAACCTTAAACGGTAAAGACCTGAACGTGAAAATGCAGGGAGACCAGGTAATGATTAACGATGCAACCGTGACCATGCCAAACGTAGAGGCCTCTAATGGAGTAGTACATATTGTAGACAAGGTTATACTTCCTGCCGGCGGCATGTAGTAAACTTTAAACTAGATACAAAAGCCAGCCAGTTTGTATAAACTGGCTGGCTTTTTCTTTTCGGTCAACAGCCTTTCTTGCCTCACTTGTATTTGCCTTTACCTACTTTTTCTGCAGCTAAATCAGTCCTTAATTTTGATCGCAGGTTTACAGGTACTAAGAGCAGTTTACCTCCAACTCACCGGCCTGCAGGCCCATTAGTATGCCCTGCAGCAGAATGCGACTGTTCGGGTGGGAGGGATCGGTTAAGTCTTTTTCTATGTCTTGGATGGTAGTCTGCAGCGGATCGCCCTCAAAAAAGCGGAACCACAACACTTTGTAAGTTTCCTCCTCCTCATCGTGGTTTACCTGCATTTCTATTTCCCGAAGCTTCTGTAAAAACTCATCCAGGTTTATCTCACTGTCCAGGTAAGCATTAAACACATTGCTGGCGATGGTGGTGTAGTGGGGGAGTCTGCTCATAATTGTGCCTCTAAAGTATAAACTGCAAGTTATAAAGTATAAACCACAGATACCTGTAACTGCATTTTAATTTTAGGAGCCTCTGTGAAGTATAAATCAGCCTTACTTTATACTTCATGCATACTTTTATATCCATACCTATCACTGCTCCAGCGCATCAGCCGTAATTTTTACAACCCTTCGTTTAAGAACTCTTGTGGCTAAAATAACCTCCTGTATCCTAGAAACAAGCACAAGCTTGCACGTATACTTTTATTAGTAATCCCGAAGTAGTTTAGGTCTATCACGATGGTAGAAATAACGCCATACTTTTAAGACTGTTAAGAGTGATCAAACACTTTTTATTGTTACACGTGCCAGAATACATGAGCATGTAAAGTATAAATTCAGCTAAAAACCTTACGTCATACCCATGAAGAAAAGTATAGCAATTAAAGCCGAAGAAGGCGATAAATTTGATTTTGGTGGATTTGGGGTGCAATGGAAAATAGAAGGGCCAGCTACAGGTGAGCGCTTTTCGGTGGTGCATCATCCGCTGGCTCCACGCGCACTGGCTGCTCCATTGCATTACCACCACAACGAGGACGAGTATTCTTATGTGATTGAGGGTAAACTGGGGGCACTGCTCGGCGATGAGGTGGTGATAGCAGAGCCGGGCACCTGGGTGTTTAAGCCGCGCGGCCAGTGGCATACTTTCTGGAATGCAGGCGATGCACCATGCCAGATTATAGAAATAATTTCGCCGGCTGGTTTCGAGAACTTCTTCCGGGAGGTGGCAGCAGCCTGGGGAGACATGAACCGCTTTGCAGAGATAAACAAGAAGTACAACCTCGACATGGATTTTGGCAGTGTGCCCGATCTATGTAAACGCTTCGGCCTAACCTTCCCGACGCTGGAAAAGCAGAGCTAATACTAGTTGCTCTCCAGGCTAAAGTATAAATTTCAGGTTGGCTGCTGTGTCGTAGGCAGGGGTTTTATCTTTGCCCTAATAAGCTTTACTGCAGCAGATGTTGCTCGTGCAGCCAGTCAAAAATAAGGTGATCGACAGGGGAGGTTAAGTGCTTGTCTTTGTAGCTCAGCCAGACTACTTCCTCTATTTCGCTGGCGGGAAGTATGGTGCCGGTATAGGCTCCGGAGTAGCAGGTCATTTTTACCTGCACGCCTGCTGCATGGCTATCGGCCTGGGCCTGGAAAATGCCGGTAAACTTCACACTGCCTTCTATCAAGTTTATACTTAGCTCTTCCTGTATCTCGCGGAACAGCGCCTGGAAATCAGTTTCGCCTGCTTCACGCTTTCCTCCTGGTATGTAGTACTTGGTCCTGCCTTTGCTGCGGGTGCTTAGGATTTTGCCATCCTTTATTTCGATCCAGGCTAATTTGTCGATGATCTTCATGTATTGGTAAGCATAGCTGAGTAAAATTAGTGAAAGTAGATGAGGTTGTGGTAAACGTTTTTATTATGCAGCTTTTCCGTGGCCGCCAGGCTGGCTAAACTATTACAGTTCTTCCACCGCCTGCTTCAGGTTAGCGGCAATGGTGTGCAGCCATTTTAACTGATCGGAAATAAGCCGTGCCTCCTTCAGGTTTTTAAGAAAGCCGGGCTCGATGGGCTTATAGGTTGCACCTGCCAGCTGGCGGGTGCGTACCGCAACAAGGGCGTTATACCGTCCCTCCAGCTGCCCGTAAGCCTCTGCCAGTTCTTCCTTTGCCACTTCTTCTGTCTGTGTCTCCTGTTGTAGTGCTTGCAGGGCCTGTGCCAGGTTAGCGTCTATCGATTTGATGATCAGGTTAAAGTGGGCAGAGTCGGCCTCTGCATTATTGTCCCGGATAAAGGTACCGAGTGCAGCTGCAGCAGCCAGGAAAGTATGGTTCAGGCCAACGATCTCGTAAACTTCCATCAGGTGTTGCTGTGCGGACTTTGGCTCTTGGCTCATCCGCTGGAAGGCAGCATTCAGGTTGCCCATCTGCAGGAACGCTTCTTTTCGGGCTAGCTTGTAGGCCGTAGTATTCTGTGTTTTGTGCTGGTTATACTTTGAAATCTCGGCCAGGTAGTTGCGGTTGGCGTTTAGAGCCTTCACAATATTGCTTTTTATACTTAATGCCTCCCACGACGGCCATAAAAAGGAGATAGCCCCCATGGCAATCGCAGCCCCTGTCAGGGTATCGATCACCCTGAACTGGATCGCATCGAAAGCATCCGGTGTGATGAGGGCATAGATGAAAATGATACCGGTGGTAACGAAAATAGAGGAGGTGCGGTAGTTTTTCTGGATAAAGGCAAAGGAGAGTACCAGCGATACCAGGGCCAGCACGCCATACAGGTAAGTGTTCTGCACCAGGAGCACCACCAGGCCCGCTATAACTGCACCAGATAGGGTACCGTAAAGCCTGTGCTTCGACCTTTCTTTGGTAAGGGTATAGCCGGGCCGCATAATCACCACAATCGTGAGCAGTATCCAGTAGGCGTTCTGAATCGGGAAAATGATGCCCAGGAGGTAGCCCAGCAGCATGGCAATCGTAAGCCGGGCCGCATGTTTGAATATAGGTGATTGTGGCGAGAAATTCTCCCGTAAGATCCGCACATCATAATCCTGCTGGGTGATAAACTGCCTGCGCTCCCTGCTTTGCAGGCCTATACTTTGCTGCCCCTCCAGGTCCTGGTATACCCGCTCTATAGAGGTGATTTTTTGCAGCAGCTTTTCCTCGTAATCCTGCAGGTTATGGAGCAGCAGCGCACCCTCCCTGGCCTGGGGCAGTTTCAGTTCTTCCACATACTGCCTGATGCTTTGGTTGCACTTTTCCAGCAGGGGCTCCAGGTCTTTTCCTGCTGGCAGGCCACGCCCCAGTTGCATGCTGTCGGCTATGTTCTCCAGCTTATCCGATAATTCAAAAACAAGCTTAATGAATGGCAATAATACCCTGACGGAGTGACCAAAGAGCTCTCTTGCCCGTTCATAGTTAGCCGGGTTGGCAAGCGACAATTCCAGTATGTCGATCAGCTCGATAAAGATCAGGAGCTGCTTACGGTGGTAGTTGGAAGTGCCGGTTCTTTGCCTTTCACTTAAGAGTACCTCGCGCAAGGCCTCGTGTATCTCGTTTAGCTTTACCTGCAGATTGTAGAGTTCTTTCTGCAGAGCCTCCTGGTCCTGGCTTTCCGTAGCCAGCTTGCCGCGCAGCTGTATGTAACGGGCCGTCTGCCGCAGACAGTCGATGATGAGGTTCTCTGCTTGCCGCCTTTGCAGCAGCGAATGGAAAATAACCGACAGCAGCAGCGCCCACAGGCCACCAGCCCCAATCAGTAAGCCATGTATAAAGATGTCGGCTCCGGTGTGCGGGTGTACGAAGCTTAGCACAATCGCCATTAGTCCGGCAAAAGATACCAGCGAAGCCCGGAAGCCATACACGGAAACAAAGGAGATCCCAAACACCAGCACTGCTAGTACAGGCAGCAGCAGGTACAGACTGCCCGAAGCCAGGCCAATAGCCATACTGGCCAGCATGGCAATGGCGGCCGAAACAAGTATGCCTATGGTTTTATGCCGTCGGCTGCCCGGCACGTCGCTACCAGATGCCAGTATAACTCCCATGGCTGCACTCAGGAAGTAAGGCACCTGCCCGAGCCATAACCCCAGTGAAACAGGCACAGCGGCACCAAATGTAATCACCAGTGCCTTTACAAAATCGGTACTCTTGATAAATTGTCTCAGCTCTTGAAGCATACCGCTAATGTACGGGAAGTAGCGGCACGAAGCAGCATCCGGAGCAAGAACTATCCTGATCAAGGTAAATTAATTTGTTTGGGTATGGAAAGGAGCATGCCTAGATAGGTGCAGGCATCCAAGTGAAGCTGCCTGCCGTTAAACTTTTCGGAAAGAAGTATAAACTCTTCCGTTGCAAGACGAAAAAGAATCAGACTCACATTATTCAAAATAGAATATCATGAAATGGCAAGGCAGAAGAAAAAGCAGCAATATAGAAGATCGTAGAGGACAATCAGCAGGCGGTTTTGGAGGCGGTGGCAGAGGCATTAGTCCCATGCTGCTTGTACCCTTATTCCGGCTCCTTTTCTCGAAAGTAGGGCTGATTATTGTAGCGGTATTGGTGGTACTGATGTTTTTAACCGGAACCAACCCCATCGAGCTCCTGCAACGGTTTGTAGGCGGGGAACCACAGTACGCACAGACAACTGATTATCAACCAAGCCCGCAGGAACAGGAACTGGCCGAACAGACGAAAGTTGTACTGGCAGATACCGAAGATGTATGGAACGAGATGATACAAGGATACAGAGAGCCAACCTTGGTTTTCTTTTCAGGACAAGTAAATTCAGCTTGTGGTACAGCTTCTTCAGCCACAGGGCCGTTTTACTGTCCAGGCGATGAAAAACTGTACATCGATCTTAGCTTTTTCGGAGAGATGGAGCGCAAACTGGGTGCTGACGGTGACTTTGCGCAAGCCTATGTGGTTGGGCACGAAGTGGGGCACCATGTTCAGAAGCTTACCGGTACTATGGACCAGGTAAACGCCATGCGAGGCAAACTATCCGAAACGGAATTTAACAAGCTAATGGTAAGAGTAGAGCTACAAGCAGATTTCTATGCCGGTGTGTGGGCGCACCATACGCAAAAAGCAACAGGGTTTATGGAACCCGGCGACCTGGAAGAAGCCCTGAATGCAGCAAGCGCCATCGGCGACGACCGGCTTCAAAAGCGCGCCACCGGAAGAGTGGTACCAGACTCTTTCACACACGGCACCTCTGCCCAAAGGGTTCGCTGGTTTAGAAAAGGCTTCGAGACAGGCGATGTGAACCAGGGGGATACGTTTAACGCGGTGGAGTTGTAGAGTAATAGTATATACCAGTAGCAAAACACAAAGCCTCTTCGGATAGGAAAAGGCTTTTTATATAACGCTCAATTCAGTCATGTTCGTAGGGGCAGGTCGCGACCTGTCTGAATCGTGCACCGGTTAACTGTCAGAATCTGGATTTCCAGGATTTTTAACGAGGGCCCCTACCCTCAGGATGAACAGGATGTGCGATAGGTAAGCTTACCTGCATTTATACTTTATGTTTTATAGCCTGAGCTTTTCTGTGGACAGGTCGCGACCTATCCCTACGATGGGTGTTCTACGCTATGCTCGGAGCATGATCTGCAAGTTATGAGCCATAGGGGTTGTGGTTAACTTCTGTAGCCGCCTTTAAACACCTCGTTTACATGCCAGGTCGTATACTCGGGGTTGGGGTAGAAAGCTTTCTTTTGTGGTGGGTTAATAGATTTGCCATGATGCTGCTTTAACCACTCTTGAGCGCCAACTCCGTTTACTTCATCAGACACCAGCATCCTCATTTCTTCTGTAACTGTAAAGGCCCCCATATCAAAAAGCTTATGGTGCGTAGCACAAAGAGCTAAACCGTTAACTTCTATATCCGGTCCTCCAGCCTGATGCCACATAATATGCGCTGCTTCAAGTGCCAACAGCTGGTGCCGCAGACGTACACTAAAACCACACACAGCACATTGGTACTCGTAAGCTTTAAGTATACTTTCCCGGAAGAGCGGGTCGCGTTTGCGGGTTGGTTTAATAATGCGTTTTGATGGCGTCAGCGTTAGATCCAGGCCAACAGCATCCAGTATGTCCTGGTGCAGCGTATCCGGGAAGTTATGCTCAAGTATGGTTTCTGCCACATTTCTTAACAGCTCAGGGTTTTGCTTTAGCTGCTGTGTTACTTCATCAGGGAATTTACCTTGAATATCGTTAGATAGAAGAAATTTAGGCTTTGCATTAACTTTCGTATCAATTAATTCTGGCTTATTAAATTGCCACAGTTTATCATTAGCAAGCCTAGTGAAAGGGAAATGAGCATGTACCCTATCTCTTCTAGGGCCAAAATCAATCAATAAGTCCTTTAACTTAGGTTCTATCTCTGTATAGGGTATAAAACCAGTGTTTCCTCTCTGAATTTCTCCTAAAGCCAGCAGCATAAGCAAAGGCTTGTGCGGTGCACGAGTGCCTTTGCTTTTCCAGGTGTTTATGTTCTGGAATTGGGTGAGGAGGTCGAGATTTGTCATTAAGAAATGAATCTTTCCTTGTTATGATATTCTAAAAATTCTCTAGCAGGTAAAAATCTTGAAGGTAAAATTATTTCTTTATTGTCAAATTTCATGAAATATTCTTGCATGGCTCCTTCTTGTTTCTTCTGATCCCTTAAAGTTGAAGAGACTTTGATTTTGTAATCGGGAGTAATTGTTATAAGACCAGCCTCAAAAGCTTTATCATACAAAGCATTTATTGCTAATCCGTTATGTGGGTTTAGACGATTGCCTTCATCAATACTCCAAGGTACAATGTGACCAGCAATTAGCAAGGATGAGGTTTGTAAACCGGTAATGCAGCAGGTAGAGTTATAAGCGGCAAGAACTGTATGCCTAAAAAAGTTCTGATTCACTCTTACCTTGACAGTTTGCTCTCTTACCTTTCCTTCTTTAGGAAGATCAGCCTCTTCGATATAATTTAATACTTCGACTGTAGAAGATTCGAATCGTGCTCTAAGCCTTTCGCTTTCATAAGGAAGTTCTCTCCAGTTTTGATTGAACTCATTCCATACTTCCTTATCAAGTTTACTTGCATTTTGTGCTCCTTTTATTCCTCGTGCTTGTAGGCTGGGGTCAAGGCTGGCAAAGTTTACGAGTTTGTATGCAACAGAGCTTGGTGTTCTTCCAATGAGGTTAGCTAAATGGATTACATCAGGGTTACCTCGATGTAGTTTTCCAAACGGTAGTTTACAGTAAAGATTGATTGCTAAAATCAATTCGTCTTTAGTCCATAAGCTTTGGCCTTGTTTCATAAGTTGTACTGGAAAATGAGCAATGAAGTGTTTATCAATACTTGTTAGATTACAAAGATAAACCCATTGATTTATGCCAATTCTTATAAAGTATAGGCCTTCTAACACTCGTTTCCCCCTTTGAGGACTCACCTGAATAATGACAGAATCTTTCTGGATAGTCTATATCACCAAATTGATTCCATATCTGATAAGCTTCATAACTTAGTGGTCGTTCTGGATTAAATGGAATTTCAACTCTTGTTCTAATGCAATAGCCTGTCGTCCTGTTAGAAGTGTTGAGCTTATTATTTTCAATATTCTCAGGTGTCTTAGAAAAAACAGATTTTGAGAATGAGCTTTTACTACCACCTACCTCAAATTTTTTACTATTCTGATTTATGTACTCTACCTCTCTTAATGCTTCTTCGTAAAGAGTCGCATCTGCCTGATCATCTTTTTTAATCAGCACGCCCATCTCCTTGTTGTTTGCCATTGAAAACTCATATAAATTCAATGAGGTAATAATCATTATTTCGTCATTTAGGTAGCATTTTGCATGTAAATCATCATAGAACTTTAATATAACAAATCTAAGGCCCTGCAAGAATTTCATTTCATCAGGATTAAGCTCTTGCTTTCCGAATATTATTGTTGTGATTTTGTCTTTACTATTTCGATATTGAAGAAGCTCTTTAAAGTCCTTAGAAAGCTTTAAATATGGTGATACTAGAATTAGTTTCTCATTAGCATTCCTTATTAAGTCTTCTAATTCAGATACAGCTCTTCTAGTATTAAGAAATTTTGGCATAACTACTTTACTATATGTATTTTGATCAAAAAATTTAAAATGACTTGATATTCAAGATCAACAATATAGTAAAACCATCTATTTTCTTTAAATAGAGCACTCATTAATAAGAGTGCAGAAGCCTGCTAATTGTGTACTAAAATGATAATGGTTATCATATACATTTTAGGTTTAAAGATGTAGACATCCAAGTCTAATTTATAATCACCTTGATGCGAACTATTTATCCCACCTTGCACCCCTCCAAAATACCCCTAACTTCCCTATCATTTAAAGCTCATACCTTGCACAGCATATTTTACAATATCGACCAGATCATCCATCCGGAGCCGGAGGAGAGAGCTACGACGTTTATGTAAAAATATTAATTCTGTTTAATTTGGTATAAACGCTGCATAATTTGCCGTAACCCCCTATAATACTTTGGGTTATATAAGTATAAATCGTAAGTTCATATATACTTTCTGACTTAGCCCATACTTCTATGAAAAACCTCTACATCCTCTTTATCACTATCCTCCCCCTCATAACCCAGGGCCAAACTATCACCAAGCTCGACAGCTGCAAAACAACCGCTGCAGCCCTGGACCAAAAGATAAATCAGTTGATGCAGCAAGCACAGGTTCACGGCTTGGCGGTTACCATCTTCAACAAGAACCAGCCTGTTTATAAAAAGACCTTTGGCTATAAGAACTATCAAACGAAGGAGCCGCTTAAAGCCAGCACCAATCTGTATGGCGCTTCGCTGAGTAAGGCAGTGTTTGCGGTGCTGATCATGAAGTTGGTAGAAGAAGGAGTGCTTAACCTGGATAAGCCTTTGCAGCGTTACCTGCCAAAACCTATTTACGAATATGTGCCCCAAACCAAATGGCACGACAACTACAGCGACCTCGAAAATGATAGCCTGTACAGCCAGATAACAGCCCGAATGGCCCTGGCCCATACTTCCGGCTTTCCGAACTGGCGCTGGGTAGAGCCTGACCAGAAACTGCGTGTAAAGTATAAACCGGGCACAAAGTATAGCTACTCCGGCGAAGGGCTGGTATACCTGCAGGTAGTACTCGAGAAACTAACGGGCAAAACGCTGGAGCAGCTGATGCAGGAAAAAGTGTTTGCGCCAGCTGGCATGAAGCAGTCGTCGTATACCTGGCAGCCGCGTTTTGAAAAGGATTATGCCCTGGGCCACAAAACCACCGGCGAGCTTTACCCGAAAGACAAAGACAACGAAGCCCGCTCGGCCAGCACCCTCGAAACCTCCCTCGACGATTATACTTTGTTTACCCAGGCAGTGCTGCAGCACAAACTCCTGAAGCCGGCCACTACCAGCCAGATGTTCTCGCCGCAGATCAGGATCAGGTCTGTAAAGCAGTTCGGCCCCCTGAGCCACCGCGACACCACCGCCAACGATGCTATTGCCCTAAGCTACGGCCTGGGCTGGGGACTGCTGCAGTCGCCGCACGGCACAGGAGCATTTAAAGAAGGCCACGGCGATGGCTTCCAGCATTACACGATCATCTTCCCCGAAAAAGGCATTGGGGTTATACTTATGAGTAACTCCGACAATGCCGAAAGCATATTCAAGTACCTCCTCGAGACCACCATTGGCGATACCTACACGCCCTGGTACTGGGAAAATTACATTCCTTACGACCATAAAGCCTCCAGGTAAGTATAAAAATGGGAACGTTTAGATAAATTGCCATGATACAGAGAATCGACATCGGGCACATGCATGTACTGGCTTTCAGGGTTGAGGGCGAGGTGGACGTAGAAGATATGAAAGCATCGCAGGAAGTGATAAAATCAGAGCTTGCGTCGGATGGACCTTTTAATCTTTATGTAGAAATGGCGGCGACTGCCGATGTGGAGCCAGCAGCTATACAAGAGCGGCTGCGCTTTATACTTTCCAACTTCGGGGAGGTGCTGCAAAAGGTAAACAAAATGGCACTCGTCACAGACAAAAACTGGCTGCAGCACCTGGCAACAGGTGTGTTTACCCTGATACCTGCTATCGATCAGAGGTCTTTTGCTTTCGAAGAGCTGGAAGAGGCCCGTACATGGGTTTCCAGCTAAAGTATAAACCAGGTATCAAAGTATAAAACTGTCAGATCCGGCTGATCTTGCAACCCATTTTATCGGCAAATTCAACTTCTGAAAAGGTGCCGGTCAGCTCCATCGCTTTCAAAGACAACCTGGCGCAGGCATCAGCATCGGAGGCGGCCCGGTGGTGCAGGAAGTCAATGCGGTGCATGTTGCAAAGTGTTTTCAGGTCGTACTTGTGCATCCCTTTCCAGATATTTTTTGAAAACTTGAGGCTGCAGGAATAACGGGCCTCGGGTAGCGGCAGGTTGTAGGTGGCGAGTGTTTTACGCAACACGCTCATATCAAAACTGGCATTGTGCGCTATCAGAAACTGCCCTTCCAGGTAAGGTTGCAGCACCGGCCACAGCTCCCTGAAATCCGGCTGGTCTTTTACATCATGAGGTTTTATGCCATGCACACCTACATTAAAAGGATTGAAGTGCGGGTAGTATAAGGGCTTAATAAGCCAGGAGCGTGTTTGGATAATCTTTCTGTTTCGCACTACCGTCAGGCCAATCTCACAAGGGCTGTCTCGCTGCGGGGTAGCCGTTTCAAAATCAATCGTGATAAAATCCATGGCCAAAGGTAAGCATTTAAGCAGATAAACTGCGGAGGCATGCACAGTATACTAGTGGCTGCTTTGGTATCAAGAAAACACTGTATTTATTTATCTGGCAGCGGCGCAAAACAAGGGATCATAAAAATTTCTATATTTATTTTCTTTGTCGGGCAACGCTTTAAAAGGGTGCCTTGTCTTACCACCAGAAACCCGACAAGTATGAAAAAAATGCCTACAAAACTTAAAAGTATACTTTGCCTGGCCACGGCCGGAGCCATGCTTACATTATGGGGCTGCGAGCATGTAGAGAGTGACGTACTGCCCTCTCATTTTACAGATTTTAAGCTGCACGACGACCTGCTGTATGTGTACAACGACCGCGATAGCAGGGTTTTTAGTGCTGTAAACGATACAGTTGCAGTATACGATAAAATAACTTACAGCCAGCCGGTGCATGGGCAACTGTACCCAAACTATGCCAACGATAACCCTAACATTATGGGTTATAAGCCTAAGCCTGGCTATGTTGGCACAGATAGCCTTACCTACGAAGTATGCAGCGGAGGCACCTGCAAAACCGCTACTATCAGATTGGTAGTAGAATCTCGCCCAGACCCCACTCAGTGTCAGTTAAACATTGTGGCCGATACCGTTATTACTACCCGAAACAAGCCTAAGGCTTTCAGGATGTTTTTGAATGACGAAATTTGCTATGGCCCTAATGGCTTCGCTGTTAAATACATGGGGCCTGAGCACGGCACCATGAAACACATCGACTATATTGAAGGACTGAAGAATATCATACAGGTGTATCACCCGAAAAAGAATTTTTTGGGAGAAGACACTTATACATACCGGGTTTACCCCAACGGCTGGAACGGAGAGTATGCCAATGATTACCAGGAGGTACAAGTGAAGATAATAGTGCAATAACAGCCGACATGGCTTACTTATTTAACAGGATCAATAGCAGAAATTTAAGCTTATAGTCTACGTTTTACCAGAAATAAAGTGGTTTCGGAGCAGGAAATAATTGCTGGGTGCAGGGCCGGAAAGGCATCAGCGCAGGAGAAGCTGTATCAGCTGTACTCCCGCCGCATGATGGCGGTGTGCGTGCGCTATACCAGTTCCCGTTTCGAGGCGGAAGATATATTTCATGAGGCCTTTGTGAAGGTTTTTAAAAACATAGATGCTTATAACGGCGGCTCTTTTGAGGGGTGGGTCCGGCGTATTTTTGTGAACACAGCCATCAACCACTACCACAAAAACCGAAAATACCAGGAGCAGCTCGATTATAGTACGATCGAAGAAAGTACAGCTTCTTCCGAGGATATCATCAGCCAGATATCAGGGCAGGAGCTGCTGGCAGTTATAGACCAGTTGCCGGATGGCTACAAGCTGGTGTTTAACTTGTATGTGATAGAGGGCTTTAACCACCGCGAAATAGGGGAGGTACTGAACATTTCGGAAGGTACTTCCAAATCGCAGTTGGCAAAGGCGAAAAGCGCTCTCAAAAAGATTCTTCTTAAACAACAAATCTCTGAAGCATGCTAACCGATAAAGAACTTGAAGAGATAAGGCGCAAGATGCTGGAGCTCGAAGAGGAGCCGCCTTTGGCAGGCTGGCAACGTGTACAGGCAGAGGTTCAGCCGAAGAATAACCGGCGCCCTTTCTGGTGGCTCCTGTCGCTGCTGGTGCTGCTAACTGCCGGCCTTGCTATAACTCAACTAACCCCGACCGAACAGAAGGATGACACAGCTGGAAGTATAGAAATTGGCAGCGTAGCTCCTGATGCTACCGAGGATAAGTATACACCGAAGGATCAAAAAACAAGATCTGTACCTGCACCAGTACCTGTAATTGCAGAAAAAAGTAAGACAAAACAGGTTCAGGAAAGTATAATTGCTTCTTCTGGTCCTGTGCTGCAAAAACAGCCTGTTTCAATAGCTGATGAGCCATTAGTAGTAATATCTGGAAAGGTAATACCTGCGGCACCAGAAACAGCTTTATTGCCCGCAACACCAGTTACTCTGATCATGCTGACAGATAGCGCAAAACGAGCCAAGCCTGAGCTACTGAACAGGGTGCCTGTACAAATAGTACACGGCGTAACAGGTAAAGAAAGGGAGACAATAAGTGCAGAAGAGTCAACCGTAGCAGAGGCAAGAGCAGGTGATGAATCGCTTGTTTCAGATGAAAAAGAGCAGCCAAAAAGTATACTTGCCGATACCGCAGCGCATAAACCTGTTAAAGAAAAAAGAAAGGCGCCGCAGCAGCCGGTTGTGCACAGCAAAAACGAATGGACAGCAGGTATATATGTTGCTCCACGTTATGCTTTCCGAAAGTTTGTACCCAACACTACCGACGATATAATGATCACTGGCATTCGCAGTGCTAACCAACTGGACCCAGAGCGCATGGGCTATGAATTTGGTGCTACCTATAGCAGAGTTCTGGTACCAGGGCTTTTCTTGGAAGGCGGTCTTAGCTGGTTGCAACTAAAAGAAAACGTGACCTACACCCTAACAAAAGGAGTTATCGATACTTTAACGGTACGTCAGTCCGGTAACGGGCAAGTGGTGGTGGAGTCGAGGCTTCTGTCGGAAGAGCGTAAGCTTGTGAGTTCTTATGCCTACGGTGGTATTCGACTGGGTGCTACTTATTACTTTCTTCAAACGCAGTCACGCCGGCTAAACCTGACAGTAGCAGGTGGGGCCAACCTGCTGGTAAAAGGCACCACCAGGCAATTTGTAAACGGCGAATGGATAGAAACAGTGGTTTTTCCTTCTAAAGAAAACATACTGGAGCAGTCTAATTACAACCTGCAGCTGGGCGTGGGCTATAACGTATCGGTGTTAGGCAACTACGAACTTTCGCTGATGCCAACGATGAGCTACTTCCTGGGCTCCACGTTTAAGGAACGCGAACCACTAGGCCTGAAACCTTACTCGCTGGGGGTTAACGTACAGCTAAAGCGTAGGTTTAACCGGTGATTATAAAATGATGCTGCAGTATGAGCCTGTTTTTTTTTAAGTAAAAGACAGCCTCATACTTTAAATAGCCATCCCTATTTTGCGCTCAGTGTAAGATATAGTTTTGTATACCTAAAAGTATAAATGTGCGCGTTTCTGTAGGTGCAAGTCCCAACTCAATGCAGCAGCTTCGCCTCAAGTTAACCACGCAGAACCTGTTTATGCTTTACTCCTTAAAATCATGATTGAATAAATGTTAGCACTTGAATCGTACTGCTCGCATCCTTGGGTGTAGTTCAGGTTATTACTACAACAGCTTCAGTTGTGCTGCCAATACTCATACAGAATGCACTTTAAGAGGAAGGATAAAAATTAATAAATATTTAGAGCAGCAGGCAACGGTTCAGCACAAGGTCTTGTCTTACCATCAAATAAAACTATGAAACCTATTACCATGAAACCAAATCAAATCTTATTGATTGCAGGCTTAAGCATGTCTGCACTTTTGTTCACGGCCTGCGACAAGGAGGATATTCTTCCAAATACGCCAGCAGGTCCATCAACTGGAGCTCCTGCGCCAAGTACGCCACAAGCCCCAACGCCGCCACCTGTAACTACCAGCAATGTACTAAAACAGTTTGGTACAGATATCTTCAAATACGATGCACAAAACAGGTTGGTAGAGGTAAGTTATACCTTTCAAGCCGATCTAGGTTATACGGTGGTTTATGAAGGGAACAGGCCGGCAAGACTCAATTTTAAAAATGGCGAATACTTACTTTATACGTACAACAATGATAAAGTAGAAAAGGCTATTGTATACTTTACAGATCATCAGAAAAAATTTGACTATACTTTTGCATATAATGGTGATAAGCTGGTAAAGCAAACTACAATTACCTACCTGGGGCCAAACTGGGAGAAGACCAGCATTTCAGATTTTAAGTATGATGCAAGCGGTAACCTTACTGAGCAGGTAATAAAATGGTGGTTAAGTGACCAGCCGGATGTAATGCGTGGCCCTAGTACCATAAAGTGGGGTAATTATGATAATAAACCTAATCCTTTACCTTATGCATTATCTTCGCTCTACTTACCAGGCGTAAAATTACATACTAATAACCCCGGCTTCAGAGATCCTGGCCTGAACAAGGAACTGTATACTTATACTTACCATGCATCGGGCATGCCTAAAGATCGTACTCTAAAGCTGGAGCCTTATCCGGAACAGCCTGCCTACACCGAGACGTATAATTATTAATACTATTGAAATATAAAAAGCAGCCGCTGTACCTAAAGTATGGCGGCTGTTCTTTTTCTGCTACTTACTTCAAAATGTAAAATCCTACCTACACCCTGTCATATGCTTTTCCTTTAAATCTGGGCTTTTTTATACAAGCGAAGAATCACCTTTGGGTATGTTCAGGACTGGGTATACTTTAGTGCATTAAAGGCATTCACTAAGTAAATAGAGGTCTTGTTACTTAACCCAATCATTTCTCTACATACTCTAGCCACCATTCCTGCTGCGGTGCCTTCCGGTGCAGTATAACAGGCTCTCCGATGCGAGGCGTGGTAATGGGCACCTGCAGTTCTTTTGCTTTTGCCGTAATGCGCTCGATTGGCTCGTTCCAGCTGTGTAGTGCAAGGGCAAAGGTACCCCAATGTATGGGCATCAGCAGTTTGCCTTTCAGATCGATGTGCGCTTGCACGGCCTGCTCGGGCATCATGTGTATGTTAGACCAAAGCTCGTTGTACTGGCCGTTTTCCATGAGTGTAATATCAAAAGGGCCATACTTTTCACCGATCTCCTTAAAACCATCAAAGTAACCACTGTCGCCGCTGAAGAAAATTCTGTCCCTGCTCCCCCGTATAACCCATGAAGTCCAGAGGGTTTGCATTCTGTCGGAGAGGCTGCGCCCGGAAAAGTGACGTGATGGAGTAGAGGCAAAGGTGAGCCCGTTAAAGGTAGCCTCCTGCCACCAATCCAGCTCCGTGATTTTACTTGCTGGCACCCCCCAACGCTCCAGGTGAGCACCAACCCCAAGTGGTACGAAAAAATGAGTTGTTTTTTCCTCCAGTTGTTTAATAGAAGTATGGTCCAGGTGGTCGTAATGGTCATGCGAGATAAGTACAGCATCTATTTTAGGAAGCGCTTCGAGGGTAATTGGCAATTCGGAGAATCGCTTCGGACCCATAAAGCCAAAAGGAGAGGCCCTTTCTCCCAGCATGGGGTCCAGGAGTAAACGTTTGCCGTCTATCTCAACTAAAAAGGCAGAATGTCCCAGCCAGGTGATAACGGTAGCCGTGTCCTGAGCTGCAGCTAGTTTGCTTGAGTCCAGCTTTAGGGCAGCGATCGTATATGCCGGTGTAAGATCATCCTCTACCCCAAAAAGCCTTGATGTGATTGCTTTTATACCTTCTTTAAAACCCAGATCCATGTTAGTTTCTACAGGGTTCTGAAATTCACGGTTCCTGAAATTAGGAGACTGAAGTATAGTTTCCAGGCGTTGACCTGTGGCCTCATCGCCAAACTGTGGGGCAAATTTTGTTAAAGAGCATCCTGCTATGATAGCTATTATTATAACGCCGAGCACATACAGGGTAAGCTTGATAAATTTCTTCATGATGATCTAATGTACAGCATTTGCTCGCTTAATGAGGTGCCAACTTAAGAAGACAGGCAGAGGTTATAAAATGTTTACTACAATTGTTTTATTTTAAGCGCTACTTAACATCACTAAACTCGAGAGCAAAATTTCGTAAACGTGATAAAGTGCCTGGAACCTATGCTTCAAGTATGCTCAATTTTGTAGACATAATACTGCTGTTGATGATAGTGGGTGGCGCGATAAACGGAGCGCGGCGCGGCTTTATTTATGGTGTGCTAGATTTGGTGCGCTGGATTGGCTGCCTGGTTATCGGACTGCGTTTTTACCCTGATATTGCTGATTTGCTGGGCCTCTTCCTGGACTGGGAAGAAGTATGGCTGATGCCGCTTGCGTTCTTTATAGCAGTGTTGCTAGCCGGAATCCTGTTATCGTACCTGGAGTCGCTGCTGCTTGACCGGCTGCACCCCGATGTGCACAGCAGTAAACTTAACCAGCTGCTTGGCCTGGTGCCTGGATCTCTAAGCGGTGTGATAACAGTGGCGATTGTGGCGGTGTTGCTGCTGGCCTTCCCGCTGCCAAAAGAGCTGGAAGTAAGGGTACAGCGAAGTTCTGTCGCCAATCGTTTTGCTGCTTATGCTTATCGGGCAGAGGCTTCTCTTACACCTGTTTTTGAGGAGGCCGTTCAACGCAGCTTGAATAACCTTACTGTCAACCCGGAGTCCGGCGAATCGGTACCATTACCTTATACTATAGCAGAATCTGTACCGCAGGCAGACCTGGAAGAGCGCATGCTGGAGCTGGTAAATCAGGAGCGTGTTTCAAACGGCTTAAGGCCTCTTCAGCCAGATACAGCCCTGCGTGCAGTAGCCCGCCGGCACAGCGCCGACATGTTCAGGAGAGGGTATTTCTCCCACTACTCCCCAGAAGGCGTAGATGCAGGCGACAGAGTGAGAGCTGCCGGTATCAGATTTAGGGTTACAGGCGAGAATCTTGCCTTGGCACCAAGTCTTTCTATTGCTCACGAAGGCCTAATGAACTCCCCCGGCCACAGAGCCAACATCCTGAACAATCGCTATGGCAGGGTAGGTATTGGTGTTATGAGAGGAGGCCCCGGTAAACTTATGATCACTCAGAACTTTAGGAATTGAGAGGCAATGGGAGGTAGTTATTTGTTTACCTAACTCTAGACTCTTATGTAATAAATATAATCAAAGGCTGTCATTTCTCCTGCAGGTCGTATTGACACACTGATTCGAGATTCAGTTAACTGACGGCATTACCCTCTTCACTACCAGGATGCGCAATCCGGCACGGGAGAAAATCCTGTTTATCTATTTGCCCTGAAAGTACTGATTCAGACAATAATTCAAGTTTTCCCGTATAGAAAGTATAATCAACAATTCTCATAAATAGTACCATCATGATCATTTTCTGGACGTTTGTGATTGGGGCAGTGCTGGGGTATGTTTTTGGATACTATATCAGGCCGAACCACCGTTTACAAAAAACAGTAGAAGAGCTAAAAGCCAAAGGTATAGCCGCCCTCGAAGAAGGTAATAAAGGCCTTTATAAAACCGTAGTAACAGAGCACAGCCAGTCCTCGGAGCTGGTAGTGGAGGTAAAGGAACTGGCAGTAACGCAAACAGGCCTGGTAAAGGTGCAGTACCTGAGTGCACAGTATAAAAATCCGGAGTTCCGTACCAAAAAAGGAGATGCCCTGCTACGCGAAGTACAGGACCTGCTGGGAGAGTATTTGCCACTGGAGGAAATTGAATGGTACGAGACCACCGAGCGTCACGAAAACATTAAAAAATACCTGCATACCCTGAATACCTATTCTAAAAACCAATTCGGAACCTAAGTAACATGGCAGAAAAAGAAATCACCGTAGCCGAAAACCAGGAGCTGATTCAGCAAAGAGCCCTGGCCATCTCTAAAACCATCGACCCTAAAAATCCTGATTCCCTGAGCAATTTTGGTGTTGAAACCCAGCGAAAGCTCGGCCATTACTCCAACGAACTCCTTACAAAGGTAAAAGCCAAAGACTCCGGCGATGCCGGTGCGGCCATTAATGAACTGCTGGCCCAGATCAACATGATCAAAATTGACGAGGTGGAGGAGAAGCGGGGCTTTTTTTCGCGCCTGCCATTTGCCGGTAAGGTAAAAGACAGAGCCAAGCGCTTAGCCAGCCAGTATAATTCAGTGTCGGAGAATGTGGATGATGTGGTGGTGAAGCTGGAGAAAACCCGCCAGAGCGTTATGAAAGACACAACCAGCCTGGAAGTAATGTTCAACCAGGCAGTGGAATACATTCATGAAATAAGAGCCGTAATAGCAGCCGGTAAAATGAAGATTGAGGAGCTGGAGAATGATACCATTCCAGCTTTGCAGGATGAAGTTGAGCGCAGCAACCAGGACGAACTTGCTATACAGCGACTGAGCGACATGATCGCCTTTAAGGACAGGCTGGAGAAGAAAGTGCATGATTTTATGCTGTCGCATACTATAGCTACCCAATCGATGCCGCAGATACGCATGATACAGACGGCAAACGATGTGCTGGCCCAGAAGATACAAAACTCCATTACCACCGTTATCCCGGTGTGGCGCCAACAGGTAGCCATTGCCCTGGGGCTGGAGAAGCAGCGTAAAGCCCTTGAGATCCAGAAAAAAATAACGGATACTACAAACGAAATGCTCCGGAAAAACTCTGAGCTGCTAAAGAAGAATGTTGTAATTACAGCACAGGAAAACGAGCGTGGCATTGTAGATGTGGATACCCTAAAGAAAGTAAACCGCGATATGGTAGAAACGCTGGATGCAGTAATCAAGATATCAGAAGAAGGAAGCAAGAAGCGCGAAGAAGCCGTAAAAGAGCTGGCAACTGTACAAGAAGAGCTGAACAACAAGATTATCGGCACCTTTGGCAAATCAAAGCAAATAGAAGTAGAGTAAAGTATGGCCATTTACAGAAGCGGACAAAGACCCAGTACACCTGCTGCAGAGGGTATTGTGCTTACACAGGAGCAGGATGAGTTGCTGGACCTGTACATTCAGGAACTTGACAGCTTTTACGAGGAGCTAAGGCAGGCCGAAAAAACCGCCATCGCCATAGAAACCACTCACCTGAAACGTATGCTTACAAAAAAGCGAACCTGAATTCTTGAGACAAGCTTGCGTGCATCTTGAGCTTATACTTTTGGCATAAAGTATAAATAACATTACCAAAGTATAAATAGAGGCAGCAGGTAATTATGCTACAATAAGGGTCTATATCAAGGTTATCGTCACTTAAAAAAAAATTAATGTTTCAGGCTGCTCTACGTTAATATAGCAGCACATAACTACAGCTAAGCATTACATGATCAACTTCTTACGTTCTCTTTTTGGTATGGGCAGACCAGCTGGTTACAGAACGGTGGCAGGAGCCCCGGCAGCACCAGGCGCAAAGGAGGCAATGTATGTACAGCACTCGAACAAAAGGCTTCATGTGCTGAACGATCTCTATCAAAAGTATAAAAACACGCCCCACGCGGAGAAACTTAAGACTGTTCTGGAGAAAACGAAGAAGATACATGGTTACCTGCTTTCAAAAAAAAGGGTACATGAGCTGGAGTTATTTCATGTGCAGCACACAGATCATTTTATAAATACCTTCTCAGTAATTATTGAAGTACACCTGCGGCATGCGGCACCGGCAGCAGTAGCTACACCTGTTCCGGAGCCAGTTATTAAAGCTGCTCCACAAGTTAAACCACAGCCACAGCCACAACGGCCGCACAGGCAACGGGTGCCTCAGCAAACTGCTACACGCCCTTTCGAAGATAAAGTGGAGGATGTGATACGCAGAATAGAGTCTGAGACGGTAAAAGGCATTTACACAGCGCAGAAGGTTTCTGAAATGGTGAAGCGGGTTGCCAGTCAGGGTTCTATGACTCCGGTACAAACGCAAACCCTACCGGCTGATCCACTGGCTTTATCACTGCCTACTATTTCTATAGATACTTTTTCAAAAATATACTATGTAAGAGAGCTGGAACATGGCAGCAAAAAACCAGGCGAAATAGGCTTTACTTCTGGAGAGGCAGATAAAGAGGCTTTTGTGGCACATGTGGCATCACGGCTAGGCATAAAGGCAGATACGCTTACTTATATGGGTAATACTGTTATGTCCGTGCCCGGCGGTTATGGGCGTGGTCAGTCTATGTATGCCCCCGTACTAAATTGGAACGGTTGTGCCTATGCCTTAAATCTACAAGACTACCGCCTTTACCCCGTAAAAACATACCGCCAGGGAAGAGCATAAATTTCTAATTTTGAGTTCTTGATTTCCATTACTGTTCCTGGTTGCTCTTCCGGTGCTGTATTACCCTGAAATCTTCAACCAGCTTAATTGCTTCTGGTATATCTTCAGAGAATAAAGCTATAAAAGCTCCTTCCGGCGCATATTCCAGGGCATAGGCCAGTGCACGGGTTTCCTGATGTATCTCCTTAGGCTCCAGCTCTGGCTTTACGCTAAAAATACCTTCTTTTAGCAGGTTGTTTATGTCCTCTCCGTTGCGATCGCGGAGGTCTTTGTCACGGCGTATAATAATCTCGTCAAATACCTGAGCGGCCAGTCGGCCTATTTCAATCATATCCTCGTCGCGGCGGTCGCCGATACCTGCAATAATTCCAATTTTAGTATGAGCCTCTGTGTTATTGATAAAGTCGCTGATGGCCTGCATACTGGCAATATTGTGTGCATAGTCAATCAAAACATCAGCTTTAGGCAGTTTAAACATGTTCATGCGGCCTGGAGTAGTTTCGGGGGATGGTATAAACGTGCGCATTGCAGTTTTGATCTCATTTATCTCCATGTGCGAGATATACCCGGCAAGGGTGGCCGCCAGCACGTTATAAATATTAAATTTGGCTTTGCCGCCAAAGGTAAGCGGTATATCTGCCACACGGTCTACCCTAATTTTATAGGTGTTTTTGAAGATGGAGATAAAGCCGCTTTCATAAACAGCTGCCAGTCCTCCTTTTGTAATGTGCTCTGTAATGCGTGGATTGTCTTCATCTAAACTAAACAGAGCAACCTTGCAGTGTAGGCCGGCAGCCATATTATAAACTAAGTCGTCGTCAGCGTTCAGAACCGCATAGCCATTCGAGCAGACTGTTTTTGGTATAACGGCTTTTACTTTAGCCATATCTTCAACGGTATGTATATCGCCTAGCCCCAAGTGGTCTTCTGATACGTTCATTACAATGCCGATGTCGCATTGGGTAAAGGCAAGGCCGGATCGAAGCATGCCACCCCTTGCACACTCCAAAACCGCATAGTTTACGGTTGGGTCTTTCAGTACAAACTCGCTGCTGTAAGCGCCTGTAGTATCGCCTTTTATTATCTTATTGCCTTGTATATAGATACCGTCGGTGGTGGTGTAGCCGACTTTATGCCCTTTAAAATTTAGTATATGTGCTATTAGCCGCGTAGTAGTCGTTTTACCATTGGTTCCGGTAACAGCCACAATTGGAATGCGTGAGGGTGATTTATGCGGAAAAAGCATATTAATGATCGGTTCGGCTACATTACGTGGCAGGCCTTCGGTAGGCGAAATATGCATCCTTAAACCCGGCGCAGCGTTTACCTCGATCACAGCGCCCCGGGTTTCCGGTAATGGTATGGCTATGTCAGTGGTCATCACATCAATACCACAAATATCAAGGCCAATGATACCGGCAATACGTTCTGCCATTAATACATTATAAGGGTGCACCAGGTCTGTTACATCAGTGGCGGTACCACCTGTACTTAAGTTAGCTGTACTTTTCAGGTACAGTATCTCACCGGCTGGTATAATAGATTGGAGTGAAAGCCCTTTTTCACGGAGAATACGGCGGCTTATTTTATCGATTTTAATGTGGGTAAGGGCTTTTTCGTGCCCTATGCCTCTTCTGGGGTCTTTGTTTACCTGGTTCACCAGCTGCCTGATCGTGGACGTGCCATCGCCTGTAACCATGGCCGGTGTTCGTTTGGCAGCGGCAATAAATTTTCCGTCTATCACAAGCAATCTGTAATCATCGCCTTGAATATACTGCTCCACCATTACCTCCTGTGAGTGGCGCTGTGCTTCCAAAAATCCCTTAAGAGCATCTTTCCAGGTAGAGAGGTTTATACTGGCGCCTTTTCCCTGATTTCCGAAAAGTGGTTTGGTCACGATCGGGAATCCTAATTCATCTACAGCCTTTTCTAGTTCACGTGTACTTTTTACAGTTCTGCCCTGCGGAACCGGGATTCCGCCTTCTTGTAAGATTAGTTTGGTTCTGTTCTTATCGCTGGCATTCTCTACAGCAAAACAAGATGTATTGCTGCACATGGCTGCCTGTATGTGTTTCTGGTACACACCATATCCGAGGTGTATCAGTTCGCTGGCCTGGTTTTGGATGTAGGGGATGTTCCGGTTAATGGCCTCCTGCACAATTGCTTCTGTAGATGGACCAAAATACTCATCTTCGCGGATCTGGTGTAGCTTAGCCACATCCTGTATTACATTCACTTTCTCGTTGCGGGCCAGTGCCTCTGTAATTTTTATGGCTGCTTCTGCTGCATACACGCCTGCTCTTTCTTCCTGGTAAGAGTAAACAACATAGTCTACCCCTGCCTGCTTGGTTCCGTAGCGCCTTCCGTAACTACATACCATCCCTGCCATAGTTTGCAGTTCGAGTGCAATGTGCATTGCTACTTTGCTCAAAGGAGTGCCTTCGTTTACAAGTCTTATAAATCCTCCTTCTGTGCCTTCTGAAGATCGGTGTTTGTAAATGCCAGGGAAAAGCTTTTGAAGTTTATGCGCCAGCTGTGGTACTTCGTTGCTTTGTACCTGCTGCAGTTCCTCCAGGTCTATTTTCAGCACAATTATCTTTGGATGCTTAATAGACCAATAGTTAGGCCCACGCATAACCTTAAGTTCGATAATTTTCATAGCAGTGTTCTATACAGTTGTAATTGTACCTTTTAATCAGGCATCTAGTATGTAGTGCTAATCTGGTAGGAAGATGGTGCAGAAGGTTAATTATTATACGTAATTGGCCTGGCAAAGAAAGACTAAGAATGCTAAAATGTGCGACTGTAGCTAAAAACTAAGTATAAGGAACTGGTAAAATCCCTGATTGGAGCACTATGACCTAAATTCAGAGATTTATACACTAATTATCTGCCATTTATACTTAGGTGTTAAATACATACTTATCCCTTTCTGCCATATTCCCTGTTCCGCGTTATTAAAATCTTTTTTCTATCTTAGAAGATTAAAAAGCTGGCTATATGAATACAATAGCATGGGTTTTGCTGATTAGAATCTTTGCTTAAACTAACCTAATTATGAACATCATCGACAAATTACACATGGTTTCACGCTTTTGGCGGTACCGGCGAAGGAGCGAAAGAGAGTCTATAAAATTCCTGCTAAACCAGGATATGGAAGGAGCTACAGTACTTGATATAGGTGCTAACAGAGGTATTTATACCTACTGGATGTCGAAGCAAGTAGGCCCAACAGGCCGCGTAATTTCATTTGAGCCTCAGCCTGAATTAGGCGGTTTTCTGAAAGAATTAATCAGAGCATTCGGGCTGAGCAATGTGAGCGTAATTAATAAGGGCTTATCTGATAAGGAGGGAAAGTTCGAGTTATTTAGACCTGTTATAGGTGCAGGTGGAGCTAAACTACAGAAAGAAGGTGAAAATCTATCTGAAGACGGGCAGCTTCATAAAGTTGAAGTAGAGTTAGCAACCTTAGATACGTTTTTCGAGAAAAACCCAATCGAAAACCTTGCTTTTATAAAATGCGACGTGGAAGGTCATGAGCTTTCTGTTTTCAAGGGAGGCCAGAAAACGCTGCAGAAATTTATGCCTACTTTATTATTTGAGTGCGGACACGATGAAGCCAAGAGCGGTGAGGTGTTCACACTGCTAACCAACATGGGCTACAAAGGCTTCTTTTTTGCAAATGGCAAGAAGATAAGTTTCAGGGAATTTGATAAATACCCTTACCGTAAACCAACCGACTATCACCGAAACTATATGTTTGTAAAAGAATAGGTAGTATCTAATCAATAAAAACGGCCTCTGGAAGTTGATTCCAGAGGCCGTTTTTATTGATTAGATGTAATGTCTCTTATGTAGGATGCCGTAATCCTTCATGAGTAAATATGGTGGTGCAAACCCGCCCTAGCCTTATTTCATAGAATTTACTGATGCTTGGTATAACTGTAACTAAGATTTACACGCAGTTAATAGGAGTTCTTAGTAGATGATTATACTTCCCCAGAATTTCAGTTTTTATATGAGCACTAGTGCTTACATCCATAAAGTTAGTTTGAGGTAAGAAGCTATACTTACATTTCGAAAAGCCAGAAAAAAACCACATCTCATAAAATCAGTTATAATATTTTAAGCTTCTTATAGCGAACACATAAGTATAAGTTTAAAATTACTATAACCTACTTTCTGTCATGCCTGCTAACATAAGTATTGTAATTCCTACATATAATGAGGCGGGGGGGATTCAACAGCTTGTTCAGTACCTATTAACATCAGGGGGTGAGTCTATACTTGAGGTAATAGTCTCTGATGGAGGCAGTACAGATAATACACCTGCTTTGGCTAGCGCGGCAGGAGCAAAAGTAGTATGTTCACCGAAAAAAGGCAGAGCTGCACAAATGAATAGTGGCGCAGCCTCAGCGACTGGTGAAATTCTCTATTTTCTTCACGCTGATACATTTCCACCTGCTGATTTTCATAAGGATATCATAAAAAACTGCCGATCAGGAGCTGGCGCTGGTTGTTTTCGATTGCAGTTCGATGAGAAACACTGGTTTTTAAAAGTAAATGCCTGGTTCACACGCTTTGACTTGGACCACTTACGGTTTGGGGACCAAAGCCTGTTTATACTAAAGTATGATTTTGTACGGATTGGCGGCTTTAGTGAAGACCATGTTGTAATGGAAGATCAAGAAATAATATACAGGATAAAAGAAGTGACCCAGTTTAAAGTGTTGCCGGCTGCTGTTGTAACATCTGCACAAAAGTACCGTGAAAATGGTGTTTACCGTCTGCAATTTATTTTTCTGATAATATGGCTGCTCTACTATCTTAAGGTTCCTCAACAGAAACTTGTTTCTATTTACAACAGGCTTATCATAAAGTCGAAGCTGCAGGATTGACACTAATTAGACGTTTGCTAACCGCTTTAAAACTGTTCGCTTCTGCAGGTTTTAGCGCTGGGGTGTAGTAGTAAGCCAAACTGTTTAAGGTATGAGATGCTTATATAAAATAACCTTCGTAGGGTAAAAAGTATACTTATAGTTTGTAAAGGGGGGCGTATAGCATGATAAGTAAGAAGTATAGTTAAAACACAGAAGCTATGAACGGTAATAATAGCGTTGAGCACGTAATTGAGCAGCATAAAGCTGCTGGCAAGTACATTGTAGTGGATGGCATAAACACCTTTGTTTTAGATGAAGGAGAAGGTGAGGTAGTGTTCTGCATCCATGGTGTGCCTACTTCATCTTACCTGTACCGTAAGGTGATACAGGCACTGGCAGCTAGAGGTATGCGAGGCGTGTCCGTTGACCTACCAGGTCTAGGCCTATCTGACAGACCCGAAGATTTTGAATACACTTTTCACAATTTTGCCCGCTTCTGTGCCCGTGCAACCGAAGTGATGGGTATTGAGAAGTACCACCTGCTTGTTCATGACATTGGCGGGCCCATTGGATTTGCCATGGCAGCGGAGAATAAGGATAAAATACTTTCCTTAACTATCTTGAACACTTGGATTGAGGTAGACAAGTTTAAAAAGCCGTTGCCGATGCGCCCATTCGAAATACCATTGCTGGGAGAGGCGGAGCTTAAATCTATTGCACATTCTACCTGGTACCTACTCTTCTCCCAATTAGGGGTAAACCATGCCGATGCCTTACCAAAGGAAGAAGTAAACGCTTACGTGGACTTGCTCAAGCGAGGTGACGGGGGAAAAGCTTTTCTGAAGATCATGCGGAATTTTCAGAAGTCAGAAGAGTTTAAAAAGCTCTGTTACGAGGCTGTGGAGAATGTACCTTATCCGATACAGGCTATATGGGGAGCCGATGACCCAGGGCTAAACTATGATCGCTTCGGGGAAGAAATCAAGGAGGCCGCTAATCTAAACACAGTGCATAAGCTTGATTCCAAACACTTTCTGCAGGAGGAGAAACCTGAGGAAATCGCATTACTGGTAGTGCAGTTAGCAAACAGCGCTAAAGTATAAATTAGTAGATCTAGTTTTCCGGTTTATTAAAGTTGTTTGAATATACTATAAGATGGTGTCTTATAGAGTTTGCCGAATTTGCCTTACTTTTTAGCGAGGCAGACCTGATTTAAAAGTATAACTACGGACATAAACGGTGCAAGGGGTATTGCTCTTTACGTTCTGGTACTGTACCGTCTGGCAGGCGCCAAGCTCTTTGTTTCTTAAACGGCATAGTAAAAAGTTTTAGTGGAGTCTGCTCCTTTGGATCTCTGTAAGCAGGTACGCCAATTACTATTTCATCCTGTGTAACATGCAGTTGCAGAGTTTTGTGTAGTCTATCCCACCACGAGAATATAACTGAGTAGTTACTGTTTGTTTCTTTTGCTACTATTGAATGGTGTATGCCGTGCATGCGGGGAGTAACTATAAACCGGCAAAGCCCTCGCTCCAGGTTAAATGGCAGTCGCATGTTAGAATGATGAAAAGCCGTACAGCCTTCAAAAATTACTTCGTAAAACAACACAAGCGGAGCTGGTACACCAATTAAGGCAACGGCAGTACTTCGATAAGGAACTGAGGCTATGTTTTCGCCGACATGAAAACGCCAGGCTGTAGATAGGTCCAGGTCCATATCTATGTGATGCACATTATGGAAGCGCCAAAGCAGGTTAGATTTATGTAGCAACACGTGCCACAGGTAATTAGAGTAATCTAGTAATAAAAAACCAGCTATATACTTTCCCCATTTTGGCAGCCTGGCCCAATGAAGCAGGCCAAACTGTCTTTCAGTAGCGTGCTTTGCTGCCAAATAACTACAAGGTAATAACAGGAACCTTAATGCTGGAAGCGCTACGGCTGCTACACTAGTGTTTTCTTTTAAACGATCAACTTTAGATCTTGTCCGTTGTCGCAGTTGCCTTTTAGACTCAACAACAAAAAAAATAACAGCCGCAGCTCCGAGTAGAGGCATACCCAGGTAATCGAAATATGGAAACCTAATTTTCATGTCGCAAGTATGGCGTAGACTCTTGTCTTTTAAGTGCTTATAGTAGATGTGTTATTATGATAACTACTATGGCTTCGAGTTATTTTATATACCCATACGCAGCTATAGATAATGTGTACCTATAAAAGCTATAAAGTTTAAGAATACGGTGGTTGATACAGCTATTATACTATAGCTTTTAAAACTTCAGAGGATTCTTAATGTAAAATTGGCCACTACAGTGTAGTCATGGCCCCCTTTGGGAGAGTATAATCTTTATTTTAAAAAGTTAAATCGAACGGGTGATGTTTACTAGTAGAAGTACAATCCTTAGTAGCAGTGGCCTGTTAAGATAGCCAACAGTTATTTGGTTATTCTTTCAGCCTTCCAGGAATACTAGTCTTTAAAATCTTTCAATACTTTATAAAACGTGTCTGCATACGTACTACTGATTGGTATAATTTGATCAGCTATTCTAATCCTGTTTTTTTCGATGTGATCTATTTTATCGATGGCAACCATAAAGGATTTATGCACCCGGACAATTTTTCTGTCAGGTAGCAGTTCCTGTATTTTAGCAAAACTCATCAAGGTCATTATCTTTTCCTTATTGGTATGGATTCGGAGATAATCTTTCATTCCTTCGATAAATAAAATATCGCGGATGTCAATCTTTTGAATTCGAGTACCTGCTTTTATAAAAACGTATTCCTGCTCGTTTTTAGGCACTACATTCGCTTCTACTAGCTCCGGCTGGTGCTGCGGATTCAGCTCTTGATAAATTCGGAGTACTCCTTTGTAAAAGCGTTCGAAAGAAATGGGCTTTAACAGGTAATCTTTCACCTCTAGATCAAAAGCTTTCAGGGCATATTGGTCATAGGCAGTTGTCAGGATGATTTTCGGTTTTGGATTCAGCATAGGTATGAAACTGAGTCCATCCAGATCAGGCATATTTATATCCAAAAATAGCAGGTCGGGCTTATCAATGTCCATTTGATCAACTGCCTCTAACGGACTCTCAAAGCTACCTTTGTGCTCCAGAAAGGAAACTTTAGCTACATACTTTTCCAGTATTTTCTGAGCCAGATGCTCATCATCAATTATGTAGCAGCTGAGCTTTTTTTTCATTGGTCTGGGTGTGAAGATTTGTAATTTTTAATTCAGCAGTGAAGACTTCATCATTTTTATCAATTACTAGGCTATGCTGTTTCGGGTAAAGTAATTGCAGCCTTTTTTGCACATTCGTAAATCCAATCCCACCTGGTTCTTCCAGTAAGTTACCTGTTTTTTTCCCTATGGGATTTTGAAAAGTCGCAACAAGCACATTTTCTTTTACCTCTATCCTCACCTTTATGGAGCATGGTTTTAATCGAGACGGACTATGTTTGTAGGTATTCTCAAGAAGATGGATAAACAACAGCGGTGCCACATGGCAGGTCTCTGTGTTTCCCTCTACTTGAAAGTCTACAACGGGTGTTGCCTTATATCGCAGCTGCTGCAGGCTTATATAGTCTTGTAGATAATCTATCTCTGTGGAAAGTGGAACAGTTGAGGCATTGGATTCATAGATCATGTAGCGCATCAGTGAAGAAAGACGCATCATGGCTTCAGGTGCTGCAGAATCCTGAGTATACACTAAGGTGTGGATGTTATTAAGGGTATTGAAAAGAAAATGCGGGTTGATCTGTGACTTCAAATAAACAAGCTCTGTGTTAATAGCCTGTTTCTCTAGCTGTTCTTTTTTTACTGTATTGATAATCAGGTTCTGGATAACTCCGACAAGAGTGCTCGTAAGAATGAAAATAATAACGATTGATATAGAATTACTATAGTAATTCAGAAAACCCATCCATGTGCTAACTTTTCCATTTACAAAAATTGCAAATACTAAAAAGGGAAGAGGGCCAGTCAAAAAGATCCAAATCAGGTACCAGAGGTAGGATTGGTATTTCTTTTTATTTAGGTATTTCGTGAAAATGTATAGATGGGCATAAAAAACATATAACCCTATTAATAATGCCTGAGGCCTGAAGGGCCTGTCATTTACCAAAACTTCTACAGTAAAATTCAGCAAAGCAAAAGCCCACGGGATGATGTGAATAAGTGCTAATACTTTTTTTATTCTATTCATGGAGTAAAGGTATTTTATCCTGTCATTCCGCTTCGGTCAAATCGACCATCGCCAGAAATAATCTACAAAACCAAGTTATATCTCTGCAAGTGCTTTGGCAGAGATACAGCATCTATTTGTCGATTTTTTTTAACGGTGGTATATCGCTTTTTGCTTTCTGCATCGGTACCTGCTCCTTTGTGCTGTCATCAAAGCGCTTCGCATTATGAAAGATCAAACTACTTTAAGTATACGGAACGTCTCCAAAACCTATCCCAATGGCGTAAAGGCGCTTCAAAATATTTCTCTGACAATACCGCCCGGCATGTACGGTCTGCTGGGTCCGAATGGTGCCGGTAAATCATCTCTTATGCGTACCCTAGCAACATTGCAGGAGCCAGATGAAGGTACTATTCACTTTGGGAGCATTGATGTACTCAACCAAAAGGATAAGGTACAACAAACGCTGGGATATCTTCCCCAAGACTTTGGACTACATCCTAAGGCAAACGCAGAAGAACTGCTAAACTATTTTGCTGTGCTTAAAGGAATAAAGGAAAGAAAATCAAGAAGAGAAGTGGTAGAGGCACTACTAAGGCAAACGAACCTGTGGGACGTGCGCAGGCAAAAGCTTGGAGGCTTCTCAGGGGGGATGCGACAGCGGTTTGGAGTGGCCGTAGCTATGCTGGGAAACCCAAAGTTGATCATTGTAGACGAACCGACTGCGGGACTAGACCCGGCAGAACGGGTACGGTTTCTAAACCTGCTCAGTGAGATGGGCGAAAACAGTGTAGTTATCCTTTCTACGCACATCGTGGAGGATGTGTCCGAGCTTTGCACGCGCATGGCGGTGATCAATAAAGGACAGATATTACTGGAGACTGAACCCCAAAAGGCGATCGAAAACTTAAATGGGAAAGTATGGCGGCGGGTGATAAATAAAAGTGAGTTGCCGGCGCTTGAGCAAGAGTATGTTATCATCTCAACAAAACTTCTTGGTGGCCGGACTGTGATACACATCTTTAGCGAAACATCTCTAGGGAGGGGTTTTGAAGAGGTATCTCCCGATCTAGAGGATGTCTATTTCACTGTGATCACACAGGACTCCATAAAGAACGTGGTACAAAAAGATAAAGAGGTGCTAATATGAAACTCTGGGAAACATTTCGGTATGAGGTTGCTTACCAGATGCGAAGCATTTCGACTTGGTTCTTTTTCCTGCTTCTTTTAGTAATAACTTTCTTCATGTCCCGTGACGTCTTCACTGAAGAGATGATCATTGGTGGCTACTCCAGAAACGCCCCGTTTTTTATTGCGAAGATTACTGTGATAGCCTGTATCCTGGGGGTGTGGGTCTTGGCTCCAATTGCAGGCAATGCTGCAGCAAGAGACGTGGAAACCAGGATGCACCCGCTACTTTACACCGCACCTGTAAGTAAGCTTGTCTACCTAGGGGGGCGCTTCTTGGCCGCCTTTTTCCTTGGATCACTCGTCATGACTGCCATTCCGCTAGGCCTCTTGGGTGCTTTATTTTTCCCAAGTGAACATTTGGGCCTTCTAGGACCAGTTAATCCAGCCGCCTATATTAGCGCCTATTTTTTACTCCTGCTGCCAAATACCTTTGTTGCAGTGGCACTCATGTTTGCTGTTGCTATCTTGAGCCGAAGAGGCGTTGCGAGTTTTCTCATGGGAATATTTATGGTTTTCACAGCGCTCGCCACATGGCAGTTAATTGCTGTAGGGCTAGAGAATTGGACCCTTGCAAAACTGACAGATCCACTGGGAATCACTCTAATTCAAAATCTTAAAAGTTTATGGACACCGGTAGAGAAGAACACACAGCTGCCAGCAATTCAAACCTGGACGCTTTTAAACCGACTCATGTGGTGTGCTGTCGCGCTAGGTATGCTCGCTTTCACCTATTTCCGCTTTACTTTTAAGTCTAGCTCTAGGGGGGAGAAAAAAAATCGCACAAGGCTCCGTATATCTTCCTCTTCTACGGTTGCGGAGAGTTACCATATTGTAAAAATTGTCCCTATTACAGTTCCTCAGCTACAACAAACTTTTGGTATTTCTACCAAGGTACTACAGATTGTAACTGTCGCCAGGGAGTCATTCAAGGTAGTAATGTATAGGGGATGGATAGTTTTTGCCTGCTTCTCAATTTTTGTGGTGGTTACGAGCCCTTCCTGGTTCAATAGTTATCATTTCGTACCTGAGCTGCCAGTTACAGGACACCTTTCAATTTTATTAGAAAACATTGAACACAATGCCATGTGGTTTGCAATTCCGCTCCTCATCCTCTACTATGCCGGTGAACTCGTATGGCGGGAGCGGGAAGCAAGGCTTAATGAGATTGTTGGAGCGGCACCCTTGCCGGTTTGGGCCTCCTTTGCAGGCAAATTCGCCGGACTTTTCCTTGCACTTGTGCTATTGCAGTTGCTCATGATAGTTTCAGGGATGTTAGTGCAGATGCGGATGGGGTACTATGATTTTGAGGTAGGACTTTACCTGAAAATCCTTTTTGGGATTAGACTTGTCGATTATGTATTAATGGCGCTGCTCTCGTTGGTTATACATGTAGTGGTCAACCAGAAGTACATTGCTCACCTGATCGTGATCATGTTTTTTGTTGTTCTCTTTTTTGGTCCTGCTATGGGCATAGAACCAAGTCTGCTAGTATATGGATCTGATCCCGGATGGACCTATTCAGAAATACGAGGATTGGAGCCGTACATGGGGCCGTGGGTTCTGTATAAACTTTATTGGGTAGCCTGGGCTCTGTTATTGGCTGTAGTAGCAAATTTACTATGGCCACGAGGCACAGAAAAAAGTCTGAAACAAAGAGTTCAGGAAGGGAGCCGCCGCCTAACGCGCCCAACAAAAGCAATTGCCGCCTTCGCGGGCTTGCTCATGCTAATACTAGGAAGTATAATATTTTATAACACCAACATTCTATACCCTCGTACTGCAGCCCCCAAAGGAGAGGAGTGGAAAGCAGCATATGAGAAGTTATACAGCAAATATGAGAACAGCCCACAGCCTTGGTTGACTGGAACAAAACTTCATGTAGAGATCTACCCTAAACGACGGGCAGTAGAAATACGCGGTAGTTCTGATTTTGTGAATGGGACTGCATCGAAGATTGATTCTATCCACTTGGCGACTACGCTGGGCGTTGAAAATCATTTAATACGCTTTAACCGCACAACCAGACCAGTGCTCGTGGACGAGGAGCTTGGCCACCGAATTTACGTTCTGGAAAAGCCTCTATTTCCCGGAGATTCGATACGGCTTGACTTCCATGTGAAGGTTAGCCCGCAAGGCTTCCCAAACTGGGGAGTTGATGCTTCTTTAGTTGAGAATGGCTCATACTTTGGAAATGATTACTTGCCTCAAATTGGCTATAAAAAGGAACGAGAAATTGAAGACCCTGTAGAACGAGCTAATCAAAAATTACACCCCAACCGTGAAATCTGGCCTGAAATTAATGTAGCACGGATGGGGATTTCGGGACAGGAACGTATCAATTTCGAAGCAGTCGTGGGTACCGATCATGGGCAAATTGCAGTAACTCAAGGAAAGCTAAAAGCGAGTTGGAAGAAAGATGGTCGCAATTATTTCCATTATAAAACTGAGTCACCTATTAAAAATAAATATGCTTTTTTCTCAGCTGATTATGATGTGCGTAAAGCGCAATGGAAAAACTCAGATTCTGGACAGACTGTTGATATTGAAATTCTCTATCATCCTGGGCACTCGCTAAACATTGATCGGATGATACGTGGTGTACAGGCGTCGTTAAGCTATCTTAACCGGCAGTTGGGTCCATATCCGCACAGCGAAATACGTTTTCTGGAGCACTCCGGTTATAATAAGGGTATGTATGCGCATCCAACCAACGTTTGGTACAGAACCGGGATTGCGCTTCTCAACCCAGCGGAGGACCCACGGGATGTTGATCTTGTATATGCCACTGTTGCACATGAAGTGGCGCACCAATGGTGGTCCCACGGACTTTCTCCTGCCTTTGTAGAAGGAAATCTATTGCTCACCGAAAGTCTCGCATGGTATTCCGCTCTGGAAATCATAGAGGAAGCCAAAGGCCAGAAGAATTTAATGGGGTACGTTCGTATGCTACAGCAAGAATACTTTAGCCCACAATCAAGGGCTGGACAACCGTTGTTGCAGGCAAATGACCACACCCTGATCTACCGCAAGGGTCCCCTTGCTTTGTATACTTTGCGAGAATATATAGGGAAAGAGAAAGTAGGAGGGGCTTTGCAAAAATTGTACAGTAAAAATGCAGATGGTTTTCCACCGCTGCCTATCCCGCAAGATCTGTTTAGCGAACTTCAGAAGGTTACCCCTGATTCTATCCAATATCTATTACATGACTTATTCGCTGCCAACACATTTTGGGACTTGAAAACAGAACGGTCTTCAGCAAGAAAAAACAAGGCAGGTAAGTGGGCGGTGAGCTTGGAATTGCAGGCAAGAAAATACACTGTTGACACATTGGGTGTCGAAACAGATGTACCTATGGATGACTGGATCCAAGTGGGAGTTTTTAAACCTGTCGATGGACAGCAGGGAGAAAAAGAAATGCTCTACTTACAATGGCACCATATCCGCTCAGGAAAGCAAACTATTGTGGTGGAGTTGCCCCACAAGCCCGCTTACGCCGGTATTGACCCGAATCATCTCCTAATGGATCTGAAAAGACTCAACAATAGTAGTGAGGTCAGTCTTCTGTAGTAAGAATAATTACAAGTGGAATATAATGTGTTCAAGCAAATTTAGTAACCGGTGTTAGATAAGCCTATAAATGGTTGAGACTATGAAATACATAAATAATGTAATGGTTTTCTTACTGCTAATCATTTTTTCATGTTGCTCTTCAAATGGAGAGTCTGAAATTGTTAACAACGCAGGCGGATTTGCAAGTGGTGACACTGCTCGTGACTTTAAATCAGAGAAAGTGATCAAATTTCCTGAGCTCCAGGAATACATGGCTACACGCTCTGACACTAAAGTAAAGGTTATCAATTTCTGGGCTACCTGGTGCCAGCCTTGTATAAAGGAGTTGCCCTTTATAGACTCCCTGCGTTATGCATATGACCCAAACAAAGTTGAGGTACTGCTTGTGAGCCTTGATTTTCCAGATGAACTTAACAAGGTTAATTCGTTCATTAAACGCAAAAAAATAGGCTCTACTGTTTGGCTACTGGACGAATAAGATCCCAATCTTTTTATTGACCAGGTGGATCCTTCCTGGTCTGGAGCCATTCCTGCTACCCTTCTTATAAGAAATTCAACTGCTCAAAGGGTTTTCCTCGAAGGAGAACTTACAAAGTCTGAGCTTGAAAAACATATCAATAAACTTTTAAAAGATTAACTCTATGAAAAATGTAAACCTAATTCTGGTTCTATTACTGCTCATCTTTTTTGCCTGTTCATCTTCTGAAGGTGATACTAGAAGTGAAGGCGTTACTGGCGGATATGCGGTTGGTGATACTGCACGTGACTTCCGGTTAAAGAATGTAGATGGAAAAATGGTGTCATTAACTGATTATGAAGAGGCTAAAGGGTATATCGTTATTTTTACCTGCAATACATGTCCTTTTTCAAAAATGTAT
Source organism: Pontibacter sp. H249 (assembly GCF_037892465.1). NCBI lineage: Bacteria > Pseudomonadati > Bacteroidota > Cytophagia > Cytophagales > Hymenobacteraceae > Pontibacter > Pontibacter sp. H249. Next base: position 216,519 of record NZ_JBBKTR010000004.1, on the reverse strand, counting down.
GAAGATCGGATTAATGCACTCCATGCCAAATTCGCAGATAAAGGCTTTCCTGTAATCGCTATCAATCCAAATGACGCGCGGAAAAAGTGGGGCGATTCATATGATAATATGATTGATCGAGCCAAAGAAAAGGGGTTTAAGTTTCCTTATGTACAGGATAAAACACAGGAGATAGCCAGGGCATATGGGGCTACAAATACTCCTCATGTTTATGTATTAAATAAAGATCGTAAGGTCGTATATATTGGCTCTATAGATAATAATGCCAGAGATGCGGCAAGTGCAGATAAACTTTATGTAGAGGATGCGATTATGGCCCTCGAGAACAATAAAGCGCCGGAAATTTCTAAAACTAAAGCTATAGGCTGTACCATTAAGTGGGCATCCTAATGTGCTCATCCTTTTATACAGGCCATCCGATGTGATGGCCTGTTCTTTCCGGACAGTGAACATCATTATATTTCAGCAACGACGAAAAAATCTGTATGAAACGATGACTCGGTTTAAGCTTTACATAGAGTAGAACTGTACTGTGAGCTAACTCCTTCCAAGATGTGACTTATTATTAATGAACTTCAACGTATTTGCATCATTAAATGGTAAAGTCTACTTTCCGATGCAGAACTTAGTGAAAATATTATCCAGCAAATCGTCTGTTGTGATCTCACCCGTTATCTCGCCTAAGCTATAAAGGGCTCTGCGGATATCCGCTGCTACCAGGTCGCCGCTCATACCAAGGGCAAGGCCGTTAAGCACATCATCTAATGCAGCGTAGGTTTTGTTCAGGCTGTCTACGTGGCGCAGGTTGGTAACTATGGTTTGTTGCTGGGTGTTAAGCTTGCCCAGGTTCACCTTGTTAACTAGGGCCATTTTAAGGTCTTCTAGGTTGGCGCCTTCAGCAGCAGAGATCTGCACCAGGTTTTCTATACTTGCAAATGCAGCTAATTTTTCCGGCGATGCCTGGTCTATCTTATTCGCAACTGCTAATAAGGGAAGACTTTTCGGATTTAGCCTTTGCAGTTCAGCCTGTACTTCTTCAGCTGTTACTTCGGTAATATCAAACAGGTAAATGATCAGCGACGACTGGCTTAGCTTCTGCATAGTACGCTCCACGCCAATGGCTTCTACTTTGTCAGTAGTTTCGCGCAGGCCGGCCGTATCTATAAACCGGAACGTAATACCCTCTATACTTATCTCATCCTCAATAAAATCACGGGTAGTACCGGGTACATCCGATACGATCGCTTTTTCCTCGTTAAGTAGCTTGTTAAGCAGCGTAGACTTACCCGCATTTGGGTTACCCACAATCACCGTAGGCACACCGTTTTTAATCACATTGCCCAGTTCAAATGACTTAAGAAGCTCCCGGATTATACTTTGAATGTTAAGTATAAGTGCGCGCAACTGGTCACGGTCAGCAAACTCCACGTCCTCTTCGCCAAAGTCGAGCTCCAACTCAATCATAGAGGCAAAGTGCACTAGTTCTCCGCGTAATCGTTTAATTTCCTGTGAAAAGCCACCACGCATCTGCTTCATGGCCACTTCATGGGAAAGTGCGGAATCAGAGGAGATCAGGTCGGCTACAGCCTCGGCCTGGGCCAGGTCGAACTGCCCGTTCAGGAAAGCGCGCTTGGTAAACTCACCTGCATTAGCCAGGCGTGCACCATGTTTCAGCAACAGCTTTACGATCTGCTGCACTATAAAGTCAGAGCCATGGCAGGAGATCTCTACTACATTCTCTTTGGTGTAAGAGTGAGGGCCCACAAATAGCGATACCAATACCTCGTCCAGTATTTTTCCTTCGTCGCGGATAGTGCCAAAGTGGATAGTATGACTGGCTTGTTTTGTGAGATCTTTGCCTTTAAAAGCACTATTGGTTATTGTAATAGCCTCCGGCCCGGACAAGCGGATAACGGCAATGGCACCTGTGCCGGATGCAGTAGCTACTGCAACTATTGTATCAGTATTGTGAAGTGGGTTGATCAAAGCAAGTATAAATTATGCGCTGTGCAAATTTACGGATTATTGTCTGAACTTTGATTTATTTGATTTTTTATGATGAACAGGACTATCTGTTTGGCTAAAGGGCAGTTTTGAATTTATTCATCGGGATGCAAAAGGAATTCACTATCTGCTTCCAATCAATCCATTAATCCTGAAAATCCTAGTCAAGAAAACTCACACGAATCTATAAAATCCCCTTAATCACCGGTCCTCTTTTTCATACTCTTTAAAGTTCATTTGCTTGTGATGGTCCTCGCCGAAATAGCGCAGAATTTTGGAGAAGTTCTTAGCGTCCAGGTAACCGGGCACCGGGGCAATCATGTTAAATTTTTCGTCGAGGTATACTGTGGTAGGGTAACTCATTTGCCCTTGCAGCAAAGCTACAGCAAGTTCATGCGACCTGTATTCTGTTTTAAAAGTATAGGTATGGCCATTTAATGTGATCGGGTCTTTGCCTTCGGCATCCAGTTTAACAGCGTAGTAGTGTTTGTTTACCAGCGCGGCTACTTCTGGATCTGTAAAGGTGCTCTTGTCCATTTTTTTGCACCATCCGCACCAGTCTGTGTATACATCGATCACTACCTTGCGGGGCTCCTGTTTCATACGCGCAGCGGCCTGTTCTATGGTAAGCCACTTTATTTTTTCGGCAGGTTTAGTGGCCGGTTTAACTGTGCTGTCAGAAGCTGTCTGATCTGCTAGTACCGAAGCATCAGTAGCAACGTTTGGCTGGCTATTGGTGCAGGAGGCAAGTATACTTAGAGCAAGTACAGGAAGTATGATCAGTTTATAAAACATGTATGTTTTCTATGATTACGTTTTGTTAACAACATACTGCCGGCGTAGGTTCTTTTATACTTAGTGCTGTACCGGTTGTATCAGTTTTTTACTCATAAGGATGCCGCGCGACGGAGAAAAAAGAAACGCTATCATAAACTCAATTCCTGTAACAGTAGCAATGGCGCCGGCAATAGACCCATCTATCCAGACGGCAAGGTAATAGCCGGCAAAAGCTGCCAGTATACCCAGCACAACCGAGAGTATCAGCATGGTTTTAAAATTATCGGTAAGCAGGTAAGCCGTAGCAGGAGGGGCCACAAGTAATGCCACCACCAATATTGCACCCACCGACTCGAACGATGCCACCGTTGTAAGGGATACCGCTGTCATGAGCAGGTAATACCATAGCGACGTAGATACACCAATAGCTGCCGCATAACCTGAGTCAAATGCAGTCAGGAAAAGCTCTTTGTAGCCGATAACAATGAACAAAAGTATAATAATGGTTACGAGGCCCAGCGTCCAGACAGTGCGCGGACCCATGCTCAGGCCACCTTCCGTGATCCAGAGATCGAGGGGGACATAGGCTATTTCTCCGTAAAGCACGCAATCCTGGTCCAGGTCTACCTGTCCGGCAAACACTGATATAAGTATGATGCCGATAGCAAACAGCCAGGTAAAAGTAACGCCAATGGCAGCATCGGACTGTACACGAGCATATCTATGGAAGAACTCTATCAGGAAAGTAGTGAGCACTCCAAGCAAACCGGCACCGATCAGCATAGGCACAGAATCGCGGGAACCTGTAAGCAAAAAGGCTATTACAATGCCCGGCAGCACTGCATGCGAGATTGCATCACCAACCATAGCCATGCGCCGCAATATCAGGTAACAACCCAACAGGCTACAGCAGGCAGCTACTAAAGATCCGGTAAGTATGATCCAAAAGGCATTCATGGTAATGTTGTTTGTTGTTAATTATCACTCATCTAAAATTAATCTCCAACTCATGGTATCCTGGTGCTATGCGGGTCCAGTTCCGGGTAATTGAGTTCCTCAAGCAAGCGTTGCTCCAGTTCGGGTGTGATAATGTGCTCTATAGTTTCGGCATCTTCGTGTACATGGTCGGAGGCAAGGTGCAGGTATTGGGTCAGATACAGTTCCCAAAGGCGGTGCAGCCTTACAACCCTTCTGCCTCGGTTTAAGCCTTCCGGGGTTAGGGCCCATGTTCCTTTTCTTTTTTCCAGATAACCCTGTTTTTTAAGTTTATTCAGGCCATACTTGGCTTCTTTAGCCGGAATAGCTCTTTTTTCCAGCAGCTCCTGCAGGGGCCGGTTTGCAGCGTAATCCTGCTTTGCCTCACCCAGCTGGTAAAGAAGTTTTAGCAGGTTTTCTTCCAGTATCAGTTTTCTGTTGCGGCGGCGGCGAAGTATACGTGCTATCCAGCCTTTATCAGGGGCAAGGGCAAAGGAAAGTATGGCGATCATCGAAACGATCAGCACGATCCAAGGGCCAGTTGGCATAGCCGGAGCAGTATAGGAAACAAAAGCTCCTGCTACTCCAGAAAAGGCTCCCATAACAGCTGCAAGCACCAGCATAACACCAAGCCTGTCGGTCCAGAAACGTGCCGCAGCAGCTGGTGTGATAAGCATGGCCGCCATCAGTACAACGCCTACAGCTTGTATGCCCACTACCACCGCCAATACAGTAAGCGTTGTAAGTAATAACTCCAGTCTTCTTACCGGAAAGCCGATGGTACGGGCATAGGTTTCGTCGAAGCACAGCAGCTTTAACTCTTTATAAAAAAGTATGGTAGCGGCTAATAAAAGTATAGCTACAACACTGAAGGTAATTAAATCTTCACCTACCAATGAGGCTGCTTTTCCGAACAAAAACTTATCGAGGCCGCTCTGCGCTGCATTACCGGAGTGCTGAATGGCTGTAAGTAAAAGTATACCAATACCAAAGAATACCGAAAGTACAAGTCCAATGGCAGTGTCTTCTTTAATACGTGAACGGGAAGTGATAAAATCGATTACAACCAAAGATAGCCAGCCAGTTACGAAGGCTCCCAGCAAAAGTATAAGTGGATTTTTTGTGCCTGAAAGTATAAACGCCAGACAAACTCCCGGCAGTACGGCATGCGCCACCGCATCACCAACTAGTGCACGTTTGCGCAAAAGCGTAAAGCAACCCACCACAGCAGAACTTGCTGCTAATAGCACCGAGCCAATCGTAACATAGCGCACGTTGGCATCTGCAAAAGAGAAGAATTCAAAAAACTCTTTCATGGTTTGATTAATGGTTGCGAATTGTTAATTTTTTGAATCAGGATTTTCTGGATTTAAAATGATGCACATGATTATGTAATACCATTAATCATTCATTCGATATATCTAACTCCCAAACTCTCTAGCTTTCAAATTCTGTATCTCATCAACTCTTTACTTTTTTCTCTCTCAGTGGAAATTCCTGTTTTCGAAGAAGGTCGCCAACTTTACTGAGCACAGTTAGCTTACCACCGTAAGTTTGTTCAAGTAGCTCCTGCGTCAGTACTTTTTCTGTAGGGCCAGAGGCTACCAGGCGCATGTTCAGCAGTACTACCCAATCAAAATAATCGGCAGCTGATTGTAGGTCGTGGTGCACTACGATAACAGTTTTTCCCTGATCGCGCATGGTGCGCAGCAATTCTATAATAGCTGTTTCTGTGGCAATATCTACGCCGGCAAAGGGCTCGTCCATAAAGTATAAATCAGCGTTTTGTGCCAGTGCCCTTGCCAGGAAAACTCGTTGCTGCTGCCCACCTGAAAGCTGTGATATCTGGCGATTCGCAAAGGATTGCATGCCAACTTTAGTTAAGGCTTCCATGGCAGCGTCTTTATCAGCCTGGCGAGGTCTTTTAAACAGGCCGAGGTTGCCGTAGCGGCCCATCAGCACTACATCAAAAACAGAGGCCGGAAAATCCCAGTCTACTGACTCACGTTGGGGCACATAGCTGATGCGTTTGCGAACTTGGTCAATGGGTTTATCGAAAAGCCGAACATAGCCGCTACCGGAGGGCAACAGGTCCATCATAGCCTTGATAAGCGTGGATTTACCAGCGCCGTTTGGTCCGATAACGCCTACCAGTGCACCAGCCGGAAGGGTAAGGTCCACTCCCCACAGCACCGGCTTGCGATCATAACTTACAGTCAGGTCGTGTACTTCTGCTACCGGGTTTTCTACTTGTAGTATCATTTTCTATTTTAAAGAAGATACAATCGTGTTCACATTGTGCCGCACCATACCAGTATATGTACCTTCTGGTGTGGCAGCCTCGCCAAGTGCATCAGAGTATAAAGTGCCGCCAATTTTTACTTCATGCCCTTTTTGCTTACTGCCTATTACCACTGCCTCAATGGCCTTTGGCGAAACCGAAGACTCTACAAAAACAGCTTTAATCTTATTCTCAGAAATGTAATTTACTAACGCCGAAACATCCTGCAGTCCAAACTCAGATACAGTAGAAATGCCCTGCAAACCACGCACACTTATACCGTATTCATCGCCAAAGTAGCCAAAGGCATCGTGTGCTGTAATCAGAATGCGCTGATTATCTGGTATAGACTGTATTTCCTGTGTTACCCACTGGTTAAGGTCATCGAGTTGCTGCAGGTAGGCTGCTGTGTTTTTCTGGTATACTTCGGCATTGGTCGGATCTTTTTTCTGCAGCTCCTGGCTCAGGTGCTGCACCACTTCTTTCCAAAGCGTTACATTAAACCATACATGCGGGTCGTAACTGTCCTGAAATTGCGGAGAGCGTTTTAACTTATCCTTTGCAATACTTTCTGCACCGGCCACAACTGTTTTCTGGCGGCTAAGCTTTTCCAGAACTTCACCCATCTTTCCTTCCAGATGCAGGCCGTTATAAATTACCACATCCGCCTCGGTTAGCTTTTTCAAATCGCCTTGTGTGGCCTTGTACAGGTGTGGGTCCACGCCACTGCCCATTATAGCGTCTACATCAGCAGCATCACCAATTATGTTCTGTACAGCATCTTTTAGAATGCTGGTGGTGGTAACTACTTTCATACGTTTACCAGCCTGCAACACACCTTTATTCTCGGTTTGGGTGCAGGATGCAATAGCTAGTAAAAAAACGCAGCAGGTTAAAAGTATAAGTGGAGTAAAACGCATATAAAGTAAAGAGTGGTTAGGCAGATAAAAATATATTTCTGGACACTTCACTGGAAATAAGCATTCCCTTATTTTCTTCCAACAGGATCTCCAAAGAGTTATCATAAGGCATTTTGTCGATGATCCGTATGCGTGAGCCCAACGCAATGCCCACTTTATCGAGGTACTGCAGGAACAACGGCTGCGAATCGTTTACACCTACCACCACACCGGCGTCATTTACTTCCATTTCAGCTAGCAGGCGTTGCTTTTTCTGCTTCATTTCGCCGCTTTCTGATGGAATAGGATCTCCGTGCGGGTCGAACTGCGGGAAGCCCAGAAACTCGTCTAGCCGCCTTGTAAGTAGGGTAGAGGAGATATGTTCCAACTCTTCGGCCACTTCGTGCACCTCATCCCAGTTAAATTTAAGCTTCTCTACCAGGAAAACTTCCCAAAGCCGGTGCTTCCTTATGATTTGCAGTGCAATGCGTTCACCCTCTTCAGTTAGTGTTACACCACGGTATTTTACATAGTTTACGATGTTCTTGCTACTTAGCTTACGCAGCATATCTGTTACCGAAGCCGCTTTTGTATCGAGTACCTCTGCAATGGCATTGGTATTTACCTCCTGTGTGCTGTTCTCCGAAAGCTTGTAAATGGCTTTAATGTAATTCTCTTCTGTGTAGCTGTGCACTTTTTAGAATTTTGAATGAGTAATTAAGTGATTAAGTGAATGTGTGAGCAATTTGTGTTTCAGTTACAGCAGGAGTGTAAGCAACTAATTTATGCTGTATATACTATCAACCAATAATATGTAGCCATTAACTAACTACAATTCATACATCCACTCAATCACTCATTCGCAATTATACTTACCAGCGTACTAATGCCGAGGCCCAGGTAAAACCACTACCGAATGCGGCAAGGCACACTAAGTCACCTTCTTTAATGCGGCCCTCTTCCACGGCTTCGCTTAAAGCAATTGGAACAGAGGCAGCTGTGGTATTGCCATACTTATGAATGTTGCTCATCACCTTTTCAGACGGTAGTCCCATTTTCTGCTGTATGTAAGAGGTAATGCGCAAGTTTGCCTGGTGCGGTATCAGCATATCGATATCTTCTGGCTTATAACCGTTTTTCTGCAGTGCCTCCATAATTACCTCCGGAAAGCGTGTAACAGCGTGCTTAAATACCATGTTACCGTTCATGTGCGGGTAAATAGAACCACTGTCGATCATCTCGTGGGTAAGGCGCTCTTGTTTATTGCTGCCTGGGTCAAGTACAGCCAACTCTTCTGCAAATTCGCCATCAGCATGCAGGTGTGTAGACAAAATGCCTTTGTCGTTGCTTGATGATGGGGTAAGTACAACTGCACCAGCTCCGTCTCCGAAAATAACCGAAACACCACGGCCACGAGTAGAGAAGTCAAGTCCGCTGGAATGGATTTCAGAGCCAACAACCAGTATGTTATTATACATCCCCGTCTTGATAAACTGATCAGCAACTGAAAGGGCATAGATAAACCCAGAGCATTGGTTACGCACATCTAAGGCTGGAATCTCCTTAATCTCAAGTTCACGCTGCAACAGTACGCCAGACCCCGGGAATACATAATCAGGACTTAGCGTTGCAAAAACGATCATATCCAGGTCTTTTGCTTCGAGGCCAGCCATTTTAAGGGCTTTGCGGGATGCTTGTGCGGCCATGTTAGCAGTTGTGTCTACACCTTCTTGGAAGTAACGGCGCTCCACAATACCTGTACGTTCCCTGATCCACTCATCGGAAGTATCCATTAGTTTTTCAAGGTCTTTGTTTGATACGACACGTTCAGGAACGTAATGGCCAACGCCGGCTATTTTAGAGTTACGCATATTTAGAGTTCTTTAATATGACAAATATACTTATTTATTACAGATTTAGATTCGTCTAAAAATAAATTTATTCAGTTGTAAGCCTTTGGACAAGATTAAGTAAATACTGCTCTTCCTGTTCCCAAAATATATCATCTGCTATTCCCAAAGTATAAAATAGCTGTTGTTGTAGCAGTTCGTGCAATAGGGCTGCATTTATACTTTTGAAATCGATCGCTATTCCTGCCTGATGCTGTTGTACTATAGCTTTCCATGTGGGGTTTTCAGGTATCAGAATAATCAGAGCGTTTGCCATGTATTCATATAGTTTTGTGGGGATGCAGCTATTTATACTTTCGTTGGGGTGATAGGGCAGAAGGCCGACATTACAATGCTGCATTTCCTTAATGATCTCACTGTGTGGCACCAATTTAGAGCCACCAACCACTTTTAAATATGCTTTACCTTCTGTTTGCTGCACCACCTGCTCCCATGTATCAGAATTCGCGCAGTAGCCAATTATTGTAAACGTTGTGTCTGTATCAATTTCGTGAAGTTTGTCTGCCAGTGCAATGGCTTCCAGTATACCGTATTCTTTTGCAATAGTACCAGAGTAGAGCAGGCGCAATGGCTGTTTACGCAATAAAACCGGTGTGTGTGGTAAAGTATACTTAAGGGGCTTTTTATACTTATTCTCCAGTATAGTATAGCGGCCATTCAAAAAGTTTAGTTCGTGGGCATAGCTTCTCTCAGCAAGTATAAAATGAGCAATACGCGGAGCAATAAAGCTTTCTGTCCTCTCTACTCCAAAAGCAAACAGCCTTTTAAGCACCGAATTATAGTTGTGCTGCATACGCAGGTTAAGGGCATAGTTCTCTTGTACATCATACACCAGCTTTACTTTATACTTTTTGCAGTAAATATAGCTAGTGAGCAGTAGTTCATGTGTGCTGGCAATTATAAGGTCTGGCTTTACCGACTTTAGTAAGTTGTAATATTTTACTTGAGCCGTAAACCTTGCCATACTTAACCGCCGGAAACTGAACAGTGGGTGAAAAATGATGTTTGTTGCTGCACGCTCAGGAAAGGGAGCAGAATAGCCGCATAGGTGTACCATAGCGCCAGGTAATTTGCTAAGCGACACCGCCAGTTTTTCGTACATGCGGGTATCATTCACAGGCTTCAGGAGCGAGGCAATCAGAATTCTCTTTTCAGACATCGTCTAAATTTAATACTTTTACGCATTAATCTTACTTAACTAATTAGAGATGGCGCTAAGAGAAATAATTGAGCAGGCATGGAATAACCGCGAGTTGCTTCAGGAAAGCAATACAGTAGAAGCTATCCGTGCTGTTATAGAAGAACTAGATAAAGGGACTTTGCGTGTGGCTGAACCAAACGGTGATGACTGGCAGGTAAACGAGTGGGTGAAGAAGGCGGTACTGATGTACTTCCCGATTCAGCAAATGAAGACGATTGAAGTTGGCCCATTTGAATTTCATGATAAAATAGCACTAAAGAGAAATTATGAGCAGTTAGGTGTTCGTGTGGTGCCTCATGCGGTGGCACGTTACGGCGCTTACCTGGCTAAAGGCGTTATCATGATGCCTTCTTATGTAAACATTGGCGCTTACGTGGATTCCGGTACTATGGTAGATACCTGGGCTACGGTTGGTAGCTGTGCACAGGTTGGTAAAAATGTACACCTGAGTGGTGGTGTTGGCCTTGGTGGTGTGTTGGAGCCGGTTCAGGCTGCACCGGTAATTATCGAGGATGGTGCCTTTATCGGTTCCAGAAGTATACTTGTTGAAGGTTGCCGCATCGGTAAAGAGGCTGTGATCGGTGCAGGTGTTACTATTACAGGTAGCTCTAAAATAATTGATGTTACAGGTAGCGAGCAGAAGATCTACAACGGCTATGTGCCGCCTCGCTCAGTAGTAATTCCGGGTTCTTACACTAAGAAATTTCCTGCAGGCGATTTCCAGGTGCCTTGTGCCCTAATTATTGGTCAGCGTAAGGAAAGTACCGACCTGAAAACTTCGCTAAACGATGCCCTGCGAGAAAACGCAGTTGCGGTTTAATTGTTGAATGGCTTAATTGTTGATTATACGCAACAATTTTCATAAGTATAAAAAGCGCCTCTATCGGTAATTCTGGCAGAGGCGCTTTTTATTCAGACCTCGCAGGGGCTGGGCACGCTGAGAGGTTTTAAAAGTATAAGGCCTCTGCCGTTGTTACAGCAGAGGCCTTAAAGTAATTGTAGTCGATGTTCCAGTGCTAAGTTATTATCTGGAGTGCAATGCAATACGGTTTCCTTCTGAGTCCAGGAATATGCCCATATAGCCAATGTCTTCTGCTATAAGAGTTTTCTCCTGTAGCACCTGACCTCCGGCAGCTTCAACTTTGGGTAGTTCATTTGCCAGGTCGCCGGAAGGGGAGGAGAAGTATACCAACACCCCGTCAGTGCTAGGCTTGTACCATTCTTTATGGTAAATCAGAGTGCCTCCTGCGCCTGCGCCTTCTTCATTAGACGGGAACCATGCCATTTCTAATTCCCCCATTGGTACATATTGCATTTTGAAACCAAAAACGGCCTCATAAAACTTGATGGAGCGCTGCAGGTCAGTGGTTGGTATTTCAAACCAGCCTACCACATTGTTCTGATGGCTCATACTTATTGCACGAAGTGCTTTTTCTTAAAGCGATCCGCAACGATTAATTCTTTAGTGCCGTGGGTCCAGGAGTAGAAACCCTGACCAGATTTAACACCTTTATGGCCTGCCTGAACCATGTTTACCAATAATGGGCAAGGAGCATACTTAGGATTACCGAAGCCATCGTGTAGCACATTCAGGATTGAAAGGCAAACATCCAGACCAATAAAGTCAGCAAGTTGGAGCGGACCCATTGGGTGTGCCATACCTAGTTTCATGATCGTGTCTATTTCCTCAACACCAGCTACACCTTCATAAAGGCTGTAAATAGCTTCGTTGATCATAGGCATTAGAATACGATTTGCCACAAAACCAGGGTAATCGTTGCACTCAGTTGGTACTTTGCCCAGTTGCAGCGAAATATCCATGATCTGGCTTGTTACCTCATCAGAAGTGGAGTAGCCACGGATAATCTCAACCAGCTTCATAACAGGCACTGGATTCATAAAGTGCATGCCTATAACCTTGTCAGGTCGGTTTGTAACAGAAGCGATTTTAGTAATTGATATAGAAGAAGTATTTGAGGCAAGTATAGCTTCCGGTTTGGTATAACTGTTCAGATCGCGGAAAATCTTCAATTTAAGGTCTACATTCTCTGTGGCAGCTTCTACTACTAGGTCAGCATCCTGCACGCCTTCCTGCATGCTAGTAAATGTTGTGATATTTTTAAGCGTCTGTTCTTTCTGCTCTTCTGTCAGGTTGCCTTTAGCTACAATGCGGTCCAGGTTTTTAGAAATAGTGGCCAAGGCTTTCTGAAGTGCCTCTTCCGAAATATCTACAAGCGATACAGGGAAACCATTTTGAGCAAAAACGTGTGCTATGCCGTTGCCCATGGTGCCAGAACCAATAACTGCTACTTTTTTCATATAGTGGTTAGTGAGTTTAAATTTATATATACAAAAATACTATAAATAAGTATAAGCCGCATTTAATAGTTGATGGTATTGGAAGACTTCAATTATGTAAGAGTAATATTGGCTTTGATATTATTGTGAAGTACCAGATGTTGTGCTGTATTTTATACAAGTTTATAAGGCTAATGCATTGATGAAAACAGGCTGGCAAAATCCTGTAATATAGCACACTACACTTTAATGAGCTCTTTTTTTGATTTTATTGTAAAGTAGTATATATCCTGAAACTAATAAAATACATGCCTCTATTTAAATCTTTTTATACAACTGCTCGTAAAAGCAATAAACAAAAAAATACAAATAACTTTTTTTGTAACATTAAATGTATGATTTAAGTAACTGCAATATCAACAGATACTTATGCTTAACAAACAAGATTAAAAACTATGGGAAATTTATTGTATATAATCGCAGTAGTACTCGTAATCTTTTGGCTGATCGGTTTCTTAGGATTCCCTGATGCAGTAGGAGGTATTATTCATGTGCTGCTTGTGCTGGCTGTGATCGCCGTATTACTACGACTGATACGCGGAGTTTAACCTGTTTGGCTAAATTTCGTTAGTAATAATGATTAATGTTTATTACAAGAACTCACAAAACAAATAAAACTATGGGAAATTTATTGTATATAATTGCTGTAGTACTCGTAATCTTCTGGCTGATCGGTTTCTTAGGATTCCCTGATGCAGTAGGCGGCTTGATTCACATTTTACTTGTGATCGCCATTATTGTAGTACTTTTACGACTCATTCGTGGCTAAAGCTTTACGCTTAGCTTATAAATAGAGACAATTAAAAAAGGCTGCCAGATTCTGGCAGCCTTTTTAGTTTTATAAGTATTCTATCTCCTGAATGGGATATTAAAGCCCACTCTTATCACAGGATTAGAGTATGGTGAATCAATCTCGTTAAAATTGTAAAGCAAAAGCATATCAAAAGATGCACGTCCTGCACTTTGCCTGTAGCCTACTCCTGCCAATGGTGTGTATACAGTGCGTCTGCTCAGCTCATATACACCATTGGTAGTTCTCCAGTAGTTCTCGTAACTCAGCGCCTCATACTCAGCATGCACAAGTATGGCCCCGTTATTTATAACACCTCCCAAAACTTCGTGTTGCGCAAAAACCTTACCCCCAAAGTTCTGGAAAGTCTGGCCTCCAGCACGTATAAAATGATACACGAAGCCAGGTCCAACACTCAATTTATCAGTTACCTTATAACCAAGTATAGGCATTAGTGAAATATTGGTATAAGTGCCGAACTGCAAACCAAAACTGCCGCCAAAGTATAAACGATCTATTAAATCAGGTGCTTCCTGTTCTCCTAGCTGTACAGGTTCCTGAGCTTGTACCACAACTGGCTTTTGCTGCACACGCGGCTTTGCAGGTTTTGTTTCCTGCAAAGGTGTGGGAGGCCCGGTTGGCAGTTCAGGTTTACGGGAAACAGTATCTGGCACCTGAGCAAAGGCTGGCATGCTGATAAACAGCACAACCGCTAAGCTAAACAGTCCTGTAAAACTAAAATATCGTTTCATTCTCGTGTACAAGATGATAGCTTAACTTATACCATCGCAGTGGCATACATCTTTTTACGAAGCTCTTTTATATTATCATCAGCCAGATACTCTTCGTACGTCATGCGCTTATCAATAATACCGGCCGGTGTTAACTCAATAATACGGTTGGCGATGGTATCCACAAACTGTAAGTCATGAGACGAGAACAGGATAGTTCCATCAAAATCGCGCAACGAGTTGTTAAGGGCTGTGATAGACTCTAGGTCTAGGTGGTTGGTAGGCTCATCAAATACCAGCACGTTGCCAGACTGCAGCATCATGCGCGAGAACATACAACGCACTTTCTCTCCACCTGATAATACATTCGCTTTCTTCAGAGACTCTTCGCCAGAGAACAGCATACGGCCCAGGAAGCCACGGATAAAGCTCTCGTCTTTTTCAGTTGAGTACTGGCGCAGCCAATCCACTAAGTTAAGGTCAGTATCAAAAAACTCCTGGTTGTCTTTCGGGAAGAATGATGACGTGATAGTAGTACCCCATTTGTAGTCACCGCTGTCAGCTTTATCCTCATCAAAAAGAATTTTGAAGAAAGTAGAAGCAGCAATGTCGTTACGTCCAATCACAGCAATCTTATCGCCTTTATCAACCATAAAGCTGATGTCTGTGAAGACAGGCTGGCCGTCTACAGATTTGCTTAAGTTTTCAACGTTCAGGATCTGGTTACCAGCCTCGCGTTCTGGTTTAAAGGCAATGTATGGATATTTACGGGACGAAGGCTGTATATCCTCTACCGTTAATTTTTCTAACAATTTGGCACGCGAAGTAGCCTGCTTGGATTTTGAGGCGTTGGCGCTAAAACGGCGAATAAACTCCTCCAGTTCTTTACGCTTATCTTCTGTTTTCTTGTTAGCGTCTGCACGCTGCTTAAGCGCCAGCTGGCTAGACTGATACCAGAAGCTGTAGTTACCAGCAAACATTTTTATCTTACCAAAGTCAATATCAGCAACATGCGTACAAACAGCATCCAGGAAGTGACGATCGTGAGAGATAACAATTACTGTATTATTAAAGTTATCAAGGAAGTTCTCCAGCCACATAATAGACTCAGCGTCCAAGTGGTTGGTAGGCTCGTCTAGCAGTAGGATATCCGGGTTGCCGAATAGGGCCTGCGCCAATAATACTCGTACTTTCTCGCTACCGCTTAGGTCTTTCATCTGCGAGTAGTGCAGGTTTTCAGAAATACCCAAACCACTCAAAAGTTCAGCTGCCTCATACTCAGCATTCCACCCCTCCAGGTCGGCAAACTCGCCTTCCAGTTCTGCGGCACGTACACCATCAGCCTCCGTAAAGTCAGCTTTTGCGTAAATAGTGTCTTTTTCCTGCATAATATCCCACAGGCGTTTATGGCCCATGATCACCGTTTGTAAAGCAGGATACTCATCATATGCAAAGTGATCCTGCTTTAAAACTGCCAGACGTGCATTAGCAGGTATTTCCACAGAGCCTGTGTTCGGGTCGATTTCTCCGGACAGAATCTTCAGGAAAGTAGACTTACCCGCACCGTTGGCACCGATAAGGCCGTAGCAGTTTCCGGGTACAAACTTAATGGTAACATCTTCAAATAATGTGCGCTTACCGTAAGACAAGCTAACATTGTTGGTACTGATCATATTATATTATGTATGAGATAAGTATGAGAATTTAACTTAAACTGGGCGCAAAACTACAAAATTAAATCGGGGATTAGCGCAATCTGCTGCAAACACTTATGAGAAATGCTAAAGAAATGTGTTCTTTAATCCTTTTTAAATCAACTGGTTCCGGACCACATGCTAAAAATTTATCTTGCAAACCACAACGTCACTTGTCTTTCTATAGTATATAATTTTAGTAATATACATTTAGCCATGGCTGTTTAGCTGCAATTAAACTTGTTTAGCTGAATTCTTAACCAAATGCATGGCTATTCTGTTCATTTTAAAGTTATTAATTTGAAATCTATTAAACTATAAATAGTATGGCATCTGGAAACGTGAGCTACCAAAGCGTATCTATCAAATATGGCATTATAGTAGGTATTGTACACATTGTGTACTTCCTGCTGATGTGGGCCTCTGGCTTACAGGAGACGGTGGAGCTTTCTTTCTTCAGCGGTATTTTTCTGGTGGTTGGTATAATAGTGGCCATTTCTCGGTTTAAACGCATGAAGAACGGAATGATTCATTATTTTCAAGGATTAGGAATAGGAGCAACTGTAGGAGCGGTATCCTCCATTATTCTGGCAATTTTCATGATGATTTTTGTTAGTACATTGGGGCAAGATTACCTGTTTTCCTTACAGTCTAGTTATCTTTTTCCTGAGAGCCTTTCAAAGCTTTCCTTGTTCCTGATCACAATAATTTATGGCACAGTGCCAGGCGTAATTATAGGCTTTATTGCTATGCAGTGGTTTAAACGCCCTGACCACACAATGCCTGAACGTATTTAACTTAAGCAAACTCTAACTGAACTATGGAAAAAATAGGCCTAAAGTACGGCTTACTAACTGCCGCTGGCCTTATTGGTTATTTTCTGCTGATGAGCCTTTTAGGATTAGTGCATATTATTGAGTTACGGTTCCTGAACGGCTTAATTATGGCAGTCGGTGTTAGTATGGCTATCAGAGCTTATAAAATAAAAAAAGAAGGTAATATTGGTTATTTCAGTGGTTTTGGCGTGGGAACTCTAACTGCCATTGTTAGCACAACCTTGTTTGCAGCACTTATGCTGCTTTATATCAAATTAGCGGGCGACTCGCTGGTAGAGGTGCTCTCGGCTGAGCGCTACTTCGGCGACAGAGTACAGTCTACGCCAGGTATTGTAGTTTTCTCTGTGCTGATGCTGGAAGGTGTAATTTCAGGAGTGCTGATATCCTTTATTGCGATGCAATACTTTAAGCAGAAAAGTCATAAGGTGCCGGGAAGTCCCTAACATGTATTTAAAGATATAAATAAGGCCCCGTTAATTTATATTAGCGGGGCCTTTTATTTATAGTGTTAGCGTTCAGACCACTATCTGATCAGGTCGCTGAATGATTTGTACAACAACTTCATGTATATCTCCTTCTTTATCTTTTAACTTAAATGTAACCATCGGATTGTCTAAGTCATGGTTTGATTTGATACTGATCACCTGCTCTCCTTCGCTTAATTTGTCTTCCAGTTGTGGAGTAAGTTCTCTAAATGCCTTCGCAAAATCTACTTCCAACCGGCTGGGATTATAGTATGTTGTTCTCATGAGACTATGGTTTGGCAAAACATTTAAAATGCGTTTTGCGGTTATACTTTTAAAAATACTATTTATGGTAGTATAGTATTTTATACCTTTTAAGAAGCTTCGAGTTTCAAATAAATAGGTTTTGCTATAAGTTCTTTTTATACTTTAAAGTATTATGATTAAAGTATAATATATGTAGTTTAGGTTTAAATATGAGGTTATTAGAAAAGTATAAAAATAATACAGATAATACCAAACCTAGATTTTGTTTTTCCGTTCTTATAACCACAACCTCAAAGCAGAAGGACAGCAGGGGAGAATTAACAAGAGATTATATGAGAAGGATTATACTTTTAGTTTTAGCAACTGGTATTTGTACATTTGCCAATGCGCAGCGCCTTAAATTAAAAGAAGGTGCTTTAGATAAGCTGGTGCTGCAGGTGAGCCTTGAGGGACCAACACTAGCCGCAGTGGAGCTGCAAAAGGAACTGGACCTGACGCAAGAGCAGTATTACCAAGTAATGCAACTTAACCAGCAGCGTTACGAGCAAATAATTAAGGTAGAAGAGGTGCATAAGGAAGATGCTTTAGTGCGCTCCAAATCCATCTACACTATAAACATGGAAGCTGACAAAGCTCTGAGCAGCGTGCTTGATCCAAGGCAGTTGAGGCTGTTTCTGGAGCTGGAAGGCCGACAGGATTTACGGTTAGTAAGCGAACATGCAGAAGAATAAGATAAGCAAAAGGCCCGGTAATTAACCAGGCCTTTTGCTTATAAAGGTGTTTTATAACTAACCTCAGATACTTTTCCAGTAGGGTTAATGCGAACCTCTACCCAATTTGCTTCCGATAGTTTGTTGCGGTTTGTGCATTGCGTGCCTGGTTCCAAGTAGTAGTAGTAAATGCGTTGGTTACGCTCCAGCAGACTTTCGCTGTCTGGCTTACCTAATAGGTTTCGCACTACATATTCTTTTTTACCATATAGCTCTCGTCTAATCTTATCGAAATCACCCGTCATCTCTGTTCTTTTACCGTCGCATGCGTAGCGGTCGTTTTTCCAGGTTTCGCTGTCAAATCCTTTTAAGCTATCAGGTACTCCACATGCACTAAGTAGCGCAAAGAACAATAAAAGTATAGGTAGGGAACGTTTTAACATAACAATACAAAGTAAAACTATTAACAGGAAACAGCCCCGTGGCTGCAAAGTTACACGATTATTAATATATTGTAACTGTAAAGTATGATAAACAAATTGTACTATAAAATTACAGCTAATCAGCAATATAGTGTTATTTAATACAATAAACAGGTGCTACTATTCGAAATGGAGCCTTGCGGTACTAAACAGGATCGGAACAATTTGCACTGCTTTGGCTGTTGGTCTTATAATTGCGTAAACCTGAAGCTTAATAAAAACCTATGATAAGAATAGTTTTAACTTCCTTTGCCCTTGGCTTATTATCTTTTACAACACCTACCTCTGTTTCACCAGAAGAATCGGCTAAATTACTTCCAGCTGTTAATTCTGCCGTAAATACTAATGATGGGTCTTTATCTTATCACGATAAAGAACTTGCCTTTGATACTCACCTGCAGGAAGTATACCAGCAGGCAGGGCTTAAGAGCAAAGGTCTTGAATATAGTGTTTTTCGTAAAGCTTACATTGGTTACCAGAATTTCCAAATCAAAAAGCTTAGCTCCGACTCAAAAGCTATACTTACTGTAGTAGATTTTACCAAGCCGAGCAACGCAAAGCGTATGTGGATTATTGACTTAGATGCTAGAAAACTGCTTATTAACACGCTGGTAGCCCATGGCCGTAACACAGGAAACGCTACCGCCGATAAGTTCTCTAATAAGCCTAATTCTTATATGAGCAGTCTGGGTTTTTACCTCACAGATGCAACATATTATGGAAAGCACGGTCTTTCACTAAGATTATCAGGTATGGATGAAGTATATAACTCAAATGCCATGGAACGTGCAATTGTAGTGCATGGTGCTGATTATGCCACAGATGCCTTTATTAAGCAGTATGGCCGCTTAGGTCGCAGCTTGGGTTGTCCGGCAGTTCCTAAGGAGCTGTCTAAGGATGTGATCGAAACAATAAAGGATAAAACAGTGCTGTATATCCACGGGAACGATAAAAGTTATACTTCTGACTTTTTAAATGAGATGGGTGCAATTAATGCTTTTGCAGCAAACAATATGGCGGATGTTGTGAAAGTTTAGGTATTTAAGAACAATTTTAGATATGTAAGCCCCTTTGGTTATGCCAAAGGGGCTTTTTTTATGCTATGCTTTGTCTTTAATAGTTTTAATCAGGCTAATGCCCGAGAAAAAGAAGATAAGTCCTACTATAAACGGTACAGCTGCTGTATACTGGCCAACTGCTATTCCGTCGCCTCCCATCAGAAAAGCGTAAGCTCCCCATATAATCCCGATGATGCCTAGAATTAACAGTACACCACCAAAGGTTCTTTTCATGTTCATTTTTATACGAATTTAATTCTACATCGTGCTGCGCTGAGGCAACAATCACTCGTATTACGAAATTTATATTAACAAGTATACCCGTGTTATACTAAGCTATGATACCCTAATCTGAAGCTGTTGAATAATTTTATGGTAAGGCATACAGCACAAAGATGAATGGCTTTTACTTGTGTAGATTTTTGTCCTTCATTTTAGTTCGGCAGTAACAAATAACGTAGAGAGGAAAGTAGCTGCCTTTCTGCAGCAATACCTATACAGATTAAGATTTTAATGTATTATGTAACACGATGAGAGGAGTAGTAAAATTTATTGTGGCCATATTGATTGCGGCGGTATCGCTGGTAACTTATTGGTGCAACACACAGGAAAATGAATTTACCGGCGAGCAGCAGCACGTTGATATGACCGTGGAGCAGGAAATTGCCCTGGGCTTACAAGCTGCACCCCAAATGGCAGAGCAATACGGTGGGCTGCACCCCGACAGGCAGGCGGCAGCACAGTTAAAAGAAATTGGGCAAAAGTTGGTGCAAAGTACAAAAGCAAGTGAAACACCTTATCAGTTCGATTTTCATTTGTTGGCTGATGAACAAACTGTAAATGCTTTTGCACTGCCCGGTGGCCAGATCTTTATTACTGCCGGCTTACTTAAGCAATTAGAATCAGAGGCACAGGTTGCAGGCGTGCTGGGGCATGAGATCGGGCATGTGGTGGCAAGGCACTCTGCCGAGCAATTAGCAAAGGCAAAGCTTACACAAGGGCTTACCGGTGCTGCGGCAATTGCAACTTACGACCCCGAAAACCCTGCCAGCCGTACAGGTGCTGTAGCAGCCGCCATGATTGGGAAACTGCTTAACATGAGCTACGGACGAGAAGACGAACTAGAATCTGACAGGCTGGCTGTAAGGTTAACCGGAGAGGCTGGTTACGACCCCCGTGCTATGATACGTGTAATGGAAATATTGGAGCAGGCAAGTGGAGGCGCTGCCCGTGGACCGGAGTTTATGCAAACGCACCCTAATCCGGGTAATCGTATCGCACAGATACAAAGCGCCATACAAGAAGAATATCCTGAAGGGTTACCTTCTGGCCTAGTTCAATAAAATGTTCTGATTAAACAACTTTATAGAAAAGGTTGTGTATAAGATAAAGTACAACATGGCCGCTGTGCCTGTTGCCTCCCCGGTACATTACCCCGGTAATGTGATAACTGCTCAAATTTATATGTTTTACTATGAAAGCAATTTGATTATGGCAACAAATCAAAATAAGAAGGGAGACACTAACAAATCAAGTTCTTCCTCTTCTTCATCAAAATCAAATACTTCTAAATCTCCTCAGGCAAAGAGCAGCAGCTCATCCATGGGGTCAAGTTCTAAATCTTCTGGTTCTTCAGGATCTTCTTCTAAGTCCTCTGGATCCAGTGGAACAGGCAAATCCGGATCATCAGGAATGTCTGGATCTAAAAGCTAAGATTTTAAGTAAAAGCCGGCTTATGCCGACGCAGGAAACTAACTTCGCCACTGGAGTTAGTTTTCTTTTTTATAGCTACTTTGTTTTCATTATTTCGTATCAGATGCAGATAGTATAATACAACACCCTACACTATGGAAAATCCTGAGAAGCATCATAATTTGTTGTTTGTTGTTAACCCCATTGCAGGCGACATTGATAAAGCAGAACTAGAGGAGGAGATACAGGATAAATGTAAAGAACACCACATTAACTGTCATATTTACCGTACAACCGGCCAAGGCGATAAAGAGAAAATCAAAAAACTGTTAAGCGAAAATAATTTTGACGGAGCCTATGCAGTAGGAGGTGATGGTACAGTTAATATATTAGGTAGTTTGCTTATTGGTAAAAATATCCCACTTGGTATTGTGCCCCTGGGATCTGGTAACGGCCTATCTAAAGATTTAAACATACCACAGGATACAGAAGATGCACTTGAGCTCATACACAGCCATGTTGTAAGAAATATCGATACCATCACTTTAAATGGCATACCGTCTATTCATCTGAGTGATCTGGGATTTAATGCCTTGGTAGTAAAACGCTTTTGTGACGGCGATACCCGTGGCCCAGGCTCTTACGCCTGGATAGCTCTGCAGGAGTATTTAAGCTATAAACCTAAACTGTACCGAATAGAAACAGATGTAGAGACATTTGAGGGAGAGGCATTTATGGTATCCATCGCCAACGCCAATGCTTTTGGGTCTAACGCTTCTATTAACCCTGATGGCATTTTAAACGATGGTAAATTTGAAATTTGCCTGATAGAGCCCTTTCCAAAATCTGCTGGCATTGGCATATTATACAAACTTTACACAGATAGTATAGACACTTCTGTGTTTACGCGCAGGATCAGTTGTCGCAGAGCCACCATTTACAATACAGAGCATGAACTACTGCACATAGACGGCGAACCCGTGGAAATGGATGAAGTGATAAAAGTAGAAATGCACCCCAGAAGCCTGAAAGTTATACTTCCTACACCAGAGATGGATGAGTGATTTGAGTACTGCTTGTAGGTTGTTGATTGTAGGTGATTATTGAGTAATTTATTGCGCATCTTCCGGAAAGTTTAGCAAACCTATTTATAACATTTCAATGCAGGTTCGTGTGGTAAAGCAGTAAGTATACTCTAAATCAACAATCAAACTACCGGCTGAAGTATAGTTTCCAGTTTTTTCCGGAAGACCACCTGACCTGCTTTGGAGGTTTCTGAAGTAATGTGTACTTCAACCCAGGCCTCTCCGGTATCATAGTAGTTCAAAGTAATAAAACCGGGTTGCTCTAAGGTAAAAGTAGCTCTTCCACCTTTTTTAACAAAGGCAGTTTTGCTGCCGGAGCCACTGACAAGGTAATGGTTTTGCTGCACCTCAAAGTGCTGCAGGTTATGGTCGTGGCCAGCCACATAAACAATGTTGTTGTATCTGTGGAAGACACGGAGCAGCCGGCGGCGCATCTTTTTATACTTTCGGTGGGCCATATCCTCGTGTGCACCAAACAGCTTTCTGTAAAAAGGGTAAAGCGATCCGAAAATAGGTAACGGCACGTAAAAGCGTTTATGGGCAGCAGTAAGCGGAAAAATATGCTGTTTTACTGTAAACTTGCCTCCATGAAGGGCATTGCTGTAGAGTGGGTGGTGTGCAGCTACTAATATGCGCTGGTGCCTGTTCTCGCGCAGCAGCCGGTTCAGGTCTGCATAAAAGTCATCTATGTTTTCGCAGGTGCAGCCATACTTTTTACCTAAAGGTTTCTCGCCGCGTTGTACCCACCACTGCGTGTTTATCACAACAAGCAGTAAACCCTCTGCCAGCTGTATTGCCACCGGTCCGGGGCAGCCGTTCTCAGGCAAGTATGCAACATTGCTGCCACCATGTTCTTGCACATACTTTTGCTGTAGCAGCATCTGCTCATAACCTCCTTTTCTACCCTTAAACCAGTCGTGGTTGCCGCTCAGGAAAATACCTTGTCCTGCAAAGCCTTTAAAATGACTCAGCATCACGTTCAGGCGATCTTCTGCTAGTTTGCGGTGCCGGTTGCCTTCAGGGGGTAGGCCGATGGGGTAGAGGTTGTCCCCTAGAAAAAGTACGGTGCTGTTACTTGGATTTTCCTGTTGCCATGCCTCCAGCATCTGCATAACAGGATCTGTACCGTCTGTGGCGATGGCACCAACATCACCTAGCATAGCGACAGAATGTAGTAGTTTTGCTTCCGGATCTGGATGAAAATGTTGCCAGCCTACATCAGAAAGTTTGTAGAAAGGCTTGCGTTTATACTTTACCTCCTGCACATAACTTAGCAGCAGGTAAGCTACAAACAGGGTGGGTATTATAATGAGAAAGTAACTAAGCATAAAGTATAAACAGCTCAGTGGTTAAAAGTTTGGAGGCGTTAGGTTTTTAAAATGCCCGTTTTGTTTTACACGTTCCTTTAGCTGCTCTGTTGCTTCTATGATGGGTACCACCTGCTGTAGGTGCTGTAATATAGCTTCCTGGCGTTCTGCCTCGGTGCGTAGCTGCAAAAGGGCATACTCCTGTTCGGTACTCAGGCCCAGGTGGTGCGCAATGTCATAACTCTTAAAATCCTCCAGCAGCTCTGTAAACAGCTTCTCCAGGCCCAGCGAATTATAAAGTTTTTGGAGCAGCTCTTTAATTTTCAGCCTTGTTACGATATCATCCTTGTAATCATTTTCAAACACTTCTACTTCGCCACCAGCATACAACCTGCCTGGTGCCATTTTATCGAAGTGCTCTATCTTAAAAATATGGATGCCCTTAGTGCGGATGTCCATTTCGCCGTTAGGATGGGTTTTCTCAATCTGAACTATTTCCATTTCGGTGCCATACACCCCTACGCCATCCTGGATGTAGGTTGGAATGCCAAACGATTTTTCGTTTTCAGTGCAGTCCAGAACCAGCTGCTTGTAACGTGGCTCAAAAATATGCAGGTTCAGCTTCTCGCCCGGAAACACAACAATGTTAAGCGGAAACAGCGGAAGGTATTTTGCCATAATGCTCTGGAGGTGTTGGCGCACAGCCGCGCTAACAGGTTTTACGTTGTTATATGTTTTCCTTACGGTTATAAGCAGAGCTGTGTTAGATTTGGCAACCAAGAATAACAGTGCCATCTTGATAAATGTGGTAAACTCTGTACCTTTGCCTGCTCCGAAACCAACCTTTAAGATGAGTAAAAAAAGATTAGGCTTAAGGCAGATAAAACTGCTGTTTGTAAAGCTGGTGCTTAGCCTTTTCCTGATAAGTATTGCATGGGTGCTGCTGTACAGATGGGTAGCGCCGCCTGCAACCCTGCACATGGTTAAGCGCAGGGCAGAGGCTAGTACTGCCGACAAATCAAACCCTGAAATAGCGTATAAGTTTGTGCGCCTGGAAGAGATGTCGGAGCAGTTACCGTTGGCCGTGGTGGCTTCTGAGGACCAGCTTTTTCTGCAGCATAACGGTTTTGATGTGGATGCCATTATGGATGCCTTTAAGCGTAACCAAAAAGGGGGCAACATAAGAGGGGGTAGCACCATCAGCCAGCAAGTAGCTAAAAACGTTTTCTTATGGCATGGCCGCAGTTACCTACGCAAAGGCGTTGAGGCTTATTTTACCATGTTAATTGAGGTACTTTGGGGCAAGCAGCGCATCATGGAAGTATACCTTAATATTGCAGAGATGGGAGATGGGGTTTTTGGTGTTGAGGCGGCCTCGCAGAAATACTTTAACAAACCAGCCAAAAATGTAGGCCGTCAGCAGGCGGCTTTGCTTGCCGCTGTATTGCCTAATCCAATTAAATACTCAGCTAAAAATCCATCGGGCTATACGCAAAGGCGCCGAACCAGAATTGCACGTGCCATGGGGCGCTTAGGTGGTACAACCTACATCAAATCTATACTTCCGGAGAACAGTGAAAAGTAAACTTGTTATACTTGCAGCCATTGCTACAGTTTATGTAACAGCCTGCGCACCCGCTGCCAAAGCTCCTGCTCAGGTTACTGCTGCTGCAAAAAATAAGATTCGCGATGTGCTGTTGGCGCAATCGGATTGCTGGAGCCGCAGCGATTTGGAGTGTTATATGCAAGGCTATTGGAAGTCGGATTCGTTGCTGTTTGTTGGCTCCCGTGGGCTTACCTATGGTTGGCAGCAAACCCTCGATAACTACAAGCGCAGCTATCCTGATGCCTCAGCCATGGGTATGCTGACTTTCGACGTGAAAGAGATGCGCGAACTCTCACCGGAAACCATGCTGGTAGTTGGTAAATGGCACCTGCAGCGTGAAGCAGCAAAGGGCAACCTCGAAGGCCACTTCTTTGTTGTTTTCAAACACTTTACGGATGGCTGGAAAATAGTAGCGGACCATTCCAGTTAAGCCTGCTTTTTTGTATCGCTTAGTTTTATTGCGTTGAAAGGGCACTAATGGTATAAGCTGTATCTGACTGTAGTAATACCTAGTATAATGCAGCAAACGCCTACTTCAGCCTTAGCCCAACACGCGCATCAAGGAAATCGGCCACATGGCGGTGTGCTTTAAGGTTAATGCCCCAGAACAACCTCTTTGCCGTATGATACTCCAGCCCCCAGCGTTGGTAAACAGGATCGCGGCCTTTGGACGGAGCATAAACATATACCCCCAGTTGCTGGCTAAACCTAAACCTGCCAATGTATAGTTCATGGCCGGCAAGCAGGGCACCCCGCTGGAAGTCTTCGTTCCTGCCCCTGTCTTTCAGGTTTTCTTTAAGCGTATAGTCGGCCACCCATTCTGCACCGGCAGTTAAGGCGCTTAACCTGCCTAGCTTTTGGCTGGCGTAGGCATTAATTCCCACAAGAGGCAGCTTATCGGTTGGTATGTCTTTACGGTCTTTCATAGTACCAAGTATGGCAACCAGGTAATGGCGCTTTCGTTCGCCGCTTTTAATTGCAATTGGCTGGCGCTGCGGAAAGTGTGCCGGCCTTAATGCATAATCTATACCTAGCGATGCCGACGGAAAGTTAATGCCCTTATTCGGTTGCCTTATACCACCGTTTGATATGTGCTTGTATGTGGCGCCTGCTCTAAGCAGCAGATAGTCGTTCAGCCTGTAATTGGCCATTAGGTTTGCCACCAGCGGAAAGCTTATTTTGGTGCTATAGAACAAGTTATCGGGATTAGTTGTGGGGTGGTAAACGTTGTTCATGTAAGCCAAGCCGGCGCCAAGCCTGAACGACAGGCTGAAATTCTTATGGGCCGACAGGAAAGGCTCTACATAAAGTATAAGGGCATAGGCATTACCAAGCACATCCGGTTTATCAAAATTGTAGTAGGCAAACGTAGCTCCCAGCCTGGGGTAAGCCTGCAGGTACTGCCAGGAGGCACTATCTGTAAAATGTATACTCAGTTCTGTAGTAATACCCCAAGGGTTTGAGTCGGCTATATTTCGGATGTCCTGGGAGTGGGGGATGATAAATCCATAATGCCCATATAAGCCCAGGTTGATGGCTGCACGGGAGGTGGTGATTGTATCTGAATCAGCTGTTGATGCTGGGAGTGGCACAGAGGCCGCAGAGAAATTTACTAACCAAAGTATAAAAAGTATGATCTTAGCCTTTGTCATATCTACCATAGCAATCCTAAGGTTAGACTATTGCTTACGGCGAATTATGGCAGAGGTCAGGAGGAATTATGCTTTTTAGAGGGATGCTGATTTACTTGTGGTACAACGGATAAGTGCAGCCAAAGCCCGTAGTATAGCAAGGGTTTAGGCTGCACAGGGTTACCCACTTTGATTCTTTTAGGCAACTTTCACTTGTCTGTTGAGTAATTCAACTTTGAAGTTAACCTTTGCCTCGAGTGCACTAAAGACTTTAAGAATGGTATCTATTGTCACGTTAGTGGCATTATTCTCAAGTCGGGATATTTGGGCTTTTTTCACACCCACAAGCTGCCCAAGTTGCTCCTGCGTCAGGTTTCTTTCTTTTCTTGCTGCTTGAATCATGTCTCCAATCAGCTCCAACTTGAGCTCGAACTCATAGTTGTCACGCTCAGGCGTTCCCTTTATACCGATAAGCTTATCCTCGGCTTCACTTAATGAATATTTTTTCATGGTTATTTCTCTTTAAAATAGATTTCCCGAATACGCTCGGCCTTGTCAATTTCTCTTTTATCTACTTTGCTGTTTTTCTTGACAAAACCATGGGTGGCTAGTACAAGTGTTTCTTTCTTGTCTGCTTTATCCCAGAAGGCAAGAAGTCTGTACTGAAGCCCAGCATAAAGAGTCCTGAACTCCCAGATTTCGTTCGTTAGCTTCTTGAACAGCTTAGGGTCGGTGTGGAACTGTGCTCTCCGGATATTCTGAAGTATTTTCTCTCGGTGCTTCAGTTCAAGCGATTCCAAATACTTGAAAGCCTCCTCCAGCAAGTCAACTTCAAATTTTTGTTGCATTAGTTCTTCTCTTTAGATACTGCCAAAGATAAAGAAAAGTTTCCTTATATGTAAACTTTTAAAAACTCCTATTGTGGGTAACGTCTTGTGCAGCCGAAGCCCGAAGCGTAGCAAGGGGTTACGGCGGAACTGGGATACCTAACGTTGTTCTTTACTAGTCCACGAAGGTTTCTTTTATCACACTCTTGCAGGCTGCTACTTCTGATGGATTCAACTTTCCTAACACTTTAACGATGCGGACTTTATCAATTGTCCTTATCTGGTCAATCACTACCCACCCCGCTTGATTATTGTGCTTCACTTTCACACGAGTTGGATAACTACGGCTTTTGGTAGTCATGGGCGCTATAACTACTGTTCTTAGGTTATGGTTAATCTCATCAGGGGATATCACCACACAGGGTCTTGTCTTTTGTATTTCACTACCTACAGTGGGGTCCAGATTCACTAAGACTATCTCATATTGGCTTATTTCCATTCGTCAAAGCTTTCATCACCAAACACATCATCCAGTAAAAGCTGGTCATCGCCGTTTTCATGCATTTTCATGAATGCCTTGTCCCAGCCTTTTCTTGGATGCTCGACTGGTTTTAGAATAATCTGCCCTTTTTCCAGAATAAGCTCAACTTTATCTTTGATGTTATACCTGTCCAGAATGGACTTTGTCAGCCGTAATCCCTTGGAATTTCCTATTTTAATGATTGATACTTCCATAACACTTATTATTTAATGTAATTACAAAGTTATTACATTAACGCTTATTTACAAGCCAAAGTTCTATAGATTATAATGATAGGTAACGTGCTGGTGCAGCCGATGGGCGAGGCGGAGCCGAGCATAATGGCTGAACTTGGTTGGAGAAAGTTAATTATTCAAAATTTTAATTGTCATAACCATTGTCCCAGCAGGAAAAACATAGTTTAACTCCATTATCACCTAATCTTTTTAAATCTTTTGGATCATATTCTATGTTACATTGCCCTTCATATCCATATAATGTCCAAATCGATATTTGATTTTTTTCGATTCCTATTTCCTTTAATTGATCATATCTTCCATCTAATAAATCACAAAATTTGTTTATGTAATCATAGTGATCATTCACTGCACTTACATCAACTTCATACATCCAAACCGATGGAATATCTCTATCAACTTCCTTGCTAAAGACTGATTGAGGTTCAACTCCTAAAACTTGCGTAATGCTATCATATACTTCTCTGCTAGGAGAATTAAACCATATTCTTAATGAATGAATCAAGTTTATCATATAATTTTCGCCAACGGTTTTGCTATGGTGCGTTTATGCACTATAGGTCTTGTTGGCAGGATTTATTTTTTTGAAAATTATGGATTCAGCTATTATATAACCGAACAGTCCAGTATGGCTGCTGATAGAAAAACATTTGGCTATTCTATCAGCTATTTTTTTCTGGTTTTCATCAGATATCCTTTTGTAGTGCTTATAGTAATTCATCAGGTCAGGGAATTCTGATTCTAAGCCACTCCAATCTGTTTCTTCTATCCCAGAAAGTAAGTTATAACTGTCAATGACTTTAAAGTCTTGATTAATTACCCCTACAAATTGAACTTCCATCATTCCTTTTTCTTCTCCACCGTCAAGGAAGAAAGTAATTGTTCTGGATACGAAATCATGTTCCAGTTTATTTATTATACAATTATGTACAAGATGAGAGTAATCTTTCATTATTCTAATTTCTGCCAACGGCTTGGCTAAAAAGCGTTTTATGCTTTTTAGGTGTTGTTGTAGGTAGTTTTATTTAAAACTCTGCATTATAAACAGCTTTTTGACCTTCTGATAGATTTAAAGTGTCATAGGTTGTAGTTTTGACCCCATCTTTAGTCTTATGTGTCGTGACAATGACAGGCTGTTCTGCAGCAACTTCAAGAACAGGATTGGAGGGTAACCCACCGCTCCATGTTATGACTGGTGCACAGCCTTGTTTTCCGTCTATCCCCATCTTTGAAGTAAATGAGCTTGCAAAGTAATCGGAAGCCTTTATTTGGCTTTGATTAGTTAAACGCAATTCAACAAATGCTCTTTTAGGTATAAAATAATTAACTACTATGGTTGTGTCTTTTTTTAAATCAAAAAAAGCAAAACTGTGACCGATGTTGGAACAGGAAAGGTATTCTACTGAAGGTGGGAGAATTTCCGTTTTGAAATAGCCTTCTCCTTTCTCATCATCCCTAATTTGAAACTTCAACTCATAATATCCTTTGGAATCAGTAGTTGTGGCAGCTTTCTTTCTGATAGTGCCACCCTGAAGGTAAAAAGTTTTTATCCAGTTTGAGGTTATTTTAGCATTAGCAATGGGAATTGTTCCGTCACCAGAAGTAAGCTGCCCTTTTATTATAGTACAGCCTTGGCAAACGGGACCAATCAAGTCATCTTCCTTCTTTATACATCCTGACGCAATAGATAAAAAGACAAACAACAGAAGCAACATCCAATTTACTTGTTTCATAACCTATAGTTTAAATTGCCTACAACGGCTTGTATAAAAAGCGAACGAGGCGTAGCCGAAGTATGGCTTTTATACCTTGTTAGAGCCTGTTTTTTTAATTAATGAAATGCGAAGGTTTAATTTTTTCCATACTAACTATAAGAGTATCTTTTTGCTGCCAAAAGAGTCTCTCAATATCCTCATCAGTAACAACTTTTTCAAAGTATCCTGTCTTGGTGAATTTAAAATTATATTTGGAATAATATACAGTATGAAGTAGGACGTTAAAATATCCAACAGAGTCTGTTTTCAATGGTACGTGTCGAGCGTACCTTCCAGTTTCTATACTTGGAACAGATACATACCAACCCTGCTCTTCCCATTTCTTGCCTATGCCCAGTGCTTTGTTCAGGCTGTCTCGACTTTCAATTGTCAAAGTGTCAAATTCATATCCTAACGGAGTTCTATTATCGTCATTGTTGATTAGTAGTTCTACTTGGACTTGGCCTATAGGCTCCTTTGTCTGCGAATCAACAACCCACCCTTCTTGTATTATAAAATAGTCACATGAACTAAGGACCCCAACCATGAGGAGTAGGAATAGCGTCACAGATCTTGCCTTCATAATTTAAATTTGCTCTAACGTTAGTCCAGATGGTGTCTCGTTGGAGGCTCGCTGTGCTCGGCAAGGTTCCTCCAATGGCATCTGGACGGTGTTGGTCGAGGTTGTTTTTCCCTTTTTCCTACCGGGTTATGCGAACTTTACCCCGGATTAATGCGAACTTTTTTCTTTTGTTTCAAGGGAAAAACAACCTGCATGGTTGGGTTATTTTCTCCTCTTAAATTCCATTCTAAGTGGCGCTTTAGCCGAAGGAAATACTGTTGATGCTTGTATCGGCAATGTTTCCGCAGGCGTCAGGCTCCGGGCTGGCCACCATCTAAAGAAAGACTGACTAATCATTGGCCCCTCTATTGCCGCAACCGATTGAAAAAGAGCCACCTCGAGCCTAAGTTATAGACTTGACTTTGTCATTTTCAGGCTATAACTTCGCCCCACCAAAGTCTTGCCTGGACGCCCCCGTCCGAAAGCGCTGGCTTTCTCCCGGCATCGCCGAAGCAAGACTTCCCGGCCCAAATTCCATTCATGCCTTTGGCTCTTTTTCAATCGGTTGCTCAAGCTTTAGTGGCCTTTGATGCCCTCCAGCCCCTAAAGAGCCTGAAAGACACGCCACTTTAAAACCTGAAAATAATCCCAATCACGGCCAACGGACGGGTGCATGCGGAGCCTGAAGCGTAGCGAAGGTTGAGCATGCATTGTGTTGTAGGTTGTTGTTTTCTTTATTTTGACTCTCTTTTATGTCCACAGGCAGCACAAAATGATGCTTTCGATGTTCTATATGGTTTGCCACAGTTTTCACAAGGAGGTCCATACTGAGCGATTCTGTGATGCATGATAGCATTGGGCTCCGTCTCTTCCATTCCTGTTACTTCTTTATAGTAATCGAGCAATGGCTGATAGCGGGCTTCTCTGGTTAAACCTGGAGAAGTATTTTTAATGCCTTCACTATAAAGCCGATTCGCTACTTCAAATTCCGACTCATCTAACATCGGGACTTCCATTTTGCACCGCCAACAGTATAGTTTCTTCATAATTTCAATATCCTACAACGGTTTGGGTTTGAGTTGTGCCCGATTAACAGTACTTCACCTCTCCCCCAGCATAAGCGTAATTAAAAAGTTAAAAGAACCGGGTGCATGCACCCGGGCATAACTTAAACCCTTTGTTAGCGGTTGGTTGATTTTTCGTTTTCTATTCGGTTGATCATGCCTTTTAACATTGCAGGAACGATAAGTTTATGAAAAGGCCGAACGAACAAAAAATAAACTCGCCCGAAGAGGTTATTGAATTTTACGGTCGTTGTTATCGTCAAACTTTTTTGGCCTGCTTCATCCAGAAGTCTGTCAAGAAATAATGAAACCCTAAAATCCAGATGTTTGTCGTTTTCGCCTAATATGACCTCGTTTTCTGTCTTGTCAAATACTTTAAAAAGGCCGAGTTGATCACCTGGTTCGCATTTAAAACTGTCAAGCAATTTCTGTTTGTTGCTTAGTTGCGCTGATGTTTTAAGACCGAAAAGTCTAACAATTTTGTTTCTTATCGCAAATAGAGTACTCCCCAGTTTAGACCTGCCTGAAAAAAACAAGACCCCAATTTTTGTTGAGTCGATGCTCTCTTCAGTATCAGAAAAAAAACTTTGATAACTGTCGATATAGTCAAACAATTCACTGTCTTTTTTTAATATCGATTTAGCAGGAATACTGGACGTGTTACCATTGCTTTTCATATGTCCTTTTGTTAATTGAAGCAAGTCGTTTTCAATGACCGTTACGGGTTTGTTTTTTTATTTTCCAATTAAAACCCCGTATTCTTTTGGGATTGTTACTCCGTTAAAATGATTTGTGAGTCCGTAAAATATTACAATGGTCAGAACAACTCCAAAAGTCACGATTGCGATCGATTGTCTGTTAGGGGACAAACCAAAAATAGTCTGTTTCATTTTTTTACTATGAATAGAAGCGATGTGGCCAAAAAATGAAACTATGGCAAGTCCGTAATAGGGTATAAAAAAAAGGTTGAAAGGAAACGAATTTAATCCTGCTACTCCAAAATAAAAGTTTGTGTCCAGGTGCAGAAAAATTCGTCCACTCAAAACAGCACTTAAATGGATGATGAAAAAAACTGCCAAGTAAAGTCCTGTCCAAATTTGTAGTTTGTCAAATGGTGAAGCTGCTGTTTTTCTGTTCTCCTTGAAAAGTTTCAATCCTGAAACGATTTGCACAAAAACAGCAAACAGTAAAATTGCTTCTATGAAAATATTCCGATAAAAGAACCGCAAAACATTCATCATGTCAATATGTCTATCAGCACCCCAAATGCTTAATATGTGATTAAATAAATGAATACCTACAAAAGATATCATTGCTATGCCTGATATGTAATGAATTTTATTAGTTTTCATTTTTTATTTCATTATGAATAGGGGTGCGTGTGTATGCAATAACCGCTAACGGTCTCGTGTAAGCTGCGGAGGCCGTTAGGCGAGGCTGCCGTTTACACAATGTTGGTGGTAGATTTATTTACTATGTGTATTAAAATAGTCCCAGGCTGCTTTAGAAATATCAGCGATGATTTTTTCGTTCGTGTTAAAGTCTTCTTTTGAGTTGGATACAAGAACACTGATTAAAAAATGTTCTCCATTGGGCAAAAAGACAATGCCAATATCGTTGACCGCTGCTGTTATCCCGGTTGTTTTATTTTTTCCGGACGAACCTGTTTTGTGAGCAACAACAGTGCCTTCAGGCAGTAGTCCTTTCAATCTGTTTTTGCCTGATTCGTTTTCTCTCATTTCTTTCCAGACAAAGTCATAACTTCTTGGGGAAAGTAGTTTTTTCTGGTTGTGATAATAGGCTTCTAAAACGTTGTTGGCAGCTTTCGGGGTCGTCCAGTTTTGAAATTGCAGGTCCCAATTGTTCTGCATTACTTCTTCATTGATTTTTATTGAAATGTCTTTGAAGTTATTTCTTAAAAAATACTTTTCAACTTCCGTAGGTCCGCCAAGAAGCCTTAACAACGCATCACACCCTACATTATCGCTGTTGGAAATGGTATAGCTTATAATTTCAGCGAGTGGCAGCGTTGCGCCATTCGGATACTTTTCCCGGAGGGGACTATGAAGACCGGGCAACAAGTCTTTTTTCTCGATTTTGATTTTTTGGTCAAGCGACAACCTTCCTTTATCGACTTGGGATAAGACTGCTAAGGCGATATGAAATTTAAAGACACTTTGCATGGGAAAGCGCCTTTCTCCATTTATTGATAAAGTGTCCTTACCATTGTTACCGATAATCGAAACCCCAACAGTTGCATTCCTTGTTGAAATAATTTGTTGTATTTTTTGCCGCAAAGAATCTGACGTTTGTGCCGATGTCTGGCAAACAAGAAACAATAATAGCGCAGTTGCGAAGGTAAATATTCGAATCATGTTTTGGGTATGTGAAGGCTGTTAAATGTATGCATGAATTACCACCAACGGCTCTGCTATAAGATGGCGCAGCTACCTTATAGGTCTTGTTATGTGCTGGATTTTTTAATACCAACACCGATTTCTTTCACTGAAGCTTCTTTGCAAATCACAAAACCTTCAACTCCAACTGATGTTCCAATAAAGAAATAATGAAGACTTTTGTCCTTTTCTATTTCATTTAGAATGTCAATCGGAAAATAGCCTTTCATGCTTTTTAGATAATCTTTTTCCCTACTTCTAAACTCTGCAAAGTCTTCTGTTACTTCAATATCAAAGAGTACATTGTAGCAATTGAAATTTCTAAATTCCTGCCATACAACACCTGTGAATTTTAGTTCATGGGTTTTTCCTTGGTGGGATTCAGGATGGTAGCCAAAAGCAAGTGTGGTAGACTTTGAAATAAAATCGATGTTCATTTCATGAATAAACAGGTCACCTAAAACATCAGTGTAATAATCTACTGCCATCTATTTTTTTCATTTGTCATTATATAGCACATAACTATGGTATAAACGTAAACATACGCTTATCTGCACTATGTACGTAATTGCTGCAGCGTGCTTCTGCGCACATTAGCCGCCTGGATGTGGTACTTGTGGTTGAAGTGCGCATGCATTTAGATTTTCAAGCGAATATAGCAGTTTTCTAGAGATTATCCAGCGGGCTTACAATTTTATCCAAGGCATGGGTGGTGACGTGGGTGTAAACCTCGGTGGTCTTGCTGGATCGATGCCCCAGCAGCACCTGGATGTACCTTAAATCCGTTCCCTGCTCGAGCAGGTGCGTGGCAAAGGAATGGCGCAGCGTGTGGGGCGTGGCAGGCGCCTTTACCCCAGCTTTCGCCTTGCTGGCCCGGAACACGTTACGGATGCTCTCCACCGTGTACTGCCCGCCATACTGCCCCTCGAACAGCCACTCTTTCGGCTTGTACTCTTTATAATACATCCTCAGGTTCTCCAGTAGTTTCTGCGAGAGCACGGTGGTGCGGTCCTTTTTGCCCTTGCCGCCCCTGATCAGCAGCAGGTTTCTGTCCGACTTAACGTCGCTGAGTCTCAGGTTGATCACCTCGCCGATCCGCAGCCCCCCTGCGTAGAGCAGCTGCAGCATGCAGCGGTGTTTGAGGTTGTCGGTGGCCTCCAGAATCCGCTTCACCTCTTCCTTGCTGAGCACGGTGGGCAGCCTGTCGGGTTTCTCGGGCCGCTCCACGTTGCGCAGCTGCACCTCGTGGCGGCCCAGCACCCGCTGATAGTAGAACTTGACGGCGTTGATGCTCTGGTTCACAAAAGAGCAGGAGTAGGCTCCGGCCTGCACCATCTGCCGGTGGTACTGGTTGATGTCCTCCTCAGTGAAGGTGTTAACCTGCTCCATCCCCTTGTCTTTGTGGCTGTTGAGAAAGCGCAGCAGCAGGGAGTGGTAGGTGCGGATGGTGTTCATGGAGTAGTTGAGCAAAAAGAGCTTCTCCAGGTAGTCGATCGGGCAGGTGATGTAGTCGGTTCCCTTCATATAGGTTTGCTCCCAGAGTTTGCGCAGCAGCACGATGTCGCGCACCACCAACTCCTGGCTCAGCCATAGCCAGCCAACGCCTTCCAGTTCCTTGGCCAGGGCCTGTATGTGCTGCCCGCCCTCAGGTATGGCGAAACACTTCTGCTCCCGCTGCCAGTTGGCAAGCTTGCTGTATCTGAGGGTCTCGTAAACACGCTCACATGGTTTAAAAGTTACGCTGATCATAGTTATGCTGTCTGCTGTTAGCATGGGCTGCAGCTTTACTACAGGCATATCCGGCAGCTTTTGGAGCGGCTCGCCCTGCTGCCCACCTGCCAAAACAGGAACCAGTTTGCTGGGTTTCAACCTATTGGGGCGGTAAAGGTAGCGCGTGTTAACCTGCGCCAGTCCCTGAAAGTGCGCAAATGTCATATCTATACTTTGCGGGCTGTGGTGCATCACAAAGCACTTATAGGTTTTGCTGTACTTAATCCAGGTCGCCTCTTTTAAGCGCTTTGCAATAAAGGGATTGGCCTTAAACCATAGGCGGATAAAACGCTTTCCCTCATGCTCAAGGGTATTAAGGAAAACAGCAGACTGAGAATTTACTTGTGTCATGGCAGGCAATCTGTTATACAGGCGCTAAATTGGTGTATTTCGCGCACTTAAGCGCAGATTATACGTTTAAGTGCGTTTATAAACGTATATAACGATTTTAATCGTTTATTTGCGTTTAATGCAGCTCTAGCCTATGGACAACCTGAAAAGAACTTGTGAAACCTGTGACCAGCCATTGGTGGGCAGGGTCGGTAAGCGCTACTGCTCCAACCAATGCCGCGCGGCAGCCAGCAACCGGAGGCGCTCCGAGGACACGGGTGAGCGCTTGATGAAAGAGATTAACAATAAGCTGCGCCACAACCGGCAGGTGCTCCAGCGGGCCAGCCCCGAGGGCAAGACCACTCTGCGCCGCGAGGTGCTCCAACTGGCCGGCTTCGATTTCAGGCACTTTACCCACCTTTACCGCACCAGGCAGGGCAACACCTACCATTTCTGCTACGACTATGGTTACTTGCTGCTAGAAGACGAAAAGGTGCTTATTGTGAACTGGCAGCCTTACATGGACAAAAGCGAAATCCGGTAAAGTATAAACTTATACGCTACCGGATTTTCATAGTACTCAAAGTATGGCCTGTAAGCTATTCCTCATCACCAGCCTCATCCACTTCAGCTTCTTTTTCTACTTCTTCAACTTTTTCAGTAAAGATATACCCACAATCAGCGGCATGCGCGGCTGCTGCTGCTGTATCTTTTACTAGCACTATTTCTACTTCACCTTCTTCTTTAAGCTCGTCAAAAATCTTTTCAACTTTTTTCGTATGTTTTTCAATGGCTACATCTCTGATATAAATTGCCATAATGCGCCCCGGATGTTTGCGTACTACTTCGCTGTAAATAGCTGCATCCTGCTGTCCGCTGTCGCCGATCAATACAAAGTTTAGTTTAGGATAGGTGATCAGGATATTCTCTATCTCTTTATACTTGTGGCTCATGTGGTCGGAGTGGCCTAGCTTTGTTTCGTCTATACCGAAGTCGCGGAGCAGGAGAGGGCCCTGTGGTATCTCGTTTAGCTCCAGGAAATGGTAAAGTAGGTCGTAGTTGTTCCAGGGGCTGCTACTAACGTAAAAGAACGGATTGTTGCGCTTGCCATTACGCCCCAGCTGGAGAGCCTTGTAAAACTGCGATACCCCATGAAAAGGTATGCGGGTATGGGCATTGTTTAAGAGCACATTCCTGCCTGTTGTTAGCAAGCTGGTGGCACCGGTGCGTACTATGGTGTCATCAATATCCGAGATGATGCCGTACTCTGCGTCCGGAGGCGGCACAAGCACATAAGCTGTTTCTTTTATGCCTGGTTCAAACCCATTTACGGGTGCTTCCAGGAGCTCTAGCTCAATTGGATGCCAGATGTCGTCGAGTTGTAGTGGTGTCTGGGGTTGGATGTTTAGTACAAAATAACCTTCTACATCAGTAGTTATCTCATGTTGTTGCCCCTGCAGTGTAAGCTGCACGCGTGCATTGGGTATCTCGTCGCTTTCGAAGCGGCGGTACATGTTTAAAAGGTTCTCCCAGGTAGTATGGGTTTCTTCTGATTGCCTGATGCCTTTATTTACTAACACGCGTCCTTTTACATAGAGGCGTTCGGGAGTGCCGTAGCTGCGATAGGTTACGATGTGCAGTGGCTTGTTTCTCCATAGCTTATCCTTCAACTTAAAGGTAAGGTAGTCTATTTTCTCTTCGGCTTTAAGTATAGTGCCTGCCAGTTTATCCTTTACTTTTTTCATAGTGATATAGTACGTAAGCAAAAATGCCTGCTGGTAGGCAGGCATTTACAGTTGTGTTAATTTAAAGCATTCTTCAGCTGCTGAAAATCGGTGTCTGCCGCTGAGGTTGTTTTACAGCTTTTTTGTTGTGCAAGTTGCTGTATGTTCTGAATTCTGTTGCCTGGGTCAGGGTGTGTGCTTATAAACTCTGGTGGAGTTGCCTGTTGCCCTTCCTGCTGCATTTTTACGAAGAATCCGGCTGCTCCGTCGCAGGCATAGTAATTGGTGCCCGCCAGGTAATCTACAGAGGTGTTGTCGGCTTCAGTCTCGGCCTCTCGGCTAAAGCGTAAGCCGGCTAATGTGCCAGCTAACTGGCCGGCAATGGCCTGTAGTGTACCGGGATCGTTACCCAGTGCAACAGATAAGAGCAGAGCAATACCATAATCGCGTTGCAGTTGTTTTACGCTGTGGCGCTTATCGGCATGAGCAATTTCGTGGGCCAGCACACCGGCAAAATGATCCTCATCTTCCAGGAACTTTACCAACCCGGAAAAAACATAGATCTGACCACCCGGAGAGGCAAAGGCATTTAGTGTCTCGTCGTCTTTGATGATTTTCACCGTCCAGGGGAATTCGCTTTTATACTTTACCTGGCCTGAGTTAAGCACACGGTTCACAATACGGTTCAGGCTCTGGTAAGCTTGCTGTGTTTTGGCATTGGTGCTGTTTGGATCGAGGAGTTTGCCTTGGGCGCGGTAAGTCGAGTCTACTTCTTCAGCCACCTGCTGGCCTAGTCTTATATCATCCTGAATAGAAAAGATGACGCCATCGTTGTCTTCGCAGCTGCTAAAAAGCAGTAAACTGCACATAGTTAATACCCAAATAGGTATGAAAGATCTTTTAATCATAAAGTGTTTGTATAATTTTTAATGCAACGCAGTAAACGGCTTAAAATTACTTTTTCTATAAGGGTAAACCAACGTATGGCTTTCCCGGCGCTGCAATACACTTTACGGATTTACAAAGTTGCGGGGTTACAAGTATGGCGCACAGTCACTTTCTGAAATGGGTACAAAAAAAGAGTCCCCGAAAATATCCGGAGACTCTTCTAAAGTGTAGTATGTACCTTATTTTACGGATGAGCTACCGATCGGGTTGCCATCAGTGTCTAGCTCAACTACTTCATAATTAAGTGCTTGTAGTTTAGAAAGCACTGTTTTCTTATCGCCAACCACCACAATGTGCATGTTGTTTACCGGCAGGTGTTTCGCTGCAAGCGCATCAATGTCTTTTTTGGTGATGTTGTTAAGAATATCAGTCTGCTTTTTCACGAAGTCCTTGTTCAGGTCGTACTCAATAATGCGACCCAGGAAGCCGGCTTTCTGACCAGGAGTTTCATACTTACGTGCATCAGACTGACCGATTGAGCTCTTCATGAACTTTACTTCATCCTCAGTGATACCTGTCTTGCTGAAGTTGGTAAGCTCTTTCATGAATTCGGTTACAGACTCGGCTGTAGCATCGGCACGAACGCCGGCAGAAGCCGTGAACGGACCGGCAAACTTAGAACCTGCAAAGTATGAACGGGCACCATACGTATAGCCTTTGTCTTCGCGCAGGTTCAGGTTGATGCGGCTGTTGAAGGCACCACCCAGGTTATAGTTCACCAGGCCAAGCTTATAGTACTCACCGGTTGCATCGTAAGGTATGCCAACATAACCAATTCTGATCTCAGACTGAGCAGCATCAGGCTTGTCTACAAAGTAGATGCGGGTTTTCTCGATGGCCGGTGCCTTTGTATCAGCTACCAGTTTCACATCCTTCTTCTTCCAGTTCTTCAGGAAGTTGAGTTTACCCATGATCTCTTTTTCTGTAATATCACCAACCACTACAAGGTTTGCTACAGAAGGGGAGAAATTAGCTTGGTAGAACGTCTTTACATCATCCAAAGTGATGTTGTTCACGGTCTCAGCCGTACCTGAAGATGGCATTGCCTCAATGTGACCTTCGCCATAAAGCAGCTTCAAGTATACATTGTTTGCAATAGCAGTTGGTTGCGTTGCCGTGTTAGCAATGCCTTCTAATTGCTGCTTTTTCAGACGGTCAAAATCGTCCTGGTTAAACTTAGGTTTAAACATACGCTCTTCCATCAGGGCCAGCGTCTTGTCCAGGTTCTTCTTCAGCGACTGTACGTAAACATATGTTTCCTCGGAGCCGGAGTAGATGCTAACAGAGCTACCTAATTTGTTGAGCTCGTTTGTAAACTCCTCTGAAGTATAGTTCTCAGTATCCTCGTTCAGCATAGCAGCAGTAATCGATGCCACACCTGCCTTGCTCATATCATTTGCTGATAAGCGGTGACCTCCTTTAATAGAAAGTTGCAACGTTACTGTTGGGATCTCATCAGACTTGGCGCCAATTATCTTTAAGCCGTTTTTCAGCTTTGTGGTGTAGTAGTTAGGCACTTGCACCACTGGGTTTGCACCAATTTCAGGACGTTTGCTACGATTAAATGTATCAACAGCC
Organism: Pontibacter sp. H249; assembly: GCF_037892465.1. Classification (NCBI taxonomy): domain Bacteria; kingdom Pseudomonadati; phylum Bacteroidota; class Cytophagia; order Cytophagales; family Hymenobacteraceae; genus Pontibacter; species Pontibacter sp. H249. The sequence continues at coordinate 176,031 of NZ_JBBKTR010000004.1, read as the reverse complement.
TTAGTATACTTCAGGTTGCTATAGTCTTCTGTAGCAGCTACATAACCGTCTTTAGAGACAGTATAGTTATCAGCTTTAGCAACCATGTCAGACTTGCCTTTTGGTACTACGCTAAGTATAACAGCATTTTTGCCTTTGATATACTGGTTGTACACGCGCATTACATCCGCTTTGGTAACAGCGTTGATACGCTTGATTTCCTCCTGAATGTAGTTCGGGTTGTTACGGAACGTTTCGTAAGAAGCCAGTTGCGATACTTTACCGCTTACGCTTGCCATTCTGTTAATCAGGCTGCTCTCGGCAGATGCCTTGAAACGAATAAGGTCATCGTCAGAAATTCCGCGAGTCTCAAAATCAGCAATCGACTTACGTACCAGAGCTTCCATGTCGGCAAGTTTGTTGGTAGGGTAAGTAACTACTGTAATGCCAAACTCACCGGCAAGCTCAGAAGTTGAGTTGAAGGTAGAAGCTTGCATGGCTTTCTGATCTTTTACAAAGTTTTTGTAGAAGATAGAGTTTTTACCTTGTCCTAATACTTCTGCTAATACATCCAGTGCTGGCTCATCTTTATGTCCTGCCTCTGGGGTAGGGTAGGTCATGCGCAGCATCGGGAAACGCACGTTGTCTTCGTAAGATACGTAACGGTCTTTGTCCAGCTTCGGTATCATTGGCTTCATGTCCTGTACGGCAGGGCCAGCAGGAATAGAGCCAAAGTATTTTTCTACCAGTTTCACGACTTCTTCAGGCTTTACGTCGCCACCAACTGTTACAGTAGCATTGTTTGGGCCGTACCAGCGCAGGAAGAAGTTTTTCAGGTCATTTACGTTTACACGGTTCAGGTCCTCAATGTAACCAATGGTTGTCCAGGAGTAAGGGTGGCCGTAAGGGTAAAGGTTCTGAGAGGTTTTTTCGTATACCAAACCGTACGGACGGTTGTCATAATTCTGGCCACGCTCGTTCTTTACTGTTTCGCGCTGCACTTCAAATTTCTGCTGCGTTACAGCATCTAATAAGAAGCCCATACGGTCAGCCTCCAGCCACAGTGCTGTCTCCAGCTGGTTGCTAGGCACTGTTTCGAAATAGTTTGTTCTGTCGCGGTTGGTTGTACCATTCAGCGTACCACCAGATTCAGACACAATCTTGAAGTGCTCTTCGTCGGCTACGTTATCTGAGCCCTGGAACATCATGTGCTCAAAAAAGTGCGCAAAACCAGACTTGCCTACCTCTTCGCGGGCTGAGCCTACGTGGTAGGTAACATCCACGTGTACTACCGGATCAGAATTATCCTCGTGTACAATTAGAGTAAGGCCATTAGATAGCTTATACTTTGAGTAAGGTATAACCAGTTCGCTTCCTTGCTTGGTTACCTTCTCCACTAATTTTGTCTGAGCTTCGGCTGCGCTTATTACACTGGCAGTAAGCACAATACTCAAACCGACTTGCTTTATCATGTTTGTCTTTTTTGATGGTAAAATCTAACAAACAAGATAACACAAGATAATATAAATCAAAAATAATATAGACGAAACCCTATTTTGTTTCTCTTAAAACCTGTTTCGCAAACATTACTGACACTGCGAAGGTAAGCAAGGCGATCACTAGCATGGCAGTTGTAAGTAAAAAAGCCATTCCGGCTTTTTCAGTGGTAGCTGTTTCCTGTGTACCTTGCATCATGCCTAGCAGTTTAATAAAGTAAGTGGCAGAGCGCCAGCCAAGTATAAGTGTCAGCATACCTGCTTCTACAGCGCCAAGTATAAATCCCCAGCGGTGCCCCCGGTTCAGGAAATGGCCTGCTGTGAGTCCCATTAAACCACCCACGGCTCCGGTTATTAAAGCAGTATTTGCCTGCTCTCCGGCAAGGTCTACGGCCACTACGCCACAGGCCAGCATAAAGAAACCAAAAAAGGCGTATAAATAGGATAAGTTTTTGTGCATGGTAAGGGCGTTTAAAGTACAAGGTGATGCCGCAAATATAAAAGAGAACCACCGACGATACTAACACAAGACATCTAAAGTATGACCGACGCAAAACTTTTAAGGTAAACTGTAGTATGATTTGCTTGAGGTGATGAAATGGAGCCTCTGAAGATGGCAAGAAAGAACGAAGTGCACGAATTATATGCCGACCCAACCAAATCTGCTGCAGGGGCCGGCTTACGCTATACATCCGATACCAAATCAGGATTTACCCGCAAAAAAGCTGGTAAAGGGTTTCAGTTCCTGGATGATAAAGGTGAGAAAATTACAGATGAAAAGACGCTGGAGCGACTGAATGCCTTGGTAATACCACCAGCCTGGACAGAAGTATGGATATCAAAACATCCTAAAGGACATTTGCAGGCAACTGGTCGCGATGCCAAAGGGCGCAAGCAGTACATTTACCACCAGCAGTGGCAGCAGGCGCGCAACCTGACAAAGTTTGGGCGCATGATCACTTTTGGCAAGAGTCTGTCCGAACTACGGGAGCAGATAGAGCAGGATATCAAGTCCCGTCATTTGGACCGCCGCAAGGTAACAGCATTGGTGCTTTCTATTATGGATAATGCTCTGATCCGGATTGGGAACCGTCACTATGCCAAATCAAATCAATCGTATGGCCTTACCACCCTGCGCGACAAGCATGTAAAATTTAATGGCAGCACTGTGAAGTTTTCCTTTAAAGGCAAAAAGGGTGTGGAGCATGAAATTGACCTTAAAGATCGCAGACTTGCCCGTTTGGTTAAAAAGTGCCGTGATATTCCTGGGTACGACCTGTTCCAATATTTTGATGAGAACGGAGAACGGCAAACGCTGGAATCTGGTGATGTGAACGAGTACCTGCGCGAGGCTACGAAGTATGACTTTACTGCTAAAGACTTTCGCACCTGGGGTGGCACTGTGCGCATGGTAGAGTGCCTGGAAAACGTGCTTGACGAGAACCCTGAACTAGGTAAAGAAAAATGTATAAAAGAGGCTGTAAAGCAGGTAGCTAAGGGGTTGGGTAATACCCCAAGTGTCTGTACCAAATATTATATCCATCCGGAGGTGGTAAACTTGTTTAGAGAAGATAAACTGTTGCGTTACTTGCAAAAACACGAAGCCACCGCCTCTAAAAACAAAAACTTATCGGGATCTGAAGAGTTGGTGCTAAAGATGCTTCAGAAGGTCGCAAAAGAGCAGGAGAAAAGTGCTGCATGAAGTAAATCGATGAACTTACAGATTAAACGGTTTAGGCTTATTAGAGAGATTGTTAGCAGCACTGTAGCCCAACGCAATCAGTCTAATCACTTTGACCTAAGCCTACTTTGGCATGTTATCCAGAGACTGCCACAGGTACTTACTGGCGATGGTGCGATAAGGGCGCCATACTTCGGCAATTTCCTGCATGCGTAGTTTTAAGGCTTTGCCTGCCTCTGTTAAACCATAATGGCGCTTCATAGCATTCTGTATTCCCAAATCATCTACAGGCAATACATCTGGCCTTTCTAGCGCAAACATCAACAGCATTTCTACTGTCCAGCGGCCTACTCCTTTTATCTGCGTCAGGTGCTGTATTAATTCCTCATCTGGCATGGCATCTATGGTAGCGTGCTCTAAATTACCCTCCGATGCAAAAACAGCCACGTTGCGCACATAGCCAATCTTCTGAAATGAAAGTCCGGCACCTCGTAAAGTCTCGTCAGGTGTTTGGAGCACCAGTTGGGGATGCGGATAGCTCTCCGGGTACAGTTCTCTAAATCTTCTGAATATTGTTGCCGCAACTTTGGTACTTAGCTGCTGCGATACGATTGAGCCTAGCAGTTTAAAGTATAGATCTTCGGATTTGGAGGATTGCAGTGATTGTCCCTGCTCAATTATAGCGGTAATAATTGGGTCCTGGGACAAAACGGCCATCACTTCGGCAGATGGGTAGGCAGGAGAGGAGCTCATAGTTTTAGTGTGATTATGAATGCTGAATTGTTAATTATGAATTGTAATAAACTCAATTACAAAAGAGTCTGTCATTTCGATCATCGGGGGAAATCCGAAATAGTGTGGGGCATGAAATACTCCAGACTTCTCACTAGCGTTCGAAATGACAATAAATTATGCTTCTACCTGATGCTTACTAAGCGACTTTAGCACCTGCAGCGTATGCTCCATCATCTCGTCGGTTACATCCAAGTGAGTTACAAAGCGGATCATCTGGGGGCCAAAAGCTGCTGCACGGATACCTTCTTTTGAAAGTGCAGCAACAAAGTCAGCATCGGTATACTTTTGGTTCAGTTTAAAGATCACGATGTTTGTTTCTACAGGCAGCACACTTTCCACATAGTCTGTCTGCAGCAGCGTTTCTTCCATAGCTTTGGCTTTGCGATGGTCTTCTGCGAGGCGCTCTACATGATTATCTAAGGCATAAATACAGGCTGCAGCAAGGTAACCGGCCTGGCGCATGCCACCACCAAATACTTTGCGCACGCGTCTGGCTCTTTTTATAAATTCTTTGCTGCCCAGCAACACAGAACCTACCGGAGCGCCCAGTCCTTTAGAGATGCAGATGGAAATGCTATCGAAGTATAAACCGTAGTCTTTTGCAGCATTACCGGAGGCAACCAAGGCATTAAAAACACGGGCACCATCTAAGTGTAGGGCTAAATTATGGCGCTTGCAAACTTCCGAAATGGTTGCAATTTCATCTAAAGTATAAAATGTACCTCCACCTTTATTACAGGTGTTCTCTAGCGCTACAAGTTTAGTCTCCGGAAAATGTATGTTATCCAACGGACGAATATTGGACTCTATCTGTGCAGGCGTCATTTTTCCACGGTTGCCATGGACCAAGGCTGTAGAAGCACCAGAGTTAAAAGCAATGCCACCGCCTTCGTATTGATGTATATGTGCTGTAATATCGCAAATAACCTCTGTTAGCGGCTGCGTGTGCACTTTTATAGCGATCTGGTTGGTCATGGTGCCGGAAGGGCAGAACAGGCCGGCTTCCATACCAAACATGGCTGCGGCCTTCTCCTCCAGTGCATTTATAGTTGGGTCTTCTCCGTACACATCGTCGCCAACTTGTGCCGCAAACATGGCTTTTAGCATTTCTGGAGTTGGTTTTGTGACGGTGTCGGAGCGTAGGTCTGTTATGTTCATATCAATTAGATTCAGAAAAATACTTTACTTTGTAAAAATAATATTTTACTTTTGCCCTTCAAATTTAATAATTGCAACGATGGGAGTTACTAGACTTAAAAGAAAAGACCGTAAAAATAAGGCAAGAGCAAACAACAAGGTTGCTAGAATTAAGCAGCTGTTGTTAACACCAGTTATCAAAAACGTAGATATGGACGAGCTTAGAGCTCAGTTCGGTGAAGCTCCAAAAAACAAACCAGCAGAAGAAACTTCAGCTGAGTAGTCTTTTTACGGCGAAGTATACCATCTGCCTGCCAACGCTGACTAAGCTAGGTTGGCGGGTTTACTGAAAGATTTCAGAGTGTGTTTGCTATAGCAAGCACACTTTTTTTATGCCCGCTTGCCAAGCTCAATTACCTGCAGGTTCTTCACTTGGCCTTCTTCCACGTCAAACCGCACCATTGTCCTGATTTTGTGAAAGCCGTGCTTGCCGGCCGCCCCTGGGTTAATGTGCAGGAGGTTGTTCAGGCTTTTGTCCGTCATCACCATAAGTATGTGCGAGTGGCCTGTAATGTATAGCTGTGGTGGGTTATCTTTTATAATTTGGCGCACATCAGGGTGGTATTTGCCAGGGTAACCGCCAATGTGTGTCATCATTACATTCAGCCTATTTACAGTAAATCGGTTAACCTTTGGGTGCACCTGGCGGATGGCAGCATCATCAATATTGCCATAAACTCCTCTCAGCGGCGCTATCTCACTTAGTTTTTCAGATACTTCCATACTCCCAAAGTCGCCGGCATGCCATATCTCGTCTCTGTCAGAGAGCAGGCGTATGATTTGGTCGTCGAGGTAGGAGTGGGTATCGGAGAGGAGGCCTATTTTCATGATCAGGATATTAGGATGAACAGAATGAACTTAGGGGTTAAACTAATTTAAACTGATTTTCTGGATGAAGTATAATATAGCGTTGAATAGCCAAAAGTCAAAGTATAGGCACTACTGCTACCTTTCGAATTAAGAAATCCGAATGAGCATTATTTATCTTTTGCAGGGACAGGTTGCGACCTGCCCACGTTGTGGCTGTGCTACAAAACTTATATTTTGGTCAGTAACGGCAAAACTCCCCTCCTTGTTTAAAGGAGGGCATGGGTAGTTTGACTGCAAAAGTTAAAAACCGAGGTTATTATCCAGGCGCTCGCAGGACCTTCAGACGCTGCGAGATCTTGGCAACTATATGAACACTGCTAATCCTGATTCCAGGTCTCTGGCGATTTCCTCCAATCAGCAAGAGCATCCATGGCACTTTCCGGAATGTAACCATTGGCAAGTGCTGCCTCTGTTAACGCATTATAGTTGCTTAGGCAATGCAGTGATATTCCGGCTTTCTTAAAGTTTTCTTCAGCCACGGCAAAACCATAGGTGAAAATGGCGGCCATACCTACTACTTCGGCACCAGCTGCCTTTACTGCCTCGGCTGCTTTAAGCGAGCTTCCACCAGTGGAGATTAGGTCTTCTACTAGCACCACCTTCTGGCCCTCTAGCAATCTGCCCTCAATCTGGTTGCCCATGCCGTGCTTTTTAGGTTCAGGCCTAACGTACAGGAAAGGCATCTCCAGCAGTTCAGCCACCAGTGCACCTTGTGCAATACCAGCTGTTGCTACACCGGCTATGGCCTCGGCATCCGGATATTTTTCTTTGATGAGCTCTGCCAGCTGCTGCTTTATATAACTACGGATGTAGGGGAAAGAGAGCGTAACGCGATTATCGCAGTAAATAGGTGAGTTCCAGCCGCTGCTCCACTTAAACGGCTGCTCTGGTCTTAGTTTTACGGCCTCTGTCTCTAGCAAGTATGAGGCTACCTGATGTGCTGTGTTCGTAGAATCCATGGGTCGAATTTACGTAAATATTCTTCCTTTTTAAGTTTAGAGGTTTTGATTAACGTGGTTTTTTTATCTATTTGTGTAAATTTCGCATTCATCTGACGTACCAAACTGCATGAACGTTTTTATAAACGATATTCCCCTGATCCTTAAGAAAGCATCTGAAAAGACGTATAAGCATGAGTATGACCTTATTCTGAAGGCAGCAGACCACTTTACCTCTAAAGATTTGGTGGGAGATGTGCTCATAAAAGATGCTGACGCCGTGTTAATTGACAGGCTGGTGCGCCTGATGGAAGTTAAAAAGTTGAAAAAACTGAAGTCGCTGACGCTCGTTGCTGATAAAAAGAAACGCCTGATAGCGCACCTGAAGGATCAGTTTAAAATAGTAAAAGCAGCCGGCGGACTTGTTATAAAAGATGACAAGATCTTGATGATGTATCGCCTTGGCGTGTGGGACCTGCCGAAGGGCAAGCTCGATAAGAAAGAGAAAGTAAAAGCAGGCGCCTTACGCGAAGTAGAGGAGGAGTGCAACATACAGGTAGAGGTGCTGGAGAAGCTGCCAAAAACCTGGCATTCCTATGCTTACAAGGGCAAAAAGATACTGAAGAAGACCAGTTGGTTTTTGATGAATTGCACCGACGACAGCCTCATGAAGCCACAGGCAGAGGAGTTTATTGAGGAAGTTCGCTGGATGACACCAGAAGAGGTGATGGAGGTGCTACCTAATGCCTATACTTCTATTTCTTTTATCGTAAGACACTATCTGCAATCTCAGAAAACCGGAAAGGTATAAACTCATCCACATTGCCTCCGAAACGGTGAATCTCACGGATAATAGAGGAACTGATGGCGGCAAGTTGTGGTGACGTGATCAGAAAAACGCTTTCAAGATCGTGATTTACGTGCTTATTGGCTTGGGCTATGGTGTTTTCGTACTCAAAATCTGTGGTGTTGCGTAAGCCGCGCAATAAAAACTGAGCGCCTTTTTCACGGGCATACTCTGCAGTTAATCCTTTAAAAGTATCAACCTTGATGTTATGCTGGTCTGCGAACAGGCGTGTCATCACTTCTACCATCTTCTCTACCGGAATATAGCGTTGCTTACTGCTGTTATTTCCGATGGCTACAATCACTTCATCAAACAGTTTCGCACCACGTAGCACCACGTCATAATGGCCGTTAGTAAAAGGGTCAAATGATCCTGGGAAGAGAGCGATGCGTTTCATGAACTTATTTGTTGATTTTTAAATTGTTGGTTGTTTTGTGATGTATAAAGTTTGCTGTAGTTGATGCTTGTACGCTCTGTCTAATTCTATTAGGAATGTACTCCTGATAATCTGTTATAGTTAATTACCTCCATAACAACTAGATAAGCAGTAATCAATTTTACTCACACAAGTGCATGCTGTACAGTTCAAAGTACCGGTGCTCAAACAAGTCCTGGAACTTATAACTGTATTCTACATCAGCGGGTTTTTTGCCAAGCTTTACGTTTCGGATATACTTTTGCAGAGTCGAGAATAGGGTGGAGTCGTGGGTGATATCGCCCCACACGGTTATAGTTTCCTGCTCAGGGTTTAGCTTCATTTCCTGCATCACAAATACTACATAGTAAATAAAGTCTTCCGGGCTTAGGTAATGGAAGATGTTACAGAACTCTAAACCGGCAGGTCCTGCTACTAATACCGTTACATAGTTACGCTCTATAAACGCATAAATTTTACGTGCTGTACGATCAGCCTGCATCAGTATACTTTTAGTGAGTGCGCTGGTTTGGTGTACAAACTGTACTTGCCTTTCCGGAAAAGTATAAAGTATAGCCTCATGAATGGCTGCATCAATGGCAAAAATATTCATGGCCTCCAGACCATTGTGCCTGTAAGCCATAATTACCTCATGGTGGTTTACCTGAGCATGCAGACGCAGGTAATCTACTTGGTGTTCAGGGTCGTAAAGCGTTTCGGGTACTAAGGTGAAGTGCTGGTTACTAACAGATACTCTAACAGTAAGCCAGTTTTTCTCTTGCAGCAGAGGACTGTCGGTGGCTATCAGCAGCAATTGTTCTGCTATTTGCTGCGGGTTAAAAACCGATATCAATTCATAATCCTGAAGCACTACAAATTTGTTTCTGTTAGTATCTACTACAGCCAGCCTAATAGCTTTATGGCTAACAGATATGTATAGATTACATGTAGAAACCTGAGCCAGGGAGAACGCTTCGTCCTGAATTTTATGGGAAAGCCTGAAGTGGATGCTAGTAGTGTTCAAGGTATAGATTTTATAGCAATGCCTATTGAGCTAAGTAGTGCCTTTGCAAGTATAAAAAAAATATGGCAAACAGCCGCAAAGCTAATTGCCTGCCATAAAATTATGATCCAAGCCCAGGAGGTCGTCCAGGGAGATAAGGTGCTGCAGTACACGGTGCTTATCAGGTATGGGTATAGCCAGAATTTCTTTAATGCTAAGCCACTGTACATTTTTTATTAATTGCTGCTCCTGCTCAACTTCTGGGTCTGATCCGGTCATCAAGTTGCCATCTGTTATTTTTACTTCAAAGAAGAACTCAATTGCATGCAGGGGAGCTTGGAGAAACTCATTTACAAACAAAAAGCGATTCACTTCTACAGTCAATCCGGTTTCTTCCAGCATCTCGCGCTTCAGGCAGTCTTGCATGGTTTCGCCGTAAAGTAATCCTCCGCCCGGAGGCGCCCAGAAGGCATTATTGCCAATAGTATGCTCGTGTTTTGCCAGCAGCAATTTATGATCGGTAATGCAGATGCCACACACACGTACACGAAGATTGTCTGCGTAAGGTAGGGCTTTCGGATTTAGTTTTGGCATGCTTGTGAGGCAAAGGGTTTGGTCGTAAATTTACGAAATGATACAAACGTTTAATCCTGATTTTGAACAGGACATTCGTGTTAAGCTGGAGCGGCAGGAATTTATGAAGCTCATGGGCTTTAACATTACAAAGATAGAAGTTGGCCGCATAGAAGGCGAACTTATACTTGAGCAAAAGCATAAACAGCACAAAGGATTTGCCCACGGAGGCGTAATTGCTACACTAGCCGACATCGTGGCTGGTTTCGCTGCTGTGAGCCTTGTACCCAAAAACCATCATGTGGTAACTGCTGAAATCAAAGTTTCATACTTTCATCCGGGAGTAGGAGATAAGTTGATTGCTATGGGCTACGTGATAAAGCAGGGCCGTAAACTCAATTTTTGCGAAGCCGAAGTATACGTGGTAAAAGGTGATGCAGAACCGTTGCTCATAGCCAAGGCTACAACAAGTATGGCCACCATCACCCCTGAGGATATAGCCAAGAGAGTCAAAGAGGTAGAAAGTTAAAAGAGTTTGGAAGTTAAAAGTATGGGATGTAGTGACGCAATACTTTGCCTTTTGATAGCTACGAAGTAATCGTCTTTTTAACTAACGCCAAGGATTTATAACAACATATTTTCTGTTGTGTAGCCAGTATAATTGGAGTGCTAAAAGCCAGAATAGGTATAACCTGCCCCAGACACTCTTAAGAGGGATTTTACCTTTACTATTGATTTGGGTTAGTGATTAAACATTTGAGCTTTTAACGATTTAGGTGCCCAATAATTCTTAATTCATCATTTATAATTCAAACTAATGCGTCCAGTAGAAGCCTTACGTTCCAGTTTTCCTTTTGAGCCAACCGAGGACCAGGCGAAGCTTTTCACAAAACTGGATGAGTTCATACTTACAAAGGATCAGGAGCGCCAGGTGTTTTTACTTAAGGGTTATGCCGGTACCGGAAAGACCACAGTAGTCACCTCGCTGGTAAAAATCCTGAACAAGTTTAACTATAAGTATGTATTGCTGGCACCCACAGGCCGTGCCGCTAAGGTAATGTCGAGCTACAGCGGTAAGCCGGCGCATACTATCCATAAGAAAATATACCGCCAAACAGCTAACCCATTCTCTGAAGGATTGACCTTTACCCGAATGCCGAACAAGTCTGATAACACGGTTTACATCGTGGATGAGGCCTCTATGATATCGGATGAAAGTGGTTTCGGTGAAAATGGCCTGTTGCTGGACCTGCTGCAGTATGTGTTCGAAAAAAAGAATAACAAGCTGTTGCTGATAGGTGACACTGCCCAGCTGCCGCCGGTGGGGCAGACGCTAAGCCCTTCGCTCGATGCTGAGTATATGAAGAGCAACTTCCGTTGCCATGTGCAGCAGATGGAGCTGAAACAGGTAATGCGCCAGGCTGAAGCATCGGGTATTCTGATGAACGCCACGCAGCTGCGTGACCAGATGAAGCAGGAAAACCTGGAGATCAAGCTGTTTACTAAAGGCTGGCGCGACATCTACAAAATGACCGGTGAGAAGCTGGAGGATGGTTTACGTTATGCTTATGATAAGTATGGTGTGGAGGGCACTATTGTAATTTGCCGTTCCAACAAAATGGCAAACCTTTACAACCAGCACATCCGCAGGCGCATTTTCTTTGCCGAAGATGAGATTGGCGTAGGCGACTACCTCATGATCGTGCGTAACAACTATTTTTGGCTGCCAAAGGATTCTGATATAGGTTTTATGGCCAACGGTGACTTTGTGGAGGTTACTAAGATTATCCGGTACGAAGATATGTATGGCTTTAGGTTTGCCGATGTGCGTGTGCGATTTATAGACTACCCGGATGCGCAGGAAGAGGAGGTAAAGATTATGTTGGATACACTTTACACTGATGCTCCTGCTTTGCCACAGGACCAGAACAAGAAGCTTTACGAAGAAGTGCTGCAGGATTACATGGATATCAAGAATAAGCGTGATCGTTATAAAGAACTGAAGAAAAACCCCTACTTAAACGCGCTGCTAGTTAAGTTTGCCTATGCGCTTACTTGCCACAAGGCACAGGGTGGCCAATGGAAAGCCGTGTTTGTTGATCAGGGTTTTTTGAAAGATGATATGGTGAACGAGGAGTTTGCCAGGTGGCTGTATACGGCTTTAACACGTTCATCTGAAGAACTGTATCTGCTGAACTTTAACCCTCAATTATTAGTTAGCTGACAAAAGATATTTTAATTTGCATCGTTTTAGCTGCATATTTAGTATAATAGCTATCGCATTAACGCTAACCCTTTATAAAATGAAAAAATTACTTCTTTCTTTCGTGTTTGCAGCGCTTGTTGCAGGTGGTGCTTCTGCTCAGGAGAGAGCAAAAGCTAAAACTACTGCTCCACAGGAGCAAGCAGTAAATGGCCCGGCCCTTACTTTTGAGCAGTCTGAGCACAACTTCGGTGATATCACACAAGGTGATGTGGTAGAGCACACGTTCAAGTTTAAGAACACCGGTACACAGCCTCTTGTAATTGAGCGCGTAGATGTTACCTGTGGCTGTACCACCCCAGCCTGGACAAAAGAGCCTGTAATGCCAGGAAAGACTGGTTATGTAACTGCGAAGTATAATAGTGCAGGCAGATTAGGCCAGCAGAAGAAATCAATAACTGTGCACTCTAACTCAGCGGACGGCGCTAAGTATGTGTATATTGTAACCAACATCAAAGAAAAAGCTGCTGCGAGTGCAAAACAATAAGTTGCATTAGCACATAGGTATAAAAAGGAAAGGCTGCCATGTATTGGCAGCCTTTCCTTTTTAAAGTTGGTTATACTTAAAGTGCTTTAAGAACAGCATAGAAAAGTGCTCCCCAGCCTACAATAAATAAAGTGCCGCCAATCGGAGTAATCGCGCCCAGCCAGGTAATGCCTGTAAGAGTAAGCACATAAAGCGATCCAGAGAAAATAAGTATTCCTATAAAAAAGCACCAGGCAGCTACCTGCAACGCTGGCTGCTCCACTCTAAACAACAGTAGGCCCACCGCCAGCAGTGCCAGTGTGTGGTACATTTGGTACTTAACAGCAGTTTCAAAGGTCTCTACCCGGCCGGTACTCTCCAGTAACTTAGCAAGGGCATGTGCTCCAAAGGCGCCTATGGCTACAGTTAAACCTCCCAGCGCGCTGGCAATCAGAAGTATAGTTTTTTGCGTCACGTTAATTTAAGATTTTTCTTTCAGGATAGATTTTGTCATTTAGTACCGCTGCTAGTGCTGACAGGATAAATCCGAAAAGTATTGTAAAAAATGTTATTCCAACAACGGAGTATAATGACATGCTGGCTCTGCCTACTATAAAAATAGGTAGAAAAAGGCCAAAGCTGAAAGTATAGTTAGTAATCATTCCTGCTATAAGTGCCTTTTCGTATGGTAATTTTTCTCTGCTAAGAAGATTACTAAATACGATGCCTGTAGGTGCTGTGAGCACAAAAAGTATGATTAGTGCTAAAATGGGAGATGAAATGCTTAGTAAAATACCTGTTACAGCATAGAAAGCTTCAAAAATCACTGCATGAAACCAGACTAAAGCAATTAAGTAAAATCCGGTTACTGCAGAAGCTATAAGAGACTTCTTGTCTAGTTCTTTAACTGATGTAGCATCCCAATAAAATCGATTCGTATTCTACTCTTCGCCCTCTAGCGCCTCTATTACCTGCTCCTCAAACTCTTGCTGGCTGTCATATTGTGTAAACTCCAGCGTTTTACCTTTTTCTTTCAGTTCCTGCACAACATCAAGCGCTACCTCCAGCGGCTCTGCTTCTTTACCGCTCAGGTCAGCTGCCCAGTTAGGTCCCACCAGAAGCGCGTCGCTGTACATACCCACACACCAGTTCTCTAAAAACTCAACCACAGAAATAGACTCTGGCATGTAATCTGCCCAGTCGTCTTCAGCACATGCTTTGGCACCGGCTTCATCAGACCAGAACAAAATAACTTCGGTGTCTTCAAACTCAGCAGAGCTTGACGTAGCCCAAGTATCGTCTTTGGCAAGGCCCCAAACTTTGTTCGTTTCTACGATCGTCTTTACAAACGTCTTATAACTTTTTTCGCTGTCGGCTGCACTTTGAGTCATGGTTTTAATTTTTTTATGTTTTATCTGATACAAAGGTGTATACTTTTGAGCGTACAAGAAAGATATGCTTCTTATAATTTACATTAGCTTACCTGCTGGTTTTCTTAGTAAACTCTGTTACAGTTGCTTAAATAAGTTAGGGTAATCTGATATTAAACCGTCTACGCCCATATTTTTTAGCTCTTTCATTTCCTCCAGCTTATTAATGGTCCAGGGGATTATTTTCATACGCTTTTGGTGTGCATTCTTAACCATGGCTGGCGTTACCAGCTTGTAGTATGGGCTGTAAATATCAGGTACAAAGCCTAGCTTTTCGAGGTTCTGATCCATACTTTGGAGATTCTCTACGAGAAGCGAGGTTTTTATAGCTGGGTATTCCTGTTTTAGCACCTGCAGTGTACGCACATCAAAAGACTGTATAACTACATAAGGGGCAACCTTTTTTTGCAGTATAACAGCCATTAGTTTCTCCACAAATTCAGCTGGGACCGGATGATATTTTCCATCACCGGATGGTTTAGATTTGGTCTCGATGTTGTAGTATACCTGCGGCAGCTGGTGCTCGGCAATGTAGGCCTGCACAGTATCAATAACTTCGGATAAAAGAGGTTTATATGCTTTTTGAAGCTGCTGCTCCGGGAAATTCTTATAAAACTTAGAGCCTACATCATAGCGTTTTATCTTATCGTAGGTGAGTTGGTATAGGATATGAGTTTTTGCTTCTGATTTAGAAATCTCTTGACCATCCGGCAGTAATTCGTGCTGGCGGTTAAAGTATGGGTCGTGAGACAGCAACACTTGACCATCTTTACTGATATGCACATCCATTTCCAGGGTGGTAACGCCCAACTCCAGCGCCTTCAGCATAGCGGGAATGGTGTTTTCGGGCATAAGGCCGCGCGCGCCACGGTGACCCTCCAAATCGAAGGCAGGAAGTTGAGTAGCCGCAGTAGTGTTCATAGGCAACGGTTTTATTGATTTACACGATGCACAACAAAAGATAAGAAGTATAAAATAAAGTATAAGCTTCCGCATCAGGATATGTTTTAGGCTTTAAGGTGTTAGATACCCAGCTTTACAAAGCTATCCCTTCAGGCTTAACAAAACCTTTACACTTAGCGGTTGTAGTTACGGCTCCCGAAAATACCGCTACCAACACGTATCATTGTGCTACCTTCCTGCAGCGCAAGTTTCCAGTCTGAAGTCATACCCATCGAGATCTCTTTAAAGTCATCGTTAGCAATAAAGAATTTCTCTTTTAGATGATCAAAGCATTCGCGTAGGTAACAAAACTCGCCACGTAGCTTCTGCTCATTTTCTGTGTTAGTGGCAATGCCCATTACGCCTGTAATCTGTATGTACTTCATCTGGCGGTACTCCTCGGATTGCAGCAGCGCCTCTACTTCATCCGTGGTCATGCCATACTTTGTTTCTTCATCGGCAATGGAGATTTGCAGCATACACTTTACAGGTAAGGTGCGGTTAAACTGCTCGGCACGCTTATTTATTTCCACCAGCAGCTTCAGGCTGTCTACTGACTGAATGGTATCAATAAATTGCGCGATTTGTTTTACTTTGTTTGTTTGCAGATGACCAATCAGGTGCCAGGCAATATCGTGTGGCAGTTTGTCTCTTTTATCAACTAACTCCTGCACTTTATTTTCTCCAAACAGGCGATGGCCGGCATTGTAGGCTTCTTGTATTGTTTCTATGGGATGGGTCTTGGTAACGGCTACAAGTCTGCAGGGGGTATTTCTAAGTTGCTCGTCGAAGTATAAAATGTTGTCTTTAATGCTCATAGTTTAAAGTTGATCTTGCAATTTTTAATTATACGAAGTAAGCATGGCTTTGTAACTTACAGGATACTCACTAATGGCTATACTTTGAGTTAAATGCGGATAAGATAAAAGTATATTGTCTCTATTCCTCAGCTTCCTTTACCTCATAAGTCTCTACCACCTAAGCGCACTTACTCTGCTTAGTCTTCCAGCACGTTCGTGATAAAAGTGTTTTTAAGTAGCATCCAAATCAGCAACAGGAGCAGGGCCCACTTTAAGTATACCTGGTAATAATCTTTGGTATCTCTAAACCGCTTTTCTGTTATTTCTGTTTTTTCGAGTCGGTTGATATTTTGGAATATAACCTGTAGCGCATCTTTAGAGTCAGCCCTGAAAAATGTGCCTTCTCCGATTTGGGCAATCTGCCGGAGGCTTGATTCGTCTAGTTTGGTATCGACATAAATTATTTGTCCGTTCTCGTCTTCATATGCTACCTGGCCATCTTTGCCTATGCCAATGGTATATAGCTTAATGCCATATGCGTAAGCCAATTGTGCAGCTAGTGCCGGGTCCAGGCTTCCGGCGGTGTTTTCTCCATCACTTACCAATATGATTACCTTGCTCTTCGACTCGGAATCGCGCATGCGGTTTATAGCCACAGCGAGCGCACTTCCAATGGCGGTACCATCATTTGGGATCATCTTAAAGCCAACTGAGTTTATACTTTGGCGTAGCAGGTCGTAGTCTGTAGTGAGGGGAGCAAGAGAATAGGCGTCACCGGCAAATACCACCATTCCAATTCTATCCTGCACGCGGCCGTTAATAAACTCCAGGGCAACTTCTTTGGCAGCAGCCAGGCGGTTTGGTTTTATATCAGTCAACTCCATCGAGCCCGACACATCCAGCGCCAGCACAATGTCGATGCCAGCTGCACTTTGCTCTATCTGCTCGTTTACACGTTGCGGACGGGCAAGGGCTACCAAAATCAGCATCATAAACAGCATGAATACAAGTGTAGGAACAAACCGTAGCATGCTGGTCCACTGCCATTTTACCTTGCCAGAGAACAAGGCCATATCCAGCTTGCTCTTGTTATTTAGAGAGAACAGCCACCTAAGCAGAAAAAGTACAAAAACGACAGGCAGCGCGTAAAGCACCACCGGATACACCCAGTCAAAAGAGCGGAGGGTGCTGTAACTGAACCACTGCAGGTCCAGCCAATCCCAGAAATCATCAGGCAGCCTTCGCATTTTTAATTATTTCTCGTTGTGTTTTATAACGATTTTTGGCAAATCGCCTCAACATGCTTAATGCCTGTTTTGTTTCGGTGTCGGCTTCTGCAGCGGCACTGCCGTAAATAGCTCTGTCGCAGGTACGCAAAGCGTTGTTTACGTCTTCGTCGTCGTTGTAATACTCCACAATTTCTTTGGTAGTAAAGGAGTTAATGGCGCTTCGTTCCAGCTTGGTCAGGTAGTTTTTCCAGAGCGATACGGCCTTTTCCATACTTTGAGACGAGCCAGACTTTACAAACCTATCTAGGTGTGAGTTATAGCGCGAGCCAAAGTATAAGTGGTCCTTGCGAAGGCGATAGAGTTTATACTTCCGGATAATGGCTTGACCAAAGATAAACCATACCAAGCTTATAAATACCAGACCCGCCACGATGTAAAGCAGCAGCAGCGGCCAGTTAAACCGCTCTGCCACTGTAACTAGTGCGGTGTTGTCTTTTACCTTTAAAGGCTCTTGTACCTGCCTTACCAGTTGCTGCACTGTTACGGCATCGCTGTCAGCAAATATTTGTATGGTGTCTGAGTCGTGGAGTATATACACGGGTAACGCCAGCTGCTGCTGTTGCTCCGTTTCAAAAGTGCGCAACGTATAAATGGCGCTGTCGGTGCTTATACCAGCTTTGGTTGCGGTAGGGAAGTATGTTTTGGAAACAAACTCAAAAGGAGTAAAGTTATAGTTTGAGTCTGGTAATATAACCTCTTGTGTAGCCGCATGTTGATGCACCAAATTATACTGCAGCAGCTGCCCCAGCTTTGCCGTATCCTGGGCGAAACTGCCTACTGGTTTTTTTGCCTGCTGCCCGTAAACCGTTACCTGCAACAGGAGCAAAAGTATAACTAGGGTAAGATTACGCACTTCGTTTTGTTGTTTTATTTCTAAGCCTGAACAGGTTTACCAGCTGCGGCACATAATCTTCGTTCGTCTGGATGGCCAGGTAATTAGCCTGATACTTTTGACAGATGCGTACTACTTTGTCCTGGTTTTCGGTGTACTGAGCAATGTAGCGCTTCTGAAACTCTTCCCCGGACGTGTTCAGCCAGATCGTTTTTCCTGTCTCCTTGTCCAGCACAGGTACAATACCCATTGGCGGTACTTTCTGCTCGCGCAGGTCCTGCAGGTGCATCACGATCAGGTCGTGGCGCTTGGCCAGCATCGCAAGTTCCTTTTCATAGTCAACATCTATAAAGTCGGAAATAAGCAGGATAATGCTGCGGCGCTTGATAATATCAAGTGTAAGTTTCATGCCTGCTGCCAGGTTGGTTTTACCTGATTTTGGCACAAGTTCGTTTAAGGCTTTAATAATGGTATAAGCCTGCTGTATACCTTTGGCCGGTTTAATGTATTTTTCTTTCTGATCTGAAATGCAAATAATTCCGATCTGGCTCTGCTGCTGTGCTGCCGACAAAGCCAGTACACCACAGATTTCTTTTCCAACATCAATTTTCTGCTGCTTGCCGGTGCCTATACTTTGCGATGCGCTTACATCCAGCATCAGGAAAACAGACTGTTCCTTTTCTTCGCGATAGGTTTTTACAAAAGTGCCGTGGCCTTTGGCCGATACGTTCCAATCTATCGTCCGAACATCGTCGCCGTATTGGTAAGAGCGTACATCATCAAACTCCAGCCCTGTTCCTTTAAAAACAGAATGGAAATCGCCTTGCATTTGCGTGGTTATAGCCTTGCGAATGCGTATCTCATACTTACGTAGCTTCTGAACAAGCTCTTTCATTTAGGAACACGGTAGCCTCAGATTTTAAAATTATGATATATTCTCGTAATTTTAAGCTGTGAAAAGACTTTTCTACATACTTTTTTGCTTCAGCCTGCTTGCCTGCGGCAACAATGAAGACAAAACGCCTGCCAACCTGTTGCCACAAGAGAAAATGGTACAGGTGCTGACTGATATTCATATTGCGGAGGCCCAGATAGAATCAAAGATCGTTTACCCGGACACTGCGCTGATGGTCTTTAACCACCAGGAGAAGGAAATCTTTAAAAAGCACGGCATAACGGAGCAGGAGTTCCGCGATACCTACAACTACTATAAAGAGAATCTGAAACAGATGGATAAGCTCTACGAGATAATTGTAGACACATTAAGCCTACGCGAAACCAAAATGAGGGCGAGTGGCGATGATACTGTGGAGATGATAAATGAAATAGAATAATTGTAAAGGAGGAGTACTATTGTACATAAAGTATGATGGTACTCCTCCTGAGCGTATTACATTAACTTGCTGCCGTTGGGCACCTTTCCAGCTGGCTGTGCAAGCACAATATCGCCGTTCTCATCGGCAAAGCCAGTTACCAGCACTTCCGAGATAAATTTACCTATCTGTTTATTACCAAGGTTTGTAACACACAGCACTTGCCTGCCCACCAACTCTTCTTTTGTATAATGCTTGGTGATTTGGGCGCTTGATCTTTTTGAGCCAAGCGGACCTAAATCTACTGTTAACTTATAAGCAGGCTTTCGTGCTTCCGGATAGTCTTCTGCAGCAGTTATAGTTCCTACCCTAATGTCGGTTTGCTCAAAGTGCTGCCAGGTAATAATGTCCATTGTTTCGGAAGGTGCATGCATGGTTAAATGAGATCGTTAAGAGTTTGTAAAGTATAAATTTATTCTCTGCCAGTTTATAAGTATAAAACAACTCTCTCACAAATCAAAGTGCAATGGCTTGTTAGTAACAGGTAAAGTAGTTACTACACGACTTTCCAAAGTGTATTCTTAATTCCTCAAAAAGTATAAATAAGCTTCTATAAGGCTCTTCAGAAACTAAAGGATATACACACCGTAATGCAATGCACAGGTAATTCTATATGTAAAGGAGCCTATTTGAGCAAAAACTTATACTATGAAAAACGAATCCGGAGCTAGCGTGCCTTTTTGGGTAAAGGATGTGTCGTTTATGGACACGCACAAATTAAACGATAATATAACCTGCGATGTATGTGTGGTTGGTGGCGGAATAGCCGGCCTGACTACGGCTTACCTGCTGGCGAAAGAAGGCAAAAGAGTTGTGCTGCTGGAGGCAAAAGCGATAGGCGGCGGCGAAACCGGCCGCACAACAGCACATCTTTCCAATGCACTTGATGATCGCTACTCTAATCTAATAAACCTATTCGGAAAAGATGGTGCCCGGCTAGCCTGCATAAGCCACGCCCGTGCCATTGATATGATTGAGCAGATCGCAAAAGATGAAAAAATAGATTGCGACTTTCAACGCTTAAACGGCTACCTGTTTGTAAATAACCGCGAGCAGGATACTGAACTGATGAAAGAACTGGAGGCGATACAGCAGATTGGATGGCGCGATGTGGTGATGCGAAAAGAGTGCCCCGTAGCAACACTCACTGCCTCGCCCTGCCTGCAATTTCCGGATCAAGGCCGTTTTCATGTGATGAAGTATATGGCCGGTTTATTAAAGGCTTTTGTAGACAAGGGTGGGCAGGTGTATACCGATACCAAGGCAGTAGATTTTAAGACTGGAACTGTAAATACCGTTGTAACAGAAGATGGCCATACCGTAGCATCTAACCACCTGGTAGTGGCCACAAACACTCCGGTAAACGATATGGTAACCATGCATACCAAACAAGCGCCCTATCGCACTTACGTGGTAGGCTTAGCGGTACCTAAAGGTGTGGTGCCCGATGCTTTATACTGGGATATGGATGATTCTTACCATTACATACGCTTGCAGAAAGCAGAGGAAAGAGGCGCTGCCACAGATCTGCTTATTGTAGGCGGCGAAGATCATAAAACCGGACAAGACCATCAGCCTGATAAGCATTATTATGCATTAGAGCGTTGGGCAAGACTAAAATTCCCGATGGCTGAGGAGGTTGAGTTTAGATGGTCAGGACAGGTATTTGAGCCGGTAGACAGGCTGGCCTTTATCGGTCGTAACCCAGGCGACAGCCCTAATGTTTACATTGCCACCGGCGACTCGGGCCATGGTATGACGCATGCTACTATTGCCGGCATGCTGCTCACAGACCTGATCATGAATCGTAAAAACGAATGGGAGAAAATTTATGACCCGGCACGTATCAGCTTAAAATCGGCAGGGGAGTTTTTGAAAGAGAACCTAAACGTGGCGGCACAAATGAAAGATTATGTTACTCCCGGTGAGGTAGATGACCCATCAGAAGTAATGCCGGGTACAGGCAGGCTAATGCGCAAAGGTACTACTAAAGTGGCTGTATACTGCGATGCCGATGGCGTACGCCATGAGTGTTCGGCTGTTTGCACACATTTGGGCTGTATCGTTAGCTGGAATAACGTAGAAAAGTCTTGGGACTGCCCTTGCCACGGCTCACGCTTCGACCCATATGGTAGAGTAATAACAGGGCCAGCTGTTAAGAACCTGGACAAAGCCTAGCTTACTGAGTATAAACCAAGAGGGCCAGCTGGATTTCAGCTGGCCCTCTTGGTTTATACTTTTACTACTTATAGGACTGTAACTCGTTAAGGCGTTGCTCAATATGCTGTGCCCAGGCTGCTTCTTCTTCTTTATTAAGGCCGTGGCTGCAAGATTTATCAAAAAGGTCCTGCTCGTCTTTCCACGTTTTAAAGGCTGCGCTTACAGTATTGTTTAGGTTACCCTTTAAGTTGCCACAGCTGGTGCCCAGTTCCTTTAACTTTTTACGTAGTAGGCGTGCATGCACCTCCGTCAGGTCAAAGTGCAATTGCTCGTGGTACAGCAGCGACGGGGACTTTTTATTTTTTGACCAGGATTCTTCCGGCAAAAACACACATTTAACTTCATATGTAAAGTTGTTGCTGTTGCACTTGGCATCTACGGCCAAGTTTGCTGCTGTAAGGGCATGATGTGGGTTTGTTGTTTCTGGTGCACCTTTAAAGTCTTCCCAGGTAAGCCTACGAGTGGCAGACCAGTTAATTTTTTCGGAGTTTTTAACTTCGGCTGATTTTGCCGAGGTGTTGTTTCCCGAGGCAGCAGCAGTAGGTGTGGCTACAGCAGGCGCAATAAGCCCTGCCCATAGCGACAAGAAAAATGAGGCAATAAACATGTAACTTCGGCTAAAAAGTTGATAATTTATATATGCGCAACGCGCTACCTATATTTTTAGTGCCAAGTTATAATGCAATTTTTTTGTAGCGATTGCTAAGTGCCTTAAAACGAACGAATAAGAGTACGGCAGCAACTGATAATCCTACCAGCAATCCCATCCAAACACCGTTTACGCCAAAGTTTAATTTAAAGCAAAGCAAATAACCTACCGGCAGGCCAATTACCCAATAGGCAATCAGAGAGATAAGGCTTGGAATACGCACATCCTCCAGCCCACGTAAAGCTCCCAGGCCAACCACCTGCACACCATCTGAAATCTGAAAAAGGGCTGCAATAATCAGTAGAGTAGAGGCTAACTGAATCACTTCTGCATCATCAATGTAAAGCATAGGTATAAACTTATTGCCTACTACCATCAGCAGGCCGCTCCCTAGCATAAACAGTGCACCCATGGCAAAACTGCTAAGTCCGGCAACGCGCATACCTCTAAAATTGCCCAAGCCTTTTTGGTTGCCTACACGTATGGTGGCAGCTGCAGCAATGCCGCTAGCCATCATGTATGTGACCGATGCCACGTTAATGGCAATCTGGTGCGCTGCTAACTGCTTGGCACCAAGCCAGCCGATCATTATAGCAGAGAAACTGAAAGCACCCATTTCAAAGATCATCTGACCAGAAATTGGCAAGCCTAGCTTAAAGATGCGGTATACGTGCAGGAACGACAGATGACGCAATCTTAAAAAGTGCCTGAACACTTCAAATCGTTTCGCAAACAGCACATACCCAGCCATCATCAGCGCCATTACTACCCGCGATATAAAGGTTGCCCAGCCAGCACCAACCAATCCCATCGGTTCGAAGCCAAGCTTTCCGTATATCAGGATGTAATTTAGTATGATGTTTAGTGTATTGGCAATTAGGGTAATATACATGGCCTGCTTCGTAAGCGAAAGTCCCTCTGCAAATTGCCTGAACGCCTGGAACACCATGAGCGGCACCATAGATAGGAAAAGGATATTGATGTATGGCACAGCCAGTCTCACTACCTCTTCAGGTTGATTTAGATATGTAATAAAAGGTGATAGAAAATAACCCGCGATAAAAAGCAGGATGCCCAGCAATACGTTAGATACCAAGCCATTTAGCAGCAGCAACGAAATACGTGTGTAATTACGGCGACCTTCTGCAGCGGCTATTAACGGGGTTATGCTATACGATACGCCCAGGCCTAACACCATGGTAATCATGAATATACTGTTGCCCAAAGATGAAGCAGCCAATGGCAAAGTACCAATCTGGCCTACCATTAAACTATCGAACACGCTCACCATGATATGCCCCAGTTGGCTGAGCACCACCGGGAATGCAAGGGTAAAATTTTTGGAGAAGTGTTCTTTGTATTCTGCGGTATTCATCTCAGTGCTTTTCGAGCCGCAAAATTAGTTTATTTATTTGGAAGGGTAGTAGTGGTAAGTATAATAATACACGGGAAGTAAGAAGCTACAGCGATTCATCTATTGCAGTAAATTTTATACTTTCCTTCAGATTTGCAGTTTACAAAGCGCAGCTTACAAAAGGTTAATAAACACTTAAAGCAACGCTGCGAGGGCCAATTTTAATCTTTCCATCGCTTTCTGAAGCTTTTCTGGTTCTATGGCAAAAGATAAACGTACATGGCCAGGAGCTCCGAAGTTATCGCCGGGGGCAACCTCCAGTTTATACTTTTGATGCAAATGATCAGCCAGATCTATACTTGTCTCCAGGGTTTTACCCTCCGATGTTACCTTATTTAGGTACGTACTGAAGTCGGGGAAAAAGTAGTAAGCACCTTCTGGTAAGTAATAATTTATACCGGGTATGGCATCCAAGGCATCAGCCATTAGCTTTCTGTTAGCAGAAAGTATAGGTAACATTTGTTCCAGGACTCCAGCATGCTGCTGCATGGTGGCCTGTGCGGCATCTTGCAGAAAAATGCTTACTCCAGATAAAGTACTTCCCTGGAAGTCGGCACATTTTCTAATTATATTTTCAGGGCCAAGTATAAAGCCGATTCGCCAGCCAGACATGGCAAAGTTTTTAGAGAAGCCGTTTACGAGGATGATTTTTTCTTTTTCTGCCCCCACGCAGGATAGGAGAGAAGTAAAAGGCTGGCCGTAAGTAATATAGTCGTAAATCTCATCAGATATAATATAAAGGTTAGGGTACTCTTTGGTTACCTGCAGTAGTGCCTCCAGCTCATCTTTAGTGTAGATGCGCCCAGTGGGGTTGCCGGGGTTGGTCAGTAAAAGTATACGGCTGCTCTCGTTAAGTGCCTGTCGCAGCATTTCCGGCGTTAGCTTGTAATTATCTTCAAACCTAGTCTGTAAAGGCACCAGCTTGCCGCAGCTATACTTCATCAGCCCATAAAAGCCGAACCAGGCAGGTGTAGGAATTACTACTTCATCGCCCTGGCGCAGCAACACCGTGAACAGGTTATAAAGTGCCTGTTTACTGCCAGGGGTTATCAGTACCTGCTCTGGCTGCACCAACTGGTTTTGTTGGTTATACTTCTCGCAAACAGCCTGCCGTAAACTACCAGTGCCTTCCGTTGGGCCATAGTAGGTATAACCATGCTTTAGTGATTTGATAGCGACATCTGTGGCCATAGCAGGGCTTTGAAAATAACTGGCACCTGAGGCAAGTGAGATAAACTCCATGTAAGGCATCTGTAAGTATAAAATTATACCTGCAAGTATACACGTATAAACTTTATCATGTTACCTCAACTCAGGAAACTGTAAACAAGACATCAGCAAAGCGCTTCTCCTGGTCGTGGTATACTGTCTCAATGTTAAAGCCGCAAAGTTTGCCTAGTTCTTCGATCTCCTGGATGAAATATTTATGAGAGTTTTCTGTATGAATTGCCTCCCAAGCCTTGAAATGGTATGTTTTGTCAATTTCTTTTATGTATACATCCTGCTCTTTAAGGCTAATTAGGAAACTGCGCATTACACCCTCTAATGGATTGTAAATGGCGTAGTGACGGAACTGATCAAGTATAAATTCACCGCCCAATTCTCGGTTAATGCGGCGCAGTAGGTTCAGGTTAAACTCAGCGGTAACGCCTGCAGCATCGTCATAGGCCTGAAGTATGATTTCGGGTTCTTTGCGTAAGTCTACGCCCATCAGCAGCCTGTCGCCGGTACTTAGGTAGCTACGTATACTTTGCAGAAATGCAATGCTATCCTGCTTTTCGAAGTTACCAATGTTGGAGCCGAGGAACAGTACCACCTTACGCTCCGACTTGTTTTCCTGCAGCCACTGCAGAGCTTTAAAGTACTCCCCGATTACGGCCTGCACTGCTACCTCAGGTAACTCCGTTTGCAGGCTGTTGCTTAATTCCTGCATGGCATCTCCCGAGATATCAACCGGAACATAATCGAATGCAGCATTCTGCTGAGCTAACTGGCGCAATAGTATCTTGGTTTTATAGGCATCGCCTGCCCCCAAGTCTATCAGATGAAAGAAGCCTGCATCAGCAAAGCGAGAGCACATAGCCTCTTTGTTCGAGTAAAAAACCTCATGCTCGGCGCGTGTCAGGTAGTACTCCGGCAGGTTCATAATCTGCTGGAAAAGCTGGCTTCCTTTTTTGTCGTAGAAGTAGCGCGATGGCAGGTCTTTACGTTTCAGGCTTAACCCTTCAGCCACATCTTTTGCAAATGCTGCCAGGTCGCTGGTGCCGTCTTGTTTGCGGCTAAGGTCAATCATAGGGGTAAGCGTGGTATGTAGTTCTTCCATATTATTTTGATGCCAGGCGTATTCCTGTATACTGCCAGCGTTTATCAGGGTGAAAAAAATTACGGTATGTGGTTCGGATATGATTTGCAGGCGTAGCGCAGGAGCCGCCACGCAGTACCATCTGGTTGATCATAAACTTGCCGTTGTACTCGCCAATGGCTCCGGGTGCTTTGGTAAAACCGGGGTAGGGATGGTAAGCACTGTAGGTCCATTCCCAGGTATCGCCGTATAATTGCTGCATGCCCTTTATGGCGGCATCTGCGGCAGTTGGCTCCAGTAGCTTGCTTTCTACAAAATTGCCCTTGGCCGGAGGGTACATTTGTGAGGCTGCCTCCCACTCAAATTCTGTAAGCAGGCGCTTTCCCGACCAATTAGCAAAGGCATCGGCTTCGTAAAAACTGATGTGCGTTACCGGCTCGTTCAAGTCTACTTTTTGCAGGCCGTGCAAAGTAAAGCGGTACCATTCATTGTCCTGCTGCAGCCAATAAAGTGGTGCCTCCAGGTTATCATTTCGGACCATAGCCAGCCCCTCATCCAGCCAATGCCTGAAGTCCTGGTAACCGCCATCCTGCATAAACTCCAGGTACTCACCGTTGGTTACAAGCCTGTTCATAATAGTAAAGTCCTCCAGCAGCACCTCATGCACACCCAGTTCGTTATCAAAACAGAAGCCCTCGCCCTGGTAGCCAATTGTATAGGTGCCGCCGGGTACTTCTAAGAACTTGGCTTCTATAGCTGTTGTGGCAGGTTTAGCAGGTTGAGGAGTATATGTTGGCAATAATGGATTGGTACTCAGAATGTACTTAATATCGGTTACCAGTAGCTCCTGGTGCTGCTGCTCGTGCTGCAGGCCTAGTTGCAGTACCGGCATCAGTTCTGTCAGCTTATCATCGGTTATGCGTTGCAACAGTTTCTGCATGTGCTCATCCACGTGCTGCCTGAAAGTATAAATATCCCGAAGAGGTGGCCTGGTAAGCGTGCTGCGCTTGTCGCGCTGTACCCTGTTGCCCACGTTGTTGTAGTAGGAGTTAAACAGGTAATTATACTTTGGATGAAATTCCTTGTAGCCTGGCAGGTGCGGCTTTAGCAGGAAAGTTTCGAAAAACCAGCTAGTGTGTGCCATGTGCCACTTGGGAGGACTCACATCCACCATCGGTTGCACAACCGTATCTTCAGGCTCCAGTGGTTGGCAAATAGTTTCCGTTTGGCTGCGAATCTGCTGGTAAAGCAGTACTATGTCTTTTGTGTCAGGGGCAATGGCTATGGTCATAGGCGCTATTATTTTAGGGCGCCGCTTTAGGCGCTTTAGAAGTATAACAGTTTATCAAGCAGAGGGTTTTTAAGGCCGTTTTAATAAACAGCAGCCGTTTACAGCGCGTTATTTTCGAAGTATACTTTCAAAACTTACACCTGCCCGGCTAACGTATGTTTATACTTTATACGCACTGTACGTCATAATTATAGTTAATGGTTTAAATTGCCACCTGAACAAGTACCTGATTTTATGAGCCTGAAACTGCACTATATACCTTTTACTTTACAATTCAAGTTTGATGCCCGTACCTCCCGTGGCGCCATTAAGGAGCATAAAGTATACTATATCAGTTTGTCTGAAGATGCACAGCCTGAAGTAATTGGTGTAGGAGAGTGCGCACCACTGGCTGGCTTAAGTATAGATTACAGGCCTGATCTGGAGGAGAAAATAAAAGAGGTGGCAGACCTCATCAACTCGCAAAAGGTAAAACTGGAGAAAGGTGCGCCTCTCCCGGAGGAGCTTAAGCTGCAGCAATGGCCGGCATTATACTTTGCCCTTGAAACCGCCTTGCTTGATTTAAAAAATGGCGGAAAGCGCTTGCTCTACAAAAACAGCTTTAGCCGGGGAGAAGCTGGTGTTCCGATTAATGGGCTTATTTGGATGGGAGATGCAGATTTTATGCAGGAGCAGATCGCAAAGAAACTGAAAGGGGGTTATACTTGCCTGAAACTGAAAATAGGAGGACTGGACTTTGGCCAGGAACTGGAGATCTTGCAAAGCATACGAGAGCGCACCCCTGCCGACTGCCTGACCATACGCGTAGACGCCAACGGAGCTTTTTCGCCGCAGGAGGCATTTAAAAAGCTGGAACGCCTGGCAAAGTATGACATCCACTCTATTGAACAACCGATTAAGCAGGGGCAGCACAAACAAATGGCTGAATTGTGTGCCTACTCGCCAGTGCCCATAGCTTTAGACGAAGAACTGATCGGAGTGCTAGGCAAAGACTCAAAAGAGGAGCTGCTGGACAAAATCAAACCTCCATACATCATTTTAAAACCTACACTGGTAGGTGGCCTTGCCTCCAGCGCCGAATGGATAGCGTTGGCAGAGGAAAGAAGTATAGACTGGTGGATGACTTCGGCATTGGAATCAAATATCGGCCTGAACGCCATCAGCCAGTTTACGGCGCAACATGATATTACCTTACCGCAGGGCTTGGGTACAGGACAGCTTTACCACAACAATATCGCATCACCGCTGCAGATCAGGAATGGAGAGCTTTGGTATGAGCAGGAGCAAAGCTGGGGAGAGTTGCCTTCTTAAAAAGTATAACCTGCTCTATTTATTGGCGTTATAAAGTATGATTTAAAGTATAAAATCGCTTTTAAGATGCCGACAGAACAATACCACGAGCCACCGCAGGAGCTCTCGCAGGAAACACGTACGTTTGCCCGCATGATAACATCTGTGATAGAAGAGGCTGAAGCCATTAACTGGTACGAACAGCGCATTTCCGTAGAACAAGACCCAGTTGCCAAAGCCATTATGCAGAATGCCCAGCAGGAAGAGTTTAAGCATTTTGGTATGAACCTCGAGTTTCTGCTTCGCAAAAAGCCGCACTGGCGCGAAATGATGAAGATTATCCTTTTTACTGAAGGCGATATTGTAGAAAAAGGCGAGGAGGCAGAAGATTAAACAGGTTTAAAGTATAAACTTATACGTTAGAAAGCACGCTGGTTCGAGTACATGGTTTTGTCTACGCTCATCAGGCCGGCTCCGCCCACTACTAAGGCCCAGGCCATGCCAATTACCAGCAGGTGAAATTCATAGCCTTCGCCGGCTTTGTTGCCTCCCCAGTTCATAAAGAAACCATAGGGCAGGTGCACGTAAAGTATAATACCAATAAAGAGGCACAGCACGCCAAATGCCCAAATGCGGGTCCAGAAGCCGACCATAAGGCAGATGCCACCCACAAACTCGATCAGAATAACAAGCCAGGCCAGAAAGCCGGGCAGTCCCGTCATCTGCTCAAAGCCACTCACAAATCCAGCTGGCCCAGGGCCTCCAAACCATCCTAGCAGTTTTTGTGCCCCATGAGCCCACATCACCAGCCCAAGCATAACCCTGATTATGGTGAGGCTCCAGGTATCAGGAGTGTTCAGTAAACGATGCTTAAAGTTCATATAGCCGCTTAAATTATCGGATACAAACATTTACGCAATTTGTATATAATTGATATTTAATCTGTTAATAGACTGCTGTTAAATAAAACAGGGAGCCGGAAATAATCCAGACTCCCTGTTTTCAACTCGGCTAAAAGTTGAATGTTATTTTTTAACTACTCTAGTTTTCGAAATAGTGTCGTGCCATCCCGGACCTGAACCCAAGAATGATAACGCTTCGAAAGGGATGAGGCGGCATAGTGTTCTTTTAAAGGCATCTGTAGGAGTGATCTTCTCACCATCCTCTGTTACAACTATCGAACCTGTAACCATCTTGCCAACTGTCTGACCAAAAACGCTTTCGAAGCCCCAATAATACACAAACATAATCATTAGTCCAAGAATCGTTTCATTTACCTCCTCTATAATAAATTCCATTCCCACCAAAACAAGGAGAATACCCATTACAAATGCAAAAAGATAGAATGATACCAAATCAATAAGATAATGGATAAAACGCTTTGATTTGCTTACCTCATATAAAGGCTCTGCATCTTCAAAAAGAAAAGGGTCATTTGTTTCAAAATTCTTTGAGTCGAGGTATGGCATGCGATAAGTTAATGTGATAAAAGTATAATTAATTGAGCAGCTGATGAACTGATAGGTAAATATAACAAAGGATACACTTATTTATATAGCCTTCACAAAATTATCTCCTGAATTTAGGCAGGGTTAGGTTATACTTTACGGCCAGCAGGCGCAGCACAATGATGAAGGCGACGGCTAATAAAAAGCTGGTATTGCGCTCTACATCAAGACCATACATGATTAGGTATAAAGCGGCTCCTAAAAGGCAGGCACTGGAGTAGATTTCTTTCCTGAACAGCACAGGCACCTCATTTGTAAGCATATCCCGAATAACACCACCCATTACGGCTGTAAACATACCCATAATGGCCGCAATTTCAGGGCGAACACCAAGGCTCAAAGCTTTTTCGGTACCTACTATGGTAAACAGTGCAATGCCCAGCGTGTCGAAGAGCTGTAACGTGCGTCTAAGTTTTGCTACCCATTTATAAAAGAGCCCGGTACAGATAATGCCGAGCAGAATTGTATACAGGAACTGAATATTGCCGATCCATACAAGTGGGTAACTTCCTAATAGCATATCACGGAGGCTACCGCCACCAATAGCCGTAACAAAACCCGTAAAAGCGGCTCCAAACCAATCCTGCTCCTGGTCACGCTCGCTCATGGCCAGCGCCCCCGACATGGCAAAGAAAAATGTACCCAGTAGTTCTAGTATGTATTGTATACTCAAAGGCTTCTTTTTAGCTGGGCAAGATAGGGGAGTGGTGGTATATATGAAAGTATAATCTTAGAATAAAGACCTCGTAGCGTCTGAAAGAGTTATAGAGGTAGAGAGTTGAAGTATAAATATTCGCTCATTCTAAAGTTTCCCCGCAACCAGACGCTCGCAGGAGCTGCGCACGCTGCGAGGTCTTTTACATCAGTCCGAACTTTAAGCCGACATAGAATGTGCGGGGGCGTGCCGGACCATACACATAGTTGCTGTCGCGGCTTTTTCCGATATCAAAGTCCTGTTGGTATTGGTTAAACATGTTCTGAACCCCAGCGCTTAGCTGCAGGTCCTGTTTTATACTTTTAAGCGTAAAGCGATAGGCCAACTTCAGGTTGTTTTCTACAAAAGTTGGCGAAGTATACAGCACATCTTCCACAACGCCGGGTGCGCCGCCAAAGTGCGGCACCAACATCGGTCCTGTTATTACTCCCGAGAAAGCTGCTGTAAAACGGCTTTGTGGCAATAGTGTAAGCACGTAATAGCCATAAGTATTGGGTGTGCGGAGGTAGGTGCGGGTGCCGTCAATTTCAGAAGACCAGGCTACTGGCGAATGGTAGCGGGAGCGTTGCAATGTAAGCCCGGACTCAAGCTGGAACATTTGGTCGTAGTTAAGGCGGCCTTCTAAGGTTATGCCTTTTACAGTGGAGTTGCCGCCGTTACTGCGCAGCAGTTGCTGGTTTCCGTTTTCATCTGTGCCTATCTCTTCCAGCACAAATGCATCGTAAAGGCGCGTATGAAAAGCATCTAGTGTAAAACCATAGATCATGTGCTCGTTGGGTTTGTTAAAATCCACGGAGGCATTAAAGCTGTCTGATGTTTCCTCTTTCAGGTTAGGGTCTACCTGAATAAGGGAAATACCGCCGCCAGCAAAGGCTATGTGCAGATCTGTTTCGAAGGCTTGCGGAGCTTTAAACCCTCTGGCATAAGATGCTCGAAACTGCGTATAGCTTCCGGCTTTGTACACTCCGCTCAGGCGAGGCGTAAATACTAGCTGATTTACGTTAGTGTGCTTGTTGGCTCTTACCCCCGAAAGTATGGTGATGGCAGGAGTAACATCCCAATCGCTTTGCAGGAACACACCGGTGAGGTTGGTTTTCTGGTCTACAAGAAAATTATAGGCTTCTATCTCATCAAAAGTATAATCATATAAATGCTCTGCACCTGTGGTAAAAGTATTTGTGCCGCCTAAAAAGTTGTGCGAAGTATAGTTAAACTGAAAGCCTGCCTGCAAAGTATGATTTTTGGTATTTCCCCAACCATCCGACTGGTTGATGCCAGTGTAATGGGTGCGTTTTGTGTTTTGGGCTGAAGCATAAATGCTGTAAGAGGTTTTACCGGTATTGGAGCGTCTGTCGTAGTTTAGGCCACCAACCAGTATGTCGTGTATGCGATACTCTGACTGGTTGGCTTGGTCGGCGGGTTTATCTAATTTATCTCCTCCGTGGCGTAGTTCATGAATGCTCCAACCGTTTACCTCCAGTTTATCCTGGTCAGTGGGCTTAAAGTATGCGTTAAAGCCAAAAGAATTGTTCTTCAGCTTCGATAGCTCTGAGAAACCGTCGCCGTTAGCATCGTAGGCCTGCCTGTCGCGATGTGAGCCAAAAAAAGACACACCGGCGTTCTGCTCCTCGTTTACCACGTTTACATTCGCATTTACGAAATGATCCCATACTTTTCCGTCAATAACAGATGCGTTGTTGCTTAGGGTAAACGAGCTTTCCTGAGGCTCTTTGGTGATGATGTTTACAGTGCCCGCAATAGCATTAGAACCATATAACACAGAGCCGCCTCCACGCACTACCTCCACACGTTCTATCATGTTGGCTGGTATTTGTTCTAACCCATAAAGGCTCATAAGAGAGGTAAAGATAGGGCGGCTGTTTACCAGCAGCTGAGAGTAAGAACCCCCTAATCCGTTCATGCGCAATTGGGTATAATTGCACGTTTGGCAGTCGGTTTCCATGCGTAGGCCCGGCTGAAAACAAAGCCCCTCCGACAAAGTGTTGGATTGGGTAAGGCTAAAGGTTCTGCTGTCGAGAATGTTCACGGCTACAGGGCTCTCCAAGCGCCGGCGTTCGGTGCGGGTGCCAGTTACAACTACCTCGTTAAGTGTGGCATCAGCAGTAGATAGGTTTATGTTCACTGTTGCTGTTTCGCCGCCTGTTAAATTTATACTTTGCATTTGCTGTCTGTAGCCTATCGCTGAGACTACTAATTGGTAAGTGCCAGCCTCAACTCCGCTTATCTCAAAATTACCTTCTTCGTTTGCAGATGTACCCCATTTTGTGTCTTTAAGTATAATGGTGGCATAGATTACGGGCCCATCCTTTGAGGTTATTTTTCCTTTTACTGCATTTGTTTGGGCAGATGCAATGGCTGGCAATACTGTACACAATAAAAGTATAAGCTTTATCATAATTTAAGTTTTAGGCAGTGTATAATTATATTTAGCTACGCAAAATTGTTGATTTAGATTTATCTAAAAAATAAATTTGATATATATTTTTATTGTTGCACTTTATGGAGCTTTGCTAAATTGTATATATAGTGTATAAAGGTAAGTTATTAGCAATGGCAGGAGAATAAACCTTATATGCTAAGGCTGGTGCTTATCTGTAAAAGCGACTTTGAGAGGACTTAATTATACCTAGGCGCAGGTCGAGAAATTTTTTAAGAGAAATGGTATACTTAACATATCATGCTTTATTACTTGCCCATACAGTTGATGGCACTATAAAAGATATGTCTCTGGTAATACTCCAAGTGGAAGTAATAGCAAAAGGCATTTTATTTTCTGATAAAATACTGCTCTACTCCTTTCCAAGGGTAGTTTTGGATATTATGAACACCTTACAGCGTAGGGTAAATATCTACTTGGCCTAACACCGAAGTATAATTAAATTTTGCAGGCGCATTGGTTAGTATAAGCGGGACATAAGGCACGTCGGTTGATAGGTTCCTGTTCCGTGATTTCATGAGCAGATTGCTGCGCTGTTCTATAGTGAATGCTTCATGGCCGCTGGTTATTATTATGACAGTATTCTCTAAAGTGCCTGTTCTTTCCAGATTATGCAGAACCGCTTCAATTGCCTTATCTGTGTAATTTACTGCCTCTATGTACCTGGCCAGCAGGTAAGTAATACAAAGACCAATAATGATAATAATAGCCTTTTCTTCTGCTAATAAAGAAGTATGGTAGCGTTAGTACAACGCTTCAGGCAAGTGCAAATGGATGTAGCGAAAGTCTGTTCCAGAACTTGAATGGCAATTTGTAGCCAATCATGTAATTAAAATAAAAGTACTTATGTAGAGTGCCAGCAAGATCAGCAGGTAAAATGCTATATTAAATTTAAAAGCATTTGTCCTCTGCGTAAATGACGTTAGATACAATCGCTTAGAAACAAATTTTTAAATTTAGTGCAGCATTTCTGGTACACTTACTAGAGCAACATTATCTAAGCTTTATAAGAGACAATGATCACCTTTTTATACTTATATATCAATCTCAAATTTTTACTTAGCTAAGCTAACATCTTGTTTATACTTTAACTGAATTACACATAATTGCTTCTCAATACGGAGGCTACTTTCTCCATACCTGTGGTTGCTTTTTCTTCAAAAAGGTAAGTATTTGTGCGCTTTCGCATTTCCGGTAATTTGGGATCTACCACAAAAATAGGGGCTTCATCGTCTACAAAATCAACCAGGCTAGCGGCGGGGTAAACTACCAAGGAAGTGCCTACAACTAAAAAAATATCAGCCTGCACGGCTTCTTCCATTGCTTTTTCCATCATGGGTACGGCTTCGCCAAACCATACAATATTAGGTCTTAACTGCGAACCGCGCTCACATTTATCACCTACATTTAACTCCCAGCCTTCTATTGGGTAAACCAAGGTAGGATCTAAAGTGCTGCGGCTTTCAAAAAGTTTACCATGCAGGTGAATTACGTTGGTAGAGCCGGCTCGCTCATGCAGGTCATCAACATTCTGCGTGATAATGCGCACATCAAAGTCTGTTTCTAAATTGGCTAGTATTTTATGACCCGTATTCGGCTGCACGGTGTGAGCGTTTTTACGGCGTTGGTTATAGAAATCGAGCACCAGTTCAGGGTTTTTGCGCCATCCCTGCGGAGAGGCAACTTCCATTACATCGTGCCCCTCCCAAAGTCCGTCTGCATCCCGGAAGGTAGCAATGCCACTTTCTGCACTTATACCGGCTCCTGTTAACACCACCAGTTTCTTTTTCATAGGCTTATCTTTGTTGCTTTACATTTTAAATTTACGAAACTGCTCTTAAAGTATAAAACTGCTACGTTAAACGCTGCAACAGTACATGCACAACCTTTAGCCATACAGTTGCCTATACGTTAACTAAAGTATAAACCATGCAGTCAATCATCTTCTGTGGCATACAAGGCAGCGGGAAGAGCACTTTTTACAAAGAGCGCTTCTTTGATACACACCTGCGCATTAACCTGGACCAACTACGGACGCGTAACCGCGAGAAGTTGCTTTTGGATGTTTGCCTGCGTACACAAATGCGTTTTGTAGTAGATAACACTAATTCTACCATATTAGAGCGCAGCAGGTACATAGAGTTGGCCAGGGCAGCAAAGTATGAAATAATTGGCTACTTTTTCGAGAGCAGTACCGCAGCAGCTCTTGCACGCAACAACCGGCGCATAGGTAGGTTTAAGGTGCCTGAAAAGGGAATATTCGGTACTCAAAAACATTTACAAGTGCCAACTATGAAAGAAGGTTATGACCAATTGTACCGTGTGCAATTGCTACCATCTGGTAGTTACGAGGTGCACCCTGTAGAGGAGATGCCTTTGGATTAAAGCTGTTGCCGTAATCGGCTGTTTATAATTTACACGCACCTCTTACAGGAAAGTAATTTTGCTTGTGCATGGAATACTCTTCCCAGGGGGCTAGGGGGCAGCAGCAAATAGTCAATATTTAACCTGAAATTCAGAAGAAAACCTACCACTTTATACTTTCCGGCATAGTATATTCGCTAAATTTTTTTGACTATGATCAACAGAAGTGAGCGCCTGAACAACGTATCGTATGACCTGTGCGGGCCTTTATATGAGAGAGCGAAAGAACTGGAACTGCTCGGGCACAACATCACCAAACTGAACATTGGCAACCCTGCACCTTTTGGCTTCGATGCGCCGGCAACGGTTACAGAACAGATTATCAAGAACCTTAGCCATGCGCAGGGCTACTCCGACCACAAAGGTATACTAAGTGCACGTGAGGCCATCAAACGTTATTATACTAACAAAGGAATTGCTGGCATACATACCGATGATATCTGCCTGGGCAATGGCGTAAGCGAGTTAATTTTGCAGGCGGTTCAGGCCCTGCTGAACAACGGAGACGAGGTGCTGGTGCCATCGCCGGACTATCCGCTTTGGACTGCTGCCGTGCGTTTTGCAGGTGGCAAAGCCGTGCACTACCGCTGCGACGAAGAAGCCGACTGGTACCCTGATGTTGCAGATATCAAGAGTAAGATCAACAGCCGAACGAAAGCCATCGTTATAATTAACCCGAATAACCCAACCGGCGCAGTGTATTCCAAAGAGTTATTGCAGCAACTGGTGCAGTTGGCGGCTGAGCATAACCTGGTGGTTTTCTCCGACGAGATCTACGACAAGATCCTGTATGATGGAACAGTTTATACTTCCACGGCCACTATTTCGGAGGAGGTGCTTTGTGTTACCTTCGGAGGCTTGTCTAAAAACTACCTGGCAGCTGGTTTCAGGGCAGGGTGGATGCTAGTGAGCGGAGCAAAGTATAAAGCAAAAGCCTATCTCGACGGCCTAAACACCATGGCCAGCCTACGCGTGTGCAGCAACGTTCCGGCCCAGTTTGCCATAGAAACTGCCCTAGAAGGCGAGCAAACCATACTTGACCTGACCTTACCAACCGGACGTTTAGGTCAGCAGCGTGCTATCACTTACGAAAAACTAACAACCATACCGGGCATTACCTGCGTGAAGCCCATGGGTGCTTTTTACATGTTCCCGAAGCTTGATATGAAGAAGTTCAGCATAGAAAGCGACCAACAGTTTGCCCTGGATCTGCTAACAGAGCAGCATGTGTTGCTGGTGCCGGGCACAGGTTTTAACTACCAGCAGCACGACCACTTTAGAGTAGTGTACCTACCGGAGCCGACGGAATTAAGTTATACGTTGGATAGGTTAGCTAACTTCCTAGGAGCTTATCAGCAGAAACTTCTAGTTTAAAGGCAGAGGCTATTCCTTCATGTGCATTTGTTTATAGTGCACATGAAGGTGTGTTATCTTTATAGAAATTGGTGTGCTCTATTCCAGAAACTCTACAATGCCGGTTTCCATATCATAAAAGGCTCCAACAATTTTTATTTCATTCTTGTCAGCCATTTCTTTTAGGATAGGGCTTCGCTGTTTAATGTTTTGGACAGTGTTCATAACATTGGCCTTAGAGACGTGGGTAATATAAGCCATATTTTTGCTTGTTCTATCCCCTTGGTAATCCTGCGTCTGTAGCACAACCGGGCGTATGTTTTCTAGCATAGCTGTTATATTTCCCATCTTCACATTATCTATTGCTGCTTGTACAGCACCGCAGCTTTCATGGCCCATTACCACAATCAATTTAGATCCAGCCACCTTACAACCAAACTCCATACTTCCAAGAATATCTTCGTTCACGAAGTTGCCTGCCACCCTCGCCACAAATACGTCGCCTATACCTTT
This sequence comes from Pontibacter sp. H249, assembly GCF_037892465.1. Classification (NCBI taxonomy): domain Bacteria; kingdom Pseudomonadati; phylum Bacteroidota; class Cytophagia; order Cytophagales; family Hymenobacteraceae; genus Pontibacter; species Pontibacter sp. H249. The sequence goes on along the minus strand of NZ_JBBKTR010000004.1, from coordinate 138,705 downwards.
GTCAAAAACATCTTCTACAGGTATTCTGCTGTCGAGGCAAGATAGTACAACAGCCTTGGGGTATTGGCCAAGAGCACTTTTCCTAACCTGTGTCGAGTGGTTGCGCCTGGTTAAATCGTTGTTCCTGAATCTTTGGTTTCCGTCTTTTAAGCTTTGCAGAACCTCATCTGGTGTAAGTGCGGCCTGCTCTTCAGCTGTCAATACTTCTTCTATCAAACCTTTGTCTTGGTTTACTTCAACCCGTTGTGTAGTTTGTTCGGTGTTTCCCTCATTTGCTGTTTTGCATGAGATAAGTACCAGGCACAGTATCCAAACGGCCAGGTTAATCATTACTGTGTTTTTCATGACTTTAATCTTCGTAAAATGGTATGTTGTTAAAGAGCACAACCTGCACCTGCTCCCGGTGCCTGTTTTCAAGTATCTGCGACATTACACCAAGCTCGGCTCTTAAGTATTTATTGATTGTGTAGCCTAAGGCACCGTACAAGCGGTTTCTGTCGTAGAGGGGGGAGGTATTGTTAATAAAGATTTCGTTGTAAGCAGACAAGTAAACAGTTTTAGGCACCATCTCCCTGTTAGTGAGGGGCACGTTAACAGACAGAAAATACCTATATCGCATTTTAAAGTCTGAATTTTCTATAAACCGTTGCTCGAACCGGTACCGGTGCTGCAGATAAAAGCGACTAAACTGCTGACGGGTAATAAACTGCTGGAAAACACGATGTTCCGAAAAGCTTCTTTTCAGATCTGTACCGGGTATATAAGCTTCAGAGTAGATGTAGGCATATCCCAGCAGCAGGTTGTTGTTTGCGGGTGTAAGGTTGTAGCCAATTCCCGTTCTAAGCAAGAGCTGTTCCAGATCTCCTGCGGCGTTAAAGTTTCGGTATTGTACTTCGTTGTGCCAGTTCAATTTCTCGCTTAACTGCTGACTGCCAATGTAGATGTACCAACTGCCAACGCTGCTACTTTGCGCCCGTGCGCTAGAGGTAGCAATCAGAAATAACGCAAAGGCACAGAACCATTTCATTTTACATATTAATTAGGAAGTAGTTAAATTTTTTCCGTTTATCTAACCACTAATATGAGTATTACAATCACAACCGTTAGTAACACTTTAAGTTTTATTTTGTTGATAAAATAATTGTGTGTAAATAGTTGTAATTCATTAAGTTAAGCATTGTTATTTTTATACATAGTGAAATTAAAATAGACCATAATTTTGACTGACTACTGGCGGAGATGAAGGGGACAGGAGCTTTGAAGCATAGTACTACCTTAATAAATTATGGATGACTCTGATCCTCTGATTGGGTTTATTACGGAACGCAGACTGACTGCCATGCCTAAAAAAACTTTTATATGGCGTTGATTGTAAATACATGATATCAAAACACAGTTAATAGCCATACTATCGGCTTGTAAATGCCAAACGGAGGCGGTGAAGATTTTAATAATTCTTAAAGATGATGTTCCTAATGGAAACAGGGCAAATAAGTATCTAAATCATCTTCAGGAGAATAATCAGAGCTATATTCAACTTTAAAAATCAATAAGGGAAAGGGTGTTTTTGAAGCCTTTAAGTATGACATGTTGCAGGAAGCTTATCTTGTTTTGCAACAGGTTTCCAGATTTCTTCAGGATATTATTTTGAGGATATTCACGATCAATGAGCTGGTATGTTGTGGTAGGACTCTTTAAACTGTTATCTACAAATGAATTGGTTCGCATTAGTAGCAGAAAATCCTTTTTATGAGTTTAGCATTATTCTGGCCCTGGCTGCACTATTAGGTGTTGTCGGGCAGGTGTTGAAGCAGCCTTTGATCGTTATGTTCATAGCCCTTGGAATTATTGTGGGGCCTTCAGTGCTTGATATTATTCACTCACATGAAAAAATTCACCTGCTCGCTGAGATTGGTATAGCAATTCTCCTTTTTATAGTTGGGTTGAAATTAGACCTTCGGATTATTAAATCTATCGGAAAAATTGCCTTGCTCACTGGACTGGGCCAAGTGTTGTTCACTTCCCTATTTGGCTATATCATAAGCATATCCCTTGGCTTTTCTTCTCTGCATAGTTTCTATATTGCCGTAGCGCTTACCTTTTCCAGCACCATTATTATCGTTAAACTTCTTTCGGACAAAAAAGAAATTGACTCACTGCACGGGCAGATCGCTATTGGTTTTCTCATTGTTCAGGATATTGTTGTTATACTAGTGATGATCGTTTTATCTACCATGCAGAAAGGCGGGGAAACATCTTTAACTGAAGATGTTATCAGGACGCTTATTGCTGGATTCTGTTTAATGGCCTTCGCTTTCATTGCCATGCAATGGGTTATACCCGGGCTTAGTAAAATACTGGCAAGATCCCAAGAGTTGATCACGCTCTTTGCCATTGGATGGGCAGTCACGCTGGCATCAATAAGTGAACTTGTTGGTTTCAGCGGAGAAGTAGGGGCCTTTCTGGCAGGTATTACCTTGGCTTCATCAGAATACAGGGAAGCCATCAGCGGCCGACTGGTAAGTTTAAGAGATTTTTTGCTCTTATTTTTCTTTGTCCATCTAGGTGCCAACCTGGATTTGTCATTAATTGGAGGACAGGTGGCTGCGTCTCTCTATCTTTCCATTTTTGTGCTTATAGGGAATCCCATTATTGTTTTGATCATTATGGGATTGATGGGTTACCGGAAACGGACCTCTTTTTTAGCGGGTCTAACAGTGGCTCAGATTAGCGAATTTTCCTTGATTTTCGCTGGCTTGGGCTTGGCCGTAGGGCATATAACAAACGAGATCATGGGTCTGATTACTTTGGTGGGCCTGATTACAATTGGGCTTTCCACCTATCTGATTCTGTATTCTCATCAAATATATAATTGGATTTCACCAGCCTTAAGCATATTTGAACGAAATAAAAGATCTACAGAAGACGAAGAGAGCCACTTTCGAAAATCAAAGAAGTATGACGTTATCATACTTGGCTTAGGGAGATTTGGTAACCGGTTAGCAGAAATGCTGGATGAACACCCCAAGATCAACTATTTAGGAACTGATTTTGACCCCAATGTTATACAGGAATGGAGGCAACTAGGAAGGGATGTGAAATACGGGGATATAGAAGATCCCGAAATATTGGAACATACTCCTTTTCAAGAAAGCAGGCTAATTATTAGCACAGTACCGGACAAGGAGCTATCCATTAGTTTGATAAAGTCCTTAAAAAGAAGCAACTATCAGGGTAAACTTTTTGTAACGGCAGTGACTTCAAAAGACTTTCAGGAACTATCTAAATATGAGGTTGAAAGTGTTTTACTACCTCATCAAATGGCTGCTTCAGACTTTTACAATTCCTATTTAAAGAGCAGGTTAGAATAAAACAAGAACCGGCTACTAATATCGGATAAACTTTATGTGAGTCGAATTGATTTAATTTAATCGAGCATTATAGCTCTTAAAGAATCTTGTGGAAGGCGGATAGTAAATAGCTCTGAAGTCGCGCAATAACGCTTATACTTCGCCGTTAAAACCTTAACATCACCAATAAATAGCAAAAGCCGCAGCAGTATAACCTGTTGCGGCTTTCGTTTTTGTGCTTAGTATATTTAGAATTCTAACTTCTTAAAGCGTATACTTCCGGCCTTTGTTCTGCTCCTTCAGGTAAACCATCAGCGGCTGGAAATAGTCAACCATGGCGCGGGCACTTAGTTCTTCTCCGGTTTTCTCTTTCAGCATTTGGCGCCAGTCGGCGGAGGCACCCGGGTACATGATGTCGCGCAGAAAGTTGCCTACTTCTTTGCTGCCGTAGTAGTTAGTAGCGTGCGGGTCCTGCTTGAGGATGTTTTTGGCGATGTGGTCGTGCAGCTGGAATAAGATCACGTAGCTCATGGCGTAATCGTAATATTGTGCTGCATCGTCGTTGATGTGTGTTTTGGTAGCAGGATCGAGGTAATTTTCGCTACGGTTTGCAGGCGGCACCATACCCTGATACTTTTTGGTCAGTTCCCACCAGCGTTTGTTCAGCTGATCAGCCGGCAGGTTCTTTGCATAGAAATCATGCTCCCACTCGCTCATCACCCCCGAGGCGAAAGGAATAAAGGTAACGTAGCTCAATGCCTCTTTTAAAAGCATTTGTACTTCGTCTGTCTGCGTGTTTTTATCTATCAGGTTAAGTTCTGCCAGGAATGGCTTTTGCATGGCAGCCAATCCCATTAGTGAGCCAATGCCTTCGTGGTAGGCACGGTTAGCGCCACCGCGCAGCAGTACTGGTACATCTGGGTTGGTGTAGGTCATGTAGTAGTAAATGTGGCCAAGTTCGTGATGTGTTGTTTCGTACCATTCCGCGTTCGGTTCTACACTCATCAGGCAGCGAACATCCTGGTTCAAGTTCATGTGCCAGGCAGAGGCGTGGTTGTTTTTCTTATAGTTTGCGTTTGCCGGCAGCGGGTAAAGGCTCGATTTGGTATAGAACGATTCTGGTAGGCTCGGGAAGCCGAGGCTGGTATAAAAGCGCTCTGCCTGTTTTACCTGCCACTCGGGGCCTTTTTGCTTCAGCACAGCATCCAGGTTAATGCCTTCCACTTCTACCATCGAGCTCCAATCCTGGCCCCAGCGGTTAGGCAGCCAATGCGCAGGCAGGTAATCCGGTACTTCTTTCTGGTTATACTTTTTAGCCAGCTCGTAACGGGCAAAGGTGTGCAGCTCGCGGTAAAGCGGACGAAGCTCATCGTTTATCTGCTTCATCAGGTCCATCATCTCCTGTCGCGTCATACCATAGTCAGAAGCCTGGTAGGTAAAGTAATCGTCGTAGCCCAAGCTTTGCACCGTTTTATTACGCAGGTCGCGCAGGTTTAACAAACCTGTTTTCAGTCCCGGACCTACCTCTTTACTGGCGTTCCAGGCGTCGAGGCGTTTTTTCAGGTCGGTTTCATTTTTCAAAATTTCGTCAATCTGGTTTGTTGTGACTGACTTCTCGTAAATCCGGTAATCAAAGCCATAGAGCTTTTCCGTTTGCTCAGTTTCAGCTTTTATTCTTGCTTTTACAATATCTGGTATTAATTGCGGATTATTCGCGCCTGTATAAAGTATAGCCTCAAACTGCTTTATCTGCAGCGGTGTAAGCTGGTCCTTCTTTTCCAACATAGCCTTGGCTGTGTTAATGTTGTCTACACTGCCGGTGAAGGCTGCAAATGCCTCGTTTGCACGGCGGGTGGCAGCAGCATTGGTGGTGTCGCCTTCTACAATTTTGGTGTTTGATGCCCATTCAGCCTCTGCAGATTTGGTGTACAGATCCTGGTAAGTTGCAGAGTATTTGTTCAGAAATGCCTGTGCCTCTTTCTGTACCTGCGTTAGTTCAGCTGTTGCGGTTATTTCAGCTGTCTCCGTTTTTTGGCTGGAGCATGCACTTAAAAGTATGGCGGCGGTTAAACCAGTGAAAATCAGTTTTTTCATGAGGTTAGTTCGTGGTTGTCTTACTAATATACTAAGTTATTGGTGCAGAAGCAATAACGCATATACGTGATAAGTATGGGGGAGGTACTGCCTGCGCTATAAAGTATAAACGCAACCGGTATGCGGTTGCGTTTATACTTTTTTTATTCTGACAGGCCTAGCTGCTGCAAAAAGGCCAGCTGGTCGTAATAAGTTACATCTTCTATTATCTTGCCGTCCTTTACTTTCAGGCGGCAGAAGATCTTCAGCTCAAATTCTTTGCCTTTCATGTGTGGCGGATCGTTTGGTCCTATGTTCTCTACTGTTCCTTTCGATAAAAATTCTACGGCAATCTCATCTTTGCCATTGTAAATATAATGCTTCACTTCATCCTGCACATCAGGAGCCATCTCGAACAACGGTCCATATATTTCGGCTACAGCAGCTTTGCCCTTTTTCGGTTCTATCATTTCAGGTGAGGTAAACACAGCATCATCCGCGTACAGCGCAGCCATGGCTTCCAGGTCGTGTTTATTAAATGCTTCGAACATCTGCTGCATCACCTGTACAGTTTGCGGTTGTGTGGTGATTGTAGCCTCTGCTGGAGGTGCAGCATTTGCCGTTTCTGTTTTGGGTTGGCAGGCGAGGGTAGTGCTTGATAAGATTGCCATAGCGATCAGGTTTTTCTTCATAAGGTTAGTTACACATTGCAACTGCTAAAGTATAGATTTTTAGCAATATACAAGATGATGCTGCTTTTAAATTAACAGTGCCTGATGTAAAACAACCTAATTTATACTTCCTACTTTGGTTCTTCAGTGTTTTCGGGTAACTGCGCCTCCTGTAGCAAGCTATCATCGATGGTTTTACTTGTTTTAGCACCCAATTCCCTTAAAATTTCCACCCTTCTGATCAGGTTACCCTTACCATCTGTTAGTTTGTTCATGGCAGCATTATAGGAGCTTTGGCTGTGCTCCAAGTGCTTACCAATTGTCTTTAAATCGTCTACAAAGCCAACAAACTTGTCGTACAATTTACCGCTTTCTTCAGCAATCTTTATAACGTTGCGCTTCTGATCTTCCTGACGCCATACTCCAGCCACTGTTCGCAGCGTTGCCAGTAAAGTAGAAGTGGTAACCAGCACAATGTTACGCTCAAAAGCATCTGTAAACAGGTCGTGGTCGTGCTGTAAGGCCAAGCTAAAGGCTGGCTCCAGCGGAATGTACATCATCACAAAATCTGGTGAGTTGATGCCAGTGAGTCTATGGTAGTCTTTGCGGCCTAAGTCTGTAAAATGTGTACGGATGGAGTTGATGTGGCTACGCAAGTATACTTCCTGCTGATCATCGTCTTCACAGCTGCAGTAGGCTTCATAGGCAACTAAAGAGAGTTTGGAGTCGATGATGAGATGTTTACCTTCTGGCAGGCGCACGATCACATCTGGGCGGTATACTTTTTTGTCGTCGTTTTGGCGTACCTCTTCGCGTTCGTAATGCACTCCTTTGCGTAGCCCGGACTTTTCTAGCAGGCTCTCCAGCAGGTACTCTCCCCAATTGCCCTGTGTTTTGCTTTCGCCTTTAAGGGCACGGGTTAGGTTAAGTGCATCCTGGCTCATTTTCTGGTTCAGCGTTGCCAACTGCGTTATCTGCTCTTTCAGCGAAACACTGTCTTTTAATGTCTTTTCGTAGGTTTGCTCCACTTTTGATTCAAACTCTTTAATACGCTCTTTCAAAGGAGCAAGTACACGCTCCAGGTTTTCGGAAGAGGCTTTATTAAAATGCTCGGCGTTGTTCATCAACACTTGGTTGGAGATGCTTTGGAATTGTTGCAGGAATTTTTCGCGGAGTTGCTCTAGCTCCTTATTTTGTTCATGCAGGCGCTTGTTCAGGTGTTCGTAATCAGTTTCGGTTTTGGTAAGGGCATTGGTAAGCTCCAGCGTTTCCGTTTGTGCCTCGCGCAACTGTGCTTTTAGTTGGTCTGCTTCTCCTGCTTTCTGTTTAGCCTGGGCCTCCAGCACGCCCTGCGTAATGGCAGCCTGATTAGCTGCTTGTTGCAATGCGTTCAGCTTTCCTTTCAGTGCTAAAAAAGTAACTACCAGTCCGGCTAAAAATGCGGCTATTCCTACGATCATCTCCATAAGGTAAAGGTAAAAGATTTTAGCAAGTGCAACAATGGTTTTGCTAATGAAATTAGTTAAAGCAAGGACTTAGCTGTACAGCTCTTACGAAACTAGGTATTAGCCAAAGCCTTAGCAAATGTTTAAGATGCCTCAACAACTCTATGGTTTTGTGACTTGATGCAGGGTGAAAATTATTTTGACTTCGGGTTTTAACTTTTTGTACTTGTTGGTTTCTAAAGTACATAATATAAATTTTTATGCACCCTTATAAATGGTAACGACGACAGACGAAGAGATTTTGTCGCTGTTTCGTGAGCAGAGCACTAAAAGCGAAGGTTTCACTTTGTTGATGAACAAATACAATGAACGGATCTATTGGCATATTCGGCGCCTGGTTGTGTCTCATGACGATGCGCAGGATGTTTTGCAGGAGACATTTATCAATGTGTACAAAGGACTTGATGGTTTTTCCGGTGAGAGTAAGCTTTATACCTGGCTTTATAGAATTGCTACCAACGAGTGCCTGCGGCTGTTCCGGAATAAGAAAAAGTTTCTGGTAGCTGAAGGTGAGGTAAACGAGAAGCTTATCAACCAGCTTCACGAAAGCACCACCACAGATGTAGACCAGCTACTGGTTACGTTTCAAGAGGCCATACTTCGCTTGCCGGAAAAACAACAATTGGTATTTAACATGCGCTACTACGACGAGCTCAGTTACGAAGAAATCAGCCAGATACTGGACAGCTCGGTAGCCACTTTAAAAACAAACTATCACTACGCTAGCAGCAAGATTAAAGAATACATGCTAAATAACTCATGAAAGAAGATTTCGATTTTAATAGAGTAGGGAAGCGGATGCCTTACAAAGTGCCACCAGACTTTTTTGAGCAGGTTACACAAAGCACCTTGGCCGAGGCAGAACGCAGAGGCAATAAGCATAAACAGCCAGTTCTGTTTGTATGGCGTGCTATGGCAGTAGCAGCTAGCTTGGCTATATTACTCACGGTGGGGTACTTTGTGTACACAGCTAACAAAGCCTATGAGCCAGCCATAGCGACTACAGAAACCGGTCAGCAGCAAAATGCTCCGGTTATAGTGGAGCAGCCAACCAATGAGGTAAAGGAAGAAACTGAAACGGCACCAGCTAAGCCAGAAGAACAAACCTTGGCGGCTATTACAAAACCTGAAGACCCAAGTATAAAGCCGCGAACAAACCAACTCACAAATTCCAAAATGCCTGAGACGCTAGATGATGTGCTGGCTACTATTTCGGATGAAGAATTGATGCTACTTGCAGCCGTAGCAGAAACTGATTTACATGTATATGAACAAACTTTTGAAAATGAATAAGCTTTTAACTACCGTATTTATCAGCATGCTATTTCTGTTACAGTTTACAGGACAGGCACAGGATTTAAGTAGGAATCCGAAACTGCAGGAGCGGATATCGCAGGCAAAGCTGGTGGAAATAAGCAAAGCGCTGGTGTTGAGTGAGGATAAAATGAAGGCTTTGACGCCAATCTACAAACGCTACGAAACAGAAAAAAATGAAATCACTTTTCCGCGACAGGGCAGGCTGTTGCGCACAAACCCAGACAGCCTTAGCGCTGAAGAAGCAGACAAGCTGATAACAGCGCAGCTGGATAACGCGATAAAGATCAGCACTATCCGCCGGAAGTATTATAACGAGTTTAAAACGGTATTAACCCCACAGCAGGTTTTCAAACTTTATAAATCCGAGGCCCAATTAAACAGAAAAGTGATGCAGGAGTTGCGCAGGCGCCTACGCAACAGGACAGGCAAGTAAAGTATATTTTATGCTAAAACAAAAAAGGCTATACCTGATGTGGGTATAGCCTTTTTTAATTGGTTTTTATACTTAGCTGTTTGCCTTCTTCTTTGTAGCCAGCACTCTATCTTCCTGGAAAAGCTTATTTTTCTTCCAGGATTTTTTCTCCTGCTTCAGCGCCTTTTTTTCCTCTTTAGATAGCTTACCACCCATTAGTTTATCCAGGTCTGGTTTGCCACCGTCTACCCAGCAAGTATACCAGAAGTTAGAGACTACCTCTGCAGACGATTGCATGCGTTTCTCCACAGTAGGGCCGAGCAGCTCTGCATACTTTTTAGCGAAATCATCAGAATAGTATTGGCGTATTCTACCGTTTCGCTCTACAGTTACATACTTAGTTTCCGGCGTAAAAGACTTTGATGCCTCTAGCTCCAGTGCAAGCACATCCGGGAAAAGCTTATGCGAAGCACGTACAACTTCCCAAATAGCCGTTTCGCTGTCCTTCAAGTACTCAGCCTTTTTGTTCTGCAATCTGTAAGTTTCTGCATGCATCTCCGGTACTTTAGACTCCCACAGGCTGTGCAAGCCCTTTTGGTTTGTTAACTGTCCATCGTAGTTAAGGGTAGTGTGCAACGGAACATGCGCATCCGCAATGTAATGGCCTAGGTCAGCGGCATAAAAAAGTATGCTGTCGGCGTTTTGCTGACGGAAAGCGTCAGTAAGGCGTGCTTTCATCTCCATAACGTGCCATGGCACAATGCCATACTTTAACAGGGTATCCACCGGATATTTCTCTGCAGCAGCTTCCCAAGACTGCGGCATGGTATAAACGGCATCTTTACCGTACACGTCTACATCAATAAAATGGCGAGGCGCCTCTGCCGGATCATGGTTTCTACGTTCGTCAGGCCGTACGGACTGCTGCACCAGGTAGTCCTGGTTTTTGTAAAAAAAGCCCTGCATTTGTTTTGGCAGGCCATAGATGGCCAGTTGATGCACTACCTTGTGGCCAAAAAAGCCCCAACCGTAAGATATAATGCTGCAGGCTACGAGAGCCGTAGCGAGCAACGCGATTCTTTTCGTCATGTTATACTATATGCTAAACAGCGGCAAAGTTAAGCAGAATTATGTTTTAGTCTTTTACCAGTTGTATTTTATACTTGCGGCCCTTTATTTTTCCATCGCTCAGTTTTTGGGCTATGCCTTTGCTTTGCGACTCAGGTACGGCCACATAGCTCATGCGATCCTGAATCTCAATCTTGCCAATCTGGTCTGCTTTTAAACCGGCTTCTGCTATCAGGGCTCCTACAATATCGCGCGGGCTGATCTTATCCTTTCGTCCGCCGCTGATGTAGAGTGTAGCAAAAGCAGGCTGAACAGTTTGATCCGGGGTAGCGGCTTTTGAAGTTAGATTTTCTGCCGTCAGCCAATCATCCATGCGCACCTGCTCCCAATCGCGCAGCTGTTTTTCATCGCGGGGAGTTGCCAATGTATACACGGTGCCACTTTTACCGGCCCGACCGGTTCGGCCACTGCGGTGCAGGTAAGCTGCTGCATCTATAGGCAACTCGTAATGAATAATGTTCTGCAGCTTGTCAATGTCCAGACCACGGGCAGCTACGTCGGTGGCCACCAGTACTTGGGTGGTGCCGTTACGGAAAAGCATCATAGCCTTGTCACGATCTTTCTGCTCCATGCCTCCGTGCAGCGGTCTGGCTGCAAAGCCTGCCGTTTGCAGTTGCGCAGCTATCTCATCGGCGGCAATACGTGTGTTTGTAAATACCACAGTACCTACAGGGTTTATACTTTGCAACAATGCGCCAACTATTTCCTTTCTTTTGTCATGATCTACTTTTATACCTATCAGCTTCACCTTGTCTGGAATAGCATTGGTTGAGGCTTTCACAAACTGGGGATTTTTAAGCGAGTTGGCTATCAGCTCTTTTACATCATCGGGCATGGTGGCTGAGAAAAGAATAGTCTGGCGTTTTTGCGGCAGGCTTGTCATCACCTGATCCAGTTCCTCTTCAAAGCCCATCTCCAACAGTTTATCTGCCTCATCTAAAACAATTTGCTTTACCTTACTTAAATCTACAGTTCGGCGGTTTAGATGGTCGGTCAGGCGGCCGGGTGTGGCAACTAAAAGCTGCGGCGGGTGCGATAACGAAGCACGCTCCTGAGAAAAAGAGTGGCCTCCATAAAAGGCGCTGATCTTCAGGTTCTCAATTTTCTTGGCATACTGCTTTAGTTCCTGCCTCACTTGCACGGCTAACTCTCTGGTAGGCACAATGATCAGGGCCTGCACCTGCTGTAGCTCTGTGTTTATACTTTGCAGTAGCGGTAAGCCAAAGGCAGCTGTCTTGCCGCTGCCTGTCTCTGCCTGACCCGCTACATCCTGGCCTTGTAGCAGCAACGGTATAGCACTTGCCTGTATGGGAGTGGGAGAAGTATACTTTAACTCCTCAAGGCTTTGTAGCAGCGAGGAGTGTAGTTTCAGATCATTAAAAGTAGCCATGGCTTTCGTATAATTTATACAAAGGTACGGTTTCTGGAGGCAACAATATCAGTTTTAAATAAACTGCTACTTATGTGTGCTTAAAGGTTTTTATAACTATTGCTATGTGGGTTGCAGTATGCATAAGTATGGCAGGAAAATTTCAGACACTTCAGCGCTTAACATTCGGGCTTCTGTTCGGTATACTGTTTGTTTATGTATTGGTGGTTGCCCGCGATTTTCTGTACCCTGTTGTTATGGCGCTGCTCTTTGCCTATCTGCTATACCCTGTTGTAAAGCAGCTGGAGCAATGGGGAGTACCGCGTATATTTGCAAACTTCCTTACTATTATCACAAGCATGGCTATGCTTGTAGGCCTGCTGCTCCTGCTTTACAAGCAACTAGGAGCTTTTTTAGGAGATTTTCCGGACTTACAGGGTAAAGCCATGGCCAACCTGGACAGGCTGCAACATAGCCTCGAAAGCACATTTGGCATCAGAACATCCAGAGACAACCATTGGCTTCAGGACCAGGTAACCGCAGCGTTTGAGTTCAGCGGCGATTTTATTCGAAAGGCTTTTATGGCAACAACCAATACAGTTACAAAATTTGCCCTAATGCCGGTTTACATTTTTCTGATGCTCTATTACCGCAACAAACTCGAGCGTTTTATTTACAGACTTACGCCACCAGCCACACACGATAACACAAGCCGCATTATTTTTCAGATTTCACATGTTACGAGGCACTATATGGCAGGCGTTGTCATTGTGATAATGATTCTGTGTGTCATTAATACATTTGGGTTATGGATAATCGGGATTGAATACGCACTCCTGCTAGGCATTCTTTCTGCCATCATGAACTTTATACCTTACTTTGGTACCTTGATAGGCGGCGCAATTCCACTGTTTTATACTTTAGTTATTCAGGGAGAGCCTAACAGAGCGTTAGGGGTAATCATACTTTTTATTTTGATCCAGTTTACGGAGAACAATATACTTACCCCAACTATTACGGGCAGTAAAGTAAACATCAACCCGCTTTTTACGATTCTGAGCATTATTATCGGCGGAATGATTTGGGGGTTACCGGGCATGTTTGTAAGTATACCGTTAATGGGCATGCTTAAGATCTACTGCGATAACAAACCAGACCTACAAGCCTTTTCATTTTTGTTGGGCACAGAGGGCACCGAAAAACATGCATTTACACTCGACAAATTAAAGCGCCTTGTTGGGCTGAAGGGGAAGGGTGCGTAGTTGATAATGGGCTTTAGCTACAGCCAAGCCGGCCTGCTAAGCGAAACGCAATCGATCGCTGTTTTTATCATTGCCCTTAGCTCTGTTGTAATCTATAGCATCTTGTTTTTTAAAGCTACACATATGGCCCGCACCTATAGTGCAGCACTGGCTGCTGTAGAGGCTACGCAGTCTGTGGAGATATTTTGACTACCGTAATAGCTAAGGTGTTACTGCTCGGTATTGCATGGCCTAACTTAACAGGCAACCTCGGTATGCTCCTAATGACCGGCGAACTTATACTTTACAGTATAACAGCCCTTAAAAAGGTGCTTCGCGCGGTATAGCTTTTATACTTTGCTTTTCTCCCTGATCATGTTCAGGAAGCCGTCACGGTAAGTTTCTCCTACAGGAATGTCTTTGTCGCCAATGTAAATGGTGTTGCCGTCTACCATACTTACTTTATCAATAGAGATGATGTAGGAGCGGTGCACACGATAAAATGGGGGCTGAGGCAGCTGCTCTGCCAGGTCTGTAAGCGATTGGTACGTTACCAGTCGCTGCCCCGGCAGGTACATGGAAACATAGTTTTTAAGTCCTTCTACATACAAGATGTCGCTGTAAGCCACTTTCAGAAATTTGTTCTTGCTTTCGCCTTTCACAAACATGTAATCGGCAGCTGGTACAGCAGTTGTTATTCCCGTCTCTGTTTCAGGTAACGTAGCTGATGCCGTGGCATTAGCCGCATCTCGTTGCATTATACTTTGCGCTTTGTGTACGGCTTTAAAAAACCTGTCGAAGGGGATGGGCTTGAGCAGGTAGTCGATTACATCGTGTTCGTAGCCTTCCAAGGCGTACTCCGGGTAGGCAGTGGTAAGTATAACCTTGCATTTGTTGCCGCATATCTTCAGAAACTGTATACCTGTTAGTTCTGGCATCTGTATATCCAGAAAAACTAAATCCACTTTGCCATCCTGCACCCAGTTTATAGCCTCGATAGGGCTGGTGGTCGTACCAACCAACTCCAGGAAAGGTACTTTGCTGATATAGTCGGCAATAATATTGGTAGCGTAAGCTTCGTCGTCAACGGCAATGCAGCGAATCATATTAAGTCTGGAAGTTAGAGTGTTAGAGAATTTAGTCTAAATCAGGAGTTACAGGATGTTTAGGTATACTCAGGATTAAAGTAACATAAATATAGTTAATATCTAGTATTGCAAGTTCATTAAATTCAAGATACTGTTCATCATAAAATCCTGATTCATGCTGTTTGCAAAAGACCTCGCAGCGTGCGTAGCTCTTACGAGCATCTAACCACTAAGCAGATGCTATGTAGCAGTTAAGCCAGACACTTGCGGCTCATAAAGACATTACGAGGGCTGGAATATTATACTTCCTGCAGCTTCAGCACAGTTTTAAATTGCTGGCCATCGTCTTGTATGTCCAGGTTATACTTTCCGGGGTAAATCAGCTCAAGGCGGCGGCGGATATTGGCAAGTCCGATACCTGTGGTATGGTCTTTCTGGTGCTGGTTGATGAGGTTGCTTACCTCAAAGTATAGATCCTGGTTCTGCAGGTGCAGGTTTATTTGGACTGGGGCTTCCGGGTCATCTACCACACCATGCTTTAAGGCATTTTCTACGAAGGGAATAAGTACTAAAGTAGCTACACGTTGCCCGTTTACGTGACCCTTAATATCGAAATTTACAAAGAAATTATCTTCGAAGCGTAGGCGGTAAATAGCCAGGTAATTGTGCAGGTAATCCACTTCCTTTTGCAACTCTACTTTGCCGTCTTTGCTCTCATTTAGCATGTAGCGCATCAGTTCCGATAATTTGATCACAGCATTGCCCAGCTTATCGGATACAGGATAAGCGAGTGAGTAAATGTAGTTTAGCGTGTTGTAGAGAAAGTGCGGGTTAATCTGCGTTTTCAGAAAAGCCAGCTCTGCCTGTGTCTTCTCCTGGCGCAGTGTGCGGTTTTCGCGCTCTTTCTGCAGCGTAGCCTGTAAAGCCCATACTACGGCTCCCAGGAAAATGCCTGGCATGGCCCAGTACAGATTGTCAAATATATAGTATGAGAACGTTATGGTGGAGTAGTTACTAAAACCAAACGCAGCCTTGAACAGAACTTCTTCTATAACAAAACGCAGTCCGATGTAAGTAAACATCACTCCAGCTATGCCCACTGCCATTATCCACCATTTTTTATGCTTCATCCAGAGCGGGAAGACCAGCAAATAACACAGATAGAATTCTACTAATTGCAGCACGTACTGCGAAAGTGTGAGCAACAGCACTTCGAACCTCCAGCTGTACAGGAAGTAGCCTAAAATACCATATCCTATATAAAGTGCCCATCCTAAAACGTGCAGCCCAATTGTTTTCTTTGTTGCGTTCATGTTCTAAAGCTATAGATAAATAAGCTTTTGGAACACATTTTTTATCCCAACCGCCCTGTTTCTGTTTTCAAACCCCGCCTTTCTTATATCAAACCAATAAACCCAGCATTTACAGGTTAGGATAATGTTTGGTGGTGTTAGGATAGTTTAATTCTTGAGAAGCTAAGCGTGCTGCATCTTTGAGTCATCATTAACATAAACGCACTCAATTATGAAAACTCGTTACTCCTCGCTTCGCTTCTTCTTTTTACTGATTGGCTTATGCTTGATATCATTTACATCCCGGGCGCAGACTTCTGCTACGGTAAAAGGCACTGTGACAAACGCCGCAACACAGCAACCCCTGGATTACGTGTCGGTGGTGTTGCTGCAGTTGCCAGACTCTTCGGTAGTATCTTCTGAGATGACAGACGCCGCAGGTGCCTATATTTTTGCGCAGGTAAAGCCAGGCAATTATACTGTAAAAGCTTTAATGGTAGCATTTTCTCCGGCAAAAAGTAGGGCATTTGAGGTAAAGCAGCAGCTGGTGCAGGTTCCGGTAATACAACTGCACGAAAAAGCCAATGCGCTGCAGGAGGTAGTTGTAAAAGGGCAGAAACAGTTGCTTGAGCAAGAGGCCGATAGATTGGTGATGAACGTGGATCAATTGAACACCACCGGCGAGAATGCCCTGGAGGTACTAAAGTATGCACCAGGTGTACGGCTGGATAAAGACGACAACATCGTTTTCAGGGGCAGCAGCAGCGTGAATGTGATGATCAATGGCAAGATGACCTACATGAGTGGTGCTGAACTGCAGAACTACCTTAAATCGTTGCCTGCCTCGGCAATTAGCAAAGTAGAACTGATGGCAAACCCTCCGGCTTCGTTTGACGCGGCAGGCACAGCAGGCATTATCAACATACAGTTAAAAAGAGACGAAACCCTAGGAATGAATGGCACCGCTACTTTAGGTGCGGGCCACGGGAAGTATGAGAAAGCCTGGGGCGGACTGAATTTGAACTATAACACCGGAAAAGTAAGCTTTTTTACGCGTCTTAACATGGGGCATTATAACTCCTTTAACCGCCTTACCCTGAAGCGCAACATCAACGATAGCCTGTACAACCAGGTAAACTACTGGCACCCCATTACCAAAAGCTACAGCCTGGCTGCAGGTGCCGACTACTTCATCAGCAAGAAACATACAGTAGGCATTATGGCAAAAGGCTACAGCTCACCGGAGAATACCGTTACTACCAGCAACTCTGTTAACTATGATGCAGCCGGAAACCTGTTTGGCACCATGGACATGCGAAACCAGAGTAAATTAGGTTCCGACAACTACAGCATGAACCTGAACTACAAGTATGACATTGACAGCACCGGACGCACGTTTAGCTTTGATGCAGATCATGTGCGCTACAGCAGAAATGCAAACGACAATTTCACAAACAACTTTTACGGTGCAGCAGGAGAAGTTACCCAAGCCCCTACACAGCTGCGCAGCCTGAGCGGTGCTGAGGCAAGTATAAAATCATTAAAAGCAGACTATGTGCACCCCTTGGGAGCCGGTTATAAAGCAGAGGCAGGAGTAAAGACCAGCTGGGTTAGCAACAACAGCAACATTACATTCCGGGAGCTGCAGGAGCAGGGTTGGGTAACTGATGAAAAGCGTACCAACAGCTTTGCGTACAACGAAACAATACAGGCCGGTTACCTGACCCTGAGCAAAAAATTTAATCATAAGCTTAGCATGAAAGCTGGTATCAGGGCAGAACGTACCATTGCCGAGGGTAAGTCTGCTACTACCAAACCAAGCGTAGACCAGGATTACCTGCAGTTTTTCCCAAGTTTCTTTGTAAGCTATAATCCTGATGATAATAACCGTTTTTCAGCTTCGTACAGCCGCCGCATCAGCCGCCCTTCGTATAGCAGCTTAAACCCATTTACCTTTTTCTCGGACCCATACACAGCCCATGAGGGTAACCCGTTTCTGCAGCCTTCTTTTTCCAATTCTGTACAGGCAAACTATACTTATAAGAGCTTTCAGCTGCTAAGCATCAGCTTTCTGGAAACTAATAACTTTGTAACAAGTGTGATCGATCAGAACGATGAGACAAAAGTAAGCATTAGCAGACCAGAGAACTTAAGCAAAGCAACTTACCTGAGCCTGAGCAGCGGCGGCATGATGCCTATCACCAACTGGTGGAATACAAGCCTGCAGCTATCGGGATCCTTTAATCGCATTAACACTCCTATAAGCGGCATAGATTATAACCAGGAGCAACTATCGTGGCAAGCCAGTGCAGAGCAGAACTTTCAACTGCCGAAAGACTACAAACTGCAGCTTTCAGGCTACTACAGCTCGCCATCAGTGCAAGGCCTGTACAACGTAAAAGCTAATTTTCAGCTGGACTTAGGGGCAAGAAAATCTTTCTGGGATGATAAAGCCACGGTTAGCGTGAAGCTGAGTGATATTTTTGACAGCAGCCGTTCCAGAAGCACCTTAAAGTATAACAACGTGGACATGTACTGGAAAAACCAGTGGGAAAGCCGCCGCTTAAACCTGACGTTTAACTACAAGTTCGGTAACTCTAAAGTTAAAGCTGCCCGTAACCGCAGATCAGGCACCAGCGAGGAAGAGGGAAGGCTGTAATGAACTTGAAAGCAATTGAGCTACAACATCTCTTGTAATCTGCCACCTTTTACCGGTTCGGATAATATTCTGAGGGGTTGAAATAATTTAATTCCTGAAAACGGTCTCAGGTAATACATTTATATCATCATCGCACTAAAGTAACTGTACCATGAAAACTGTATCATACTTTACCATTAAGTTCAAAAGCATCTTAATCCTTGCCTGCACTATACTGCTTGTAAACGTGCAGGCAAGCGCCCAGCAACAGTTGGAGGTAGTTATTGTGGGTTCTTCGCACCAAAACCCGGAATCTGCTGAGAAATACCGCTATGTGGTAGAAAAGCTTAAAAATTATAAGCCGGACATGGTGTTTGGCGAATACCTTGCCCCGGAAGACCACCAACAGGCCATCGCTCAAAACTATTACGCTACGAAATCTGATTTGAAAAAGCGGGAATACCTGCTGGAGCAGCACCTGAAAACGCCCAAGAACCCACAAAAAGACATAGCACAGGCTTACGCGGCACTTAGCAAATTTGAAAATTACCACAAAACCCGCATGGAGCTGGCGCGCAACTTATTCCTGAACTTCGACAAAGCAAACGCAGAATACCAGTTTTACGTGCTGGAGCAGCATATGCAGCCCAAGTTTGAAAAAAGCGAGCAGGCTGTGTTCGAAAAGATGTTCGGAGGCGTTGATTCACTGCGCAAAGTGGGCCTGATCCGCAAAAACAGTGAATACCAGAAAATATACTTCCCGTTGGCTTACGAGTTAGGCCATTCGAAAATTTACGCAGCCGATTGCCAGAAGTACGACGCCAACTGGAACCAGGCCTGGGCCAAAACCGATTCTCTCATCAAAAAGATGTACGCCGTTGCCAAAGCAGACACAGCATCTGAGGAAGCGCAGGTTGTAAAGGCGATTAAAAGTTACTATAAATGGGCAGAGCAAAAATCGAAGGAAATAGACACGAAGGACTACGGCTTTATGAGCACCGACCTGTACGGCGACTACAGCGATGTGGTAAACTTCTACGGAGGTGCAAAGTTCTACGACATGCCTGGATACCCCAAAGAGGAGGTGCTGGGGATGCTGCATTGGTGGCAAAAGCGCAACGAGGGCATTTGCGAAAACCTCATCCGGCAGGCCCGGGAAAACGGGGCTACCAAAGTGGTGATGGGCGTGGGCGCGGCACACCGCAAAAGCCTTGAAGCAATTTTAGCCAAGATGCCCGGTGTAAAAGTTGTAAACTACAACGACCTGCCTTAGGTTGAGCAATATTATCAGGGCCCGGCTGTAACTTCAGCTGGGCCCTAAATCATCAATTATGATGTTTTGTAGTTCTTGGGCAGGTATTCAAACCGAAGATGGCATACAATGGGCAAAATCCTACCAGACTAGTCAGCACGAAAACCCCGGTTATAACCAATAGCACAATTTCCCATGTTCCTGTAATAACTCCCGCAAAGGCTAACACACCTATAATAGCCGCTACTAACAATCGGATAGTTCTGTCTGCAATCCCCATATTCTTTTTCATAGATCAATATATTTAAATCGTTAACTATTCTTTACTTGTAACTTAGTAAGTTAAGCACCAAGTTTATAAAGCAAAGTAAATTTGTAATGGTCTGTAATTCAATGATATTGATCAACTGTTATGAACTAATTTAATGAGCTTGCTCACTTGTTGCGATGTAAGTACTTGCTGCTGCCTCAGTAGTTGCTCTTAGGACAGGCTGTGTTTTTGGTTTTAGTCCAAAAGGCACCCGCAGCCAGTTTACCTGCTTAATCACATACCGCACAAGTATAAAACAAAGTACAAACGTGCCCAGCGACATTAAGGTAAATTTAGTGCCTACTGATAACTGAACCTCACGCAGGTAAAAGCCAAGTGCCACAATAATAGTTTGATGAAGTATATAGAAAGGGTAAACCATCTCATTAGCCTGCACCAAGTATTTGTTTTTGATGTTCAGGTGCTGCATGGCAAAACCAAGTATAGTCATCAGCCAAAACCAGCGGTTACTCTGTTTCAACAGATAGTAAAGTGCTACCTCTACACCATTAATTTCCTGCCAGTTTAGCCAATAGAAAGTATAAAGTATAATTAACGTAACCGTGGCAATGGCCAAACTGTACCAGCGTAAGTTTCTGATTTTCTCCTGCAGTTCCGGGGCCTTCATAAGTATATATCCAATCAAAAAAACTGTGATGTAGAGATAATGATTTGCCCAGTCGTTAATGAGTGCGTTTGTTCCCGGGAACCTTTCGTTCAGAAGTATGGCACCACCACTAAGCCATAGGGCAGGAGCCAACAGAAGTACAGGTCTGCTTATTCTGTGAAAACTAAGTTTTGTCCTGCGCAAAAAGAGCAGCAGTGGCAGCAGTAGTATACTATAATGCAGGATATAAGCCAAGTACCATAGGTGGTGCCAGCTGAAATTACCAGCAGGGTATGGCTCAAATTCAAAAACAGAAGGGAAGAAGCTGAGGTAGCTTCCGCTAAAGCCTTGCGTTACGCGTTCAAAGTATACCTGAGGCGGAACTACGAGCAGCATACCCACCAGCAGTGGCACAAAAATGCGTTTTAGTCTGTCTTTGATAAATGTGCCTGCGCTTCTGTAGCCCAAGGCAAAGTAAACACCCACACCCGAAACCAGGAATATAAGTGACATACGCCACTGGCTCATAAGAGTCATTGGCACCTCCAGGGCCTCGCTTAAATGATCGTTTTTTATATGCCAATCCCAGCTCACGAAGAACATACCGGTGTGGTAGAAGATGAGCAAAGAGAAGGCCAGCACACGTAGCCAGTCGAACTCATAGCGTCTGATTTTAACTTGTTTTTCCATAGCGTTTACGTTTTGATGCAAACCTAAACAAGGAAGTATAAAATAGCAGAATCTGCCGGTAAGTTCGGAGTGCTAGACTATAGGGAAGTACTAAAACTAACTCAAAATGGCCTTTTTTCGGTACTCGCCGGGAGTTTGGCCAGTATGCTTCTTAAAGGCCGCACTAAAAGCTGATTTTGATAAATAGCCAGTTTGCTCGGCCACTTCCTCAATCTTCAGGTGTTGCTGTGATGCATTGGCAAGTATACTTTTGGCTTCCTGTATGCGTAACTCCGCCAGGTACTCGAAGAAGCTTTTGCCCAAGCACTCGTTCAGCGCCTGAGAAAGGTAGTGCGGGGAAGTATGCAGTTGTTTTGCCAGGGCTGGGAGAGAGGCAGATGGCTGTATATAGAACTTCTCAGCTTCGGCAGTTTTTAATTTTTGCAGCAGGTCTTGTTTTGCTTCCTGGCTTAATGCCGATTTCTCATACTTTACTTGCACCACTGGCTGAAAGAAAGTAGAGCCTGTCAGTATTTTAAAACTTATGTAAAATAGCTGCGCTACCAGGAACATAGCCAGTAGGTGATCACCCAAATCGCGCTCATACGTTAACTTAACCGCAACTAATAATGCCAGCGTAGCAGCATAGAAGATAAGCAGCAGTTTTGCCCAAGAGTAGAAATATAGATTATGGTTATTAGCAGAGCGGTAGTTGCGCAGTAAGAAAAAGTTAAGAACTAAATACCACGTAATGTGCAGTATACTTAATTCATTTACAAACTCTGACAGGCGCAAGGGGTCTGGGTGAACACGATAGGAGACTGGCAAGTGCTCCATTTCTGGAAAGTACGCACTGACTTACCCGTTATACTTTACTGCATCCGGTTGTATGGTGAAGAGCAGGTGATACAAAAAATATAAGCCAAACGGGAGCAGATGCAGCCATTGCTTACGAGTCCAGTTTTTCCCGCTCAAACTCCGGAAAAGTAAGTAGGTAAGGGGGCCAATGGCAAAATTTATCGGCTCCGAGAAATCAACCAACGGCAGTGTCCGAAACATGAGCCCGGAGTAACACAGGAAAATCTCCAGCAAAAGGCAGGCAAAGCAAAACACAAGCGCAGCCAGTAACAAGTGGTGGTAAGGCTGACGGTGAGGCCGCTTTGCCAGGAATAGCAAGGCAAGAAAGAAGCCCTGCACCACACCCACCAGCAGCACAGCCGTGTACCAATCGAACCGGAAGAAATCTGTTACCATTGCGCACAAAGTATAAAGCAATATACAAATTTTATGTATTACCATACTTTGCTGCAGTGTAAACAAAAAAGGCCCGCATTGCTGCGGGCCTTTTCATTTTTAAGAACAGTTAAGTTTAGTTGCTGCGCGTGCCTGATCCCCAATTGCCACGGCGCTCTTGCATTTGGTCTGGCTGGTTGCCACCGCTCTTGAACTTGCGCAGGTTATAGCTAAAGGTAACCATAAAGTAACGCTGCAGTACCGTGGACTGTACGTCCTCAATAAAGTCTGAAGCAATGTTACGCTGTACGCTCACGTTTTGCTTTAGCAGGTCGTTTACGCTTAGGCTAATCTCACCTTGCTGGTTCTTAAACAACTTTTTACCAACGCTCATGTTCCAAAGCAGATAGCTTTTGTCTACGCCTGCAGATAGGCCTGAATTAAATTGGTGGTTTAACTCGGTGCGGTATACGAAGCCTTTCCAAAGTATCCAGTTATAGCGCAGGTTGCTGCTAAAAGTATAGTAGTTATCGTTCTGGTTTGTGCGCAGCGTGTTTTCTACAATGTTATAGTTAAAGTTAGAAGAGATGTTAAAATCAACCTTCTCACTAATATTGCTGCTGATGTTCAGGCCTGTGCCGAAGCTGATGTTGTTGGCGTAATTCACCTGGTCATCAATCATACCTGGTATTCTAGAGTATCCGGCAAAGCCTCTGAAGTTAATGTTAGAGCTTATAACATTTAGCGGCTGGCCGTAGCTCATAAACGAACGCACGTTCCAGTATCCATCCATGTTTACAGGGCGCGAAAGCCTTGTGCCGGGCTGAAGCTCATAGCCGTTTAAGTACTCCTCAGGTGCTCCGTTTGTATAAACGCTGTTGGTAATGTAATTCTGCGTCATGGTACCAAATATACCCATAAAAAACATATGGTTGTTTTCCGGATTAAAGCTTCTGTAGCGTAGGTTAAACCTGTTCTGAAAGTCCTGGTCTAGGTTCGGGTTACCTATGCTTGGCTGTTGCGGGTTCGAAATATCCAGCACATCCTGCAACTGGTTTACCGAAGGCTCGTTGGTGTTGCTGCGGTAGCTGATGTTCAGGTTTTTGGTGTTCGAGAACTTGAACTCATACTCTGCAGAAGGAAGTAAGTTTGAGAAGTGTCTCTTTAAAGTATAAGGCTCCGGAAATTCGCTGTCACTTTTGAGTGTCGCGTACTCATATCGTACATTCGCCTGGAACCTTACTTTTTCACTTCTGTACTGATAGCTTGGGCCTACATTCTGAGTAAGGTAGTCGCTTTTAAAAGTGTTGCTGAAGATCGGGTTAAAACCACTGTAAGCGCCTGTAGTCTCCTCAAAATCGAATGTACGCTTATCGGCATCATTTATTCTGTTGCTGATGTTGTACTCAAGTTGCAAACGAGAGTTCTCGGCCAATCGCTGCGAGTAGTCAATATTACCAGACCAGGACATGTTTTCACGGTCAGAGTTGGTAAACTGGTTTCTGTTAATATCATTCTCCGGATTCTCCAGGTTGTCTGTGTTCTCTGTTAAGAATGACTCACTACTTGAGTTGCTGTAACTGGTGTTAAAATTCGCAGTTACAATGCGGCCAGACGACCCGAAACGGTGCGAGTATAAAATGTTGTTGTTAAAGTTGATGTTAGCGCCTTCAGCAGTGTTTCTGTTGTCTGAGTCAATCAGCTGACCTGTATTGTTAAACGTGCTTGCCTCACGGCTGGTAAGCGAATTGTTATTTTGTATAGATAGCCTAGGCGTGATCAGGAACCTGTTGTTTTCGTTCATGTTATACTGCAACCTGAAGTTTAAACTATGCGACTCCTCATCATTTTCGTTACGGCTGTTCTCTGTATACCTTAAGCCTGTTTCGTCACCAACATAATCACGGAATTTATATTGGTTATTAAACATGTCGCGGTTTAAGTAATCATAGTTACCGCCAACTTCTATTTTCTTTCCCCAGTTATCGTTGTAGTTGATGCTAAATCTGTTTGTGTTTGTGATGCCATCTGGTGTGCCACCGCCCCAGCCTCTGCGGCCTCTCATACCGCCACCAGGAGTCTCACCAACCGAAAAATCGGTCATGTTGATGTTGTTCGTGAGGCCCGTAACTGTAATTCTGCGGTTGTTGTTCATAAAGTTTACGGCTGCACCAACCATGTATCTTTCATCGGTGCCATAGGCTGCGGAAACTTTACCTGTATAACCTATACGGGCTTCCTTCTTTGTTCTGAAATTAAGGGTTTTTACACGGTTACCATCATCAAAACCACTAAACGCGGCTCTGTCGCTTTGCCCGTCAAATACCTCTACACTCTCGATCATATCTGCAGACAAGCTTCTAACAGCTGAGTTAACATCTCCGCCTGTATAGCGTTTGCCATCAATCATTACTTGTTGCACATCCTCGCCCTGTGCCTGTATTTTACCTTCCTGCACCGCTATGCCTGGCATTTTAGTTACTAAGTCCTCGGCACTAGCGTCTGGCGCAGTTTTAAAAGCCTTTGCGTTAAATTGCGTAGTGTCGCCTTTTTGTTCGCCAAGCGGCGCGCGCCCTACTACCTGCACTTCTTTTAAGGCTGTAGAACCGTCCTGTAGCAGCAACTGGCCAAGGTTTAGCGGTGCGCCCTGTACCTGAATTGCCCTAGAAAATTTATCAAAGCCTATGTAGTTTATCTCAACAGTATACTGCCCATTAGCCACGCGTTCAAACCTGAACCGACCTTCGGCATCTGTAACTGTTGCCGTGTAAGAGGCATCGCTTGTTTTCTTTAGTACCACATTCGCGCCTGGCAAAGCAGTTTTATCGCTGCCACTCTGAACGGTACCAAATACGGCTACATGCTGTGCATAGGCGTGCATTGTGCCTATCAGCATAAACAGAAAAGGTAATATTTTCTTCATTTAGAAATTAATGATGTATAGTAAGGTATAGTGCTCATTTTGACACTATATAGCAGGTTTGGTTTAATATGGTATTTGAAAAGATTTGTATTTTAATTTGTGGTATATGAAGAAATGTGTTAGTGTGTTGACTATTAAGGTCTTATGATTAGGGTTATTGGCTTTTAACCTGCTAATTATTTAAGTTTAATGGAGGTGCACCAATTTGCTAAAATCAATAAGGTTACTTTTTACTTTGCATTGTATTAATTGGAGTTAGCCACTCTAAAGGTTTTATTTTCTGCAAAGGCAATTGTCCTGCAACTAATTTCGCTCGAGGAGAGTCTTGCTGATAGCCAAGTGCTATACTTTTTCCCTATACAATGTCTTTATCAGGTTTAACGGTTAGTTTTTTCAGGCGCAGGATCATAAACCCTGTTGCGAATCTGCTTAAGCAGGGCATGACCCCGCACAAGCTTGCCGTTACCGTAGCACTGGGCACAGTGGTGGGAGTGGTGCCTGCTTTTGGACTGACAACTGTAATGGGTACAGCACTTGCAGCGCGATTCAGGTTAAATATTGCAGCTACCATACTTATCAGTTACCTCATGCAGCCGCTCCAGATCATCTTTTTCATTCCTTTCGTTCGGGCAGGTATATTTATGTTTGGGCTGGAGGAGCTGCGTTTTACCTTTGATGAGATAACCAGTATGTTCAAAGCTGACTGGTTGGCTGCACTTAATCTGCTCTGGAAGGCTAATTTAGCTGCAGTATCAGCCTGGGCTTTGCTTGCATTGCCGGTAGGGTTTGTTCTGTACCTGCTTGTGTTGCCGTTGCTTAATAGGTTCTTGCCAAAAAAGGTGCAGGTTTAGTTATTCTTTAGCCTGGAGGGGGCGTAACCAAACTGCTTCCGGAAGGCGTTGCTGAAGTGGTTCGCGTGGCTGTAACCTATCAGGTCTGCTACTTCTGTAATAGATTTCTGTTCATCCCTAAGAAGCTCGTGGGCATGCTGTAAACGCAATTGCTGGGCATAGGTAAAAATACCACATCCAACATGCTCCCTGAATACTTTTTTCAGCCTGAACTCGTTTGTTCCAAATAGTTTGCAGAGTTCCTTCAGCACCGGAAGGTTCAGGTAATGGAGATGCAGGTAAATCTTTAGCTCTTCGGCCAGTATTTTATCTGAGTTGGCCGTAGTTAGCTGTTTTTCCTTTTCCAGCTCAAACTGGTTAAGCTGCAGGGCCAGTAACTCCAGCACCTTGGCCTCCATGTACAGTTTCTGCATGGCGCCTTTAAATTCACAGTTCAATATACCCTGTATTGCCTGTTGCATTTGAAGTGTAATGCTGCCGTGCTGCTGAGATGCCAGCGCAGGCAGCTGCTTCAGCATATGGGTGTGCAGGCGTTCTGATGCTTTGCTTGTAGGAGGGCATAGCTCTTTAAAGTATGCTTCGCTTAGGCTTATGTGCAGGTTCTCGAAAAGGCCTCCCTTGTGAAACAGGTGATCGCCGCTGGTATTGTTGATGTAAAGCAGATTGTGCTGGGCCTTTGTCAGGTAAATTTCCTGGGGTAGATCAGAAAATCTGGTAGAGATTCGGCCGTTTAATATAAAGTTCATGTTCACTCCCGGCAATACCGATTCTGTTGTCAGCTCTAATTCATTCTCTAGCTGGGTTTGCACTACGGCTATGGTAAAATGCTCGTGCTGCTGGTACTGCTGAAAAAACTTACCCAGTAGCGGCTCTGCAATGCCTTTTGAAGTAGCAGGAGGCTCTGCCGACAGAGGATGGGCCAGCGCCACAGCACTTGTGGTCTGCTCCTGTATCAGCTCCTGTAATAAATTTTCTGTCAGCTTCAGTTTCATGCTACTAAGATTCAAACTCTCCCTTTAGCGTAGGTCTTTCTCCTGTTTTCGTAGTACCGCTGCCTGCTTTCTGCTATACTTTTGAGGTTATAAATATACGTGTAATATCTATAAATAAAACTATGAGTACATTGCCAAAATCAATTTACAATCCTCTGTCAAAAGACAGGGTAACTTTTCTGATGTCTGGGGAAGAAACGAATGGTGAATATGTGCTGGTGAAAGTGGAACTGGCACCTAAGGGTGGGAACGCACTGCACTATCACACCACATTTACCGAAGAGTTTGAGGTGCTGGAGGGCACACTGAGCATTGAACTGGAAAAAGAAGTGATCAGCATTAGGGAAGGAGAGAAGGCAGTAGCACCATTAAATAAGCTGCACCGCTTTTTTAACCAGGACGAGAATTGCTCTTGTACCTTCTTGGTTACTATACGCCCTGCACGCCAGTTCGAACAAATGCTTAGAATTGCTTATGGTTTGATCAATGATGGCCTGACGAACAGCAAGGGGATACCGAAAAGTATATGGCACATGGCCCTCATGTTTCATATGGGAGAATCCTACCTGCCCGGAATTCCGCTGCGCTTGCAGGTGTGGTTAGCTGGTTTGCTCTCTACAGAAGCCCGCCGCCGTGGCAAACATAAAGAGCTTGAGAAATATTACCTGCCCCAGGTTAAGAATGAAAGTATAGCTGCCTAAAGTATAAAGTAAAACTATGATCAAAAGAATTTTTAAAATCACTGCTAGGGTAATTGCTGGTTTGCTCCTACTACTTGCGCTTACTTACCTATACCTGGCTTACTCGCTGGATACCCGCATACAAAAGGCATATGCCGTTGAACCCAGGATAATGGAGTTTACTGCAGATGATGCCTTACTGGCAAGAGGCAGGCACCTGTACACCATAAAGGGCTGCGAAGACTGCCACGGCCCCGACCTCAGCGGTAAAATAATGCTTGACGACCCTGCAGTTGGTTTAATTGCAGGGTCCAACATTACGTATGGTGAGGGTGGATTACCCGCAGATTACACAAGCAAAGATTGGGTGAGGGCGCTGCGGCACGGGCTCAACAAAGAAAGCAAACCGCTGCTGGTCATGCCATCGCAGGAATTATATAAAATGTCAGATGAGGATATAAGTGCCCTGATCGCTTTTTGTATGAGTCAGCCACCGGTAAACAAAGAAGTGCCTCCTGTACAACTCAGGCCATTGGGCACCGTCCTTTCCGCTTTGGATCAGATCCCGTTGTTAGCTGCCGAGGCCATTGATCATACTTACCAGGCACCAGCTGCAGTGGAGGCACTCCCTAACGCCTCCTTTGGTAAGTACCTCGCTGTATCCTGTTCCGGTTGCCACAACAGTAACTTTAAAGGGGGAGAAGCCAAAGTGCCCGGTATGAAGCCTTACCCAGATATCACAGCATCTGGCAATGTTGGTCGCTGGACAGAGGAGCAGTTTATACAGACACTGCGCACGGGCAAAACACCCGAAGGCAAGCAGATGAAAAACGAGGAAATGCCGTGGCAAATGACCAAAGCCTATACTGATACAGAACTCAAGGCACTCTATGCTTTCTTGAATGATCAGTAGGGAGTAACTGTTGATTAAGCGAATTGATTTAATAGATGGGATTGCTTCGGTAGCTTGGCTATGCATTTCTTCTGTAACAAGAAGGCCAGCCTCTGATAGGGGCTGGCCTTTCGTTCAAGTATCAGATCAAATCTTAGGTTGTCTCTAAGATCTGGAACAGCTCGTCCAGTTTAGGTGTAAGGATAATTTCTGTACGGCGGTTTTTCTGACGCGCCTCTTTAGTTTTGGCTTCATCTAATGGCACATACAGCGAACGGCCAGACGGCGTAACACGGGTAGGGTCTACACCGGCGTTTGTCAGGATGCGGGTGATCTCTGTTGCACGAAGCACACTTAGGTCCCAGTTATCCTGCATGCCTACTGTACCTCTTGCTATCGGCACATCATCTGTATGGCCCTCGATCAGTACGTTTACATCCTGCTGTTCCTTTAATACTGTTGCCAGTTTACGCAGTGCATCAACACCCTTAGGGTCTACTTTGGTAGAGCCGGAGTTAAACAACAGCTGCTCGGCAAGGCTTACGTATACTTTACCGTTACGCACGTTAATGGTCAGATCCTTATCATTAAAGCCAAGCAAAGCGTTGGTTACTTTGTTACGCAGGTTGGCAACAGCTCTTTCTTTCTCATCCAGGATACGCTGCAACTCTGCCAGGCGCTGCTCACGGGCTTTCAGATCAGCATTAAGGCGTTCTATCTGCGTTTTGCTCAGGTTCAGGTTCTCGCCGAGCGCTTTTCCTTCTTTCAGAGCTTTCTGCAGGCTTTGCTGGTATTCTGTTTTCTGCTGCTCCAGTTCAGCTCTTGCCTGCTCCAGGCTGGCTTTCTCTTCTTCCAGAAGCGCTTTTTGCTGCTCCAGCGTCAGTTTTTGTTTTTCCAGTTCGGCTTTCTCAACTTCTAAGGTGTTCTTGCGGCTCATCAGGTCGTCGTATTTTTTCTTAGACACCACGCAAGACGATAGCGCCATACTTCCTGCCAATAGGAAAACCGACGCTCTGAGTAAATTCTTTTTCATAAGGTAAATTATACTTTGGCTAAATGTGTGCATTTGGCTGATGAACAAATATAGCAAAATATGAATGCCGAGGCGGAAAATACAGAATTATTTATACTGTTGCTCAGAACATTGAAAGTTGTTCCGGTAGCTGTTCAATTTGTACTTGGTTTCGTGCTGCTTCCCAACCGATCATGGCCATCTTACGTTCGCTGCCCCACCTGTACTCTCCAATACCTCCTATACTTTTGATTACACGGTGGCAGGGGATGAGAAAGGCAATCGCGTTGCTGCCTATGGCTGTGCCCACAGCTCTGCTAGCTGTTGGCTGCCCTATGTGCTGTGCCAGGCTTGCGTAGGAGGTAAGGCCGCCTTCTGGAATGCGTAACAGCGCCTCCCATACTTTTACCTGAAACGGCGTGCCCTGCAGGTGCAGCTTTATTTTGGCCCCCTGCAGGTTTGTGTTCTGGAAAAAAGCCTGTACCTGCACATGGTGTTCATCGTTTGCCTGTACCAGCTCTGCCTTAGGCCATGTTTGTTGCAGTTCTGCCAAAGCAATGAATTGATCCTGAAAAAAGTGAAGGTAACAAATCCCCTTTTCGGTAGAGGCTACCATGTAGTTACCAAAGTGGCAGGTATTGATGCTATACTTTAGGCGCAGTTGTTCGCCGAGTTGTTTGAAAGCTCCAGGTGTTACAGCTTCTATACTTAAGAAAAGATCGTGCAGGCGGCTGGTGCCCGAAAGGCCGCAATGATCTGCTGTTTCGGCTAAATTTCCGGTTTGGGATATAACTGCTTTTGCATGCTGCAGCGTGAGGTACTGCAAAAATTTCTTAGGACTAACGCCTGCCCACTCTGTAAACACTCGTTGGAAGTGGTAAGGGCTCATACAAGCATGTTCAGCCAGTTCATCCAAGCTGGGTTGCTTTGTTGTATTTGCCCTGATATAGGCCATTGCATTGGCTATGGTTTGATAATGCCCCATACTTTTAATAGAATGCTCCATACTTCAAATGACAGAAAAGCAGCCTAAACTATCAATCCGAATCTTGCTGAAATTATCAGAATTAAAAAGCCCCGGCGGGTTGCCAGGGCTCATACTTTATTTCTGTTCTGCAGTAGCGTCCGAAGACCGGAAGAATCCCTGTGGGTCCGGCATTTTCTCTACTATTTGGCTGATAAAACTATAATCGATTACGCTTAAGTCTAGGGTACGGCTCTTGTGCAGGTAGTCCCAGGCATCGGCGTATTTTTTCTGATGGAACTTTACAAGTGAATAATTGTAGAGTGCATAGGCATTTTGAGGTTCTACTGCGATAGATTCATCTAGTAGGGCAGTGGCCTTTTTCAGATCTTTTTTCTTTTTGCTTTCTCTGTAAACGCCCAAGTAGGAAGAAGCCATATCTGAAAGTAGCATAGCATTTTTGGGGTCCAGTGTTCTGGCTTTTTCAAAGTATGAAATAGCCTCTTTGTTGTTGCTCTTTGATGAGGTAATTAACCCGAATGCCCAGTAAGTATCTTTGTTGCTTGGGTTAAGCAACCATGCCAGGTTAAAACGGTACATGGCGGTGTCTATCTGCCCCTCGGCGTAATATTCCCAACCGCGCTCCATAAAAAACTTACTAGCTTCATCTCGGTTTAGAAAGCTTTTGTCGCAGCTTGTCAGGAACTTCTCGTCTTTCTTTTGCTGAGCTTCTGTTTTAGGCTTGTTACCAAACATAGGTAGAACCAGGTGACTTTGGTCTGCCTGCTGCTCCTGGGCAAAACTAGTAGCGGTTGCGAAAAGTACAACGGCAAGGGTAAATAATAGTCTTCTCATCTTTAAAGTAGCTTCGTGTTACGGTTATGCAACGCTATAAATTTAAGTTAATGGTGCTTTAATAGCAAACTTATTGCACACTTGCACGGGTATAAACTCCCTTAGGGTCTCTGTGTTTGCTCAGGAGAGCTGTTAAGAAAGCCTTGTCTGCCTCATCGGTTTTTACTTTGCTTTTGTGCAAATAGTCCCAAGCCTGCTCATACTCTTTTAGGTAATAGCTGTTGATGGCCAGTTTATAGTAAGCTCCAGTTTGCTTTGGGTCTAGTTTTACAGCTTCATGAAGTAGTTTTTTGCTTTGTACAAGATCGTTAGGGTTGCTGGTGTTATAGAAGCGGTTCAGGTGACTGGTGGCAACATCTGTAAGCAATTGAGGGTTTTTCTTATCTTTTTCTAGTGCCTTGTACAGTGCAAACAGGGCTTTATCGTATTGCTTTTGCTCGCCGTATAATTTGCCGTATCCCCAAAGTATGTCGTTGTTAGTACTATCCATGAGCCAGGCGCGGCCAAACAAATGGCTTGCTGAGTCGAGCTTATGCTCGTTAAACGTGCGCTGCCCCTGCAACACATAATACTTGCCTGCCAGCTTTTTGCTTCTGAAACGTTTGGTGTTCTCTTTCAGAAATTTTTGCTGCTTTGCCTTCTGAGCTGCTGTTTTTGGCTTTTTTACTGGTACCACGTCAGCCATAGTAAGGGCAGGCTGTGGTGCAGGTTGTTCTTTTTGAGTGATGGCGGTTGGGGTGTTGCAGGCGCTCACTCCTGCGGTAAGCAAACCAACCGCCACTATCCAATATCGCATTATACTTTCTTTTGGTTTGGTAGGTAACGCTGTAGTTGCTTAAATAGTGCTATGAGGTAGTTTTTTAGCCTATTCTTCTGCCTGGAGCATGGCTTGAGTAAATATTTATTACCTTTTCTGTAAGGAAAATTAAATGGCTGCAACTAATAAGGCAGTACATGCACCAAATAATTATGAAAAATGATTTTCTGGAGTTGATCACACAGCATCAAGGTATCATACATAAGTTATGTAAACTTTACCGAGATACTCCCGAAGACAGGCAAGACCTGTTTCAGGAAGTGGTTTATCAGCTTTGGAAATCTTTCCCGAATTTCAGGCAGGAATCGAGCATAACTACTTGGATGTACAGAATTTCTCTAAATACTGCACTATCCGATTTTAGAAAAGTAACCCCGGCAATAGACTATACTGACGCGCTGCCAGATATACTTAGCGAAAGCAGCACTCAAGATGATGATCAGCAGGTGCAATTGTTTAAAGCACTTAAGCAACTAAACGATGGCGAAAAGGCGCTGGTATCACTGTTTCTGGAAGATATGTCTTACAAAGATATAGCAGAGGTGCTGGGTATTAGTGAAAGCAATGTAGGAGTGAGGTTGAGCAGAATTAAAAGTAAATTAAAAAACATCATAAAAGTATACAGTCATGGATCTTAACCAACTAAAGCAAAGCTGGCAACAGGCCGGCACAGAAAAAGGACTTAGCACAAAACAGATTGAGCAAATGACAAAAATAAGCCTGCATCCTGTTTTAGGCCGCATCCGGATAAAACTAATGGTAGAAGCTGTAGCCATGACGGTTCTGCTACTTATATTTTATAATATTTTTGATGGGCACTTAAAGCCAGTCTATGCATCTGTAGTGCTGGTGGTGGGCGTACTATTTTACATGGCCAGCAATCTTTACAGTTTCATTACATTAAAACATACTGCTAGTGCTGACAGCATTGTTGGTTCATTACATACTTTTTTGCATCAGTTGCAGCGAGCTAAGATTTTTTCACTCACAGCTATGGTTGTGTTCAGTGTGTCATTGTGGGTGTTTTTTACAGCTGCGTTAAGTATAAATATGAAATTTAT
Organism: Pontibacter sp. H249; assembly: GCF_037892465.1. Classification (NCBI taxonomy): domain Bacteria; kingdom Pseudomonadati; phylum Bacteroidota; class Cytophagia; order Cytophagales; family Hymenobacteraceae; genus Pontibacter; species Pontibacter sp. H249. Next base: position 105,503 of record NZ_JBBKTR010000004.1, on the reverse strand, counting down.
ACTAGTATTTGCCGCCTTGGCAGGGGTAACTATGGTCTTTCTATACTTATCATCACGCACCTGGTCGCAAAGGATTGGCCGTATCAGTCAGTCTATTGATGAACTAGAAAGTTAGCCTTTCTTGCTGTAAAACTTATTTGCGACAATTGGCGTTTTATTTAAGACAAGTTTCGTATATTTGATCTGTTAAGAAAACTAACCATGGGACAAGCCTTAGAAATTGGAGCCGGCCTTAGCTATAAGCTAATTGATGATCGCGATGTGTTTATGCTGATAAGCACCGTGCGCGAAGGAATAAAGTATAAGTTGTTTCAAAGTATAGCTGATAAAAGTCCCTTTAGCACGGCTGAATGGTCTGGCTTTCTCCATCTTTCTGAGCGTACCTTCCAGCGCTATAAAAAAGAGAAGCGCACCTTTGATCCGTTGCACTCTGAAAAAATTTTAGAGATAACCCTGGTATACAACAAAGGAGTGGAAGTGTTTGGCGACAAGGCAAACTTTGATGCCTGGCTGGAGGCAAAAAACGTGGCACTGGGCGGTATCAAGCCAAAAGAGCTTCTTGATAATACCTTTGGCATCGGCCTTTTAAAAGACGAACTTACACGTATAGAACACGGCGTTCTGGCATGATCGTTTACCGCCTTAGCAGAAGCAAATTCCGGAACGATTTATCGGGCAAAGGTGCAGAACTGGCCGGCGGACGCTGGAACAGTAAAGGCGTTCCGATGCTCTACACCAGCGAATCCATTGTGCTGTGCACTGTAGAGATTGCCGTACACATGCCGCTGGGCATTGTACCTTTAGATTACCACCTCGTGCGCATCGAGCTGCCTGAACTGGACTTTATCCCGGAAGTTAAAATAGAGGACATGCCAGAAGTATGGAAAAGTTTTCCGCACAGCAGCGTTACCCAGGATATTGGCGATCAGTTTATACTTGGCGAAGAGCACCTTATCTTAAAAGCTCCCTCTGCAACAGTACAAGGCAATTTCAACTACCTTATCAATCCCCGCCATCCCGACTTTAACAAAGTAAAGATCATCAGTTCAGAGCCTTTTGAGTTTGATAAGAGGTTGTTTGTGAAGGAATAAAAGGCGTTGTGTCTCAAGCTTAACTTCCCCTCCGCCAAGATGCTTAACAGTATGACAAGAAGGAGAGTTACTGCGATTGAGATGTAAGAAATAGTTGCAGCAGGATTTCTCATTACATTCTAAAGGAGCTCTGAAAGCTCAGGAGGGGCAGATGTATACTATGGATATTTATCTTGATCATCTTTAAAATCTTGAATATCCTGATTCAGACTATACTTAAAGTCATCCTTACAACAGATCATACACAGCCCCCATTTTAGCAATTGTTACATTCCAGCCATAATTATCATTGATCTTTAACCGTAACTCTTCACTGGCCTGTGCCTCGCCGTGATTCAGGAAAATACGCTTGGGCTTCTCTTTAAAATTGCTTAGCCACCACAGCAGGTCGCCCTGGTCGGCGTGGGCGGAGAGGGAGCCGATCTGCTTTATCTCTGCGTGCACAGGGTAGTAGTTGCCGTGAATTTTAACATCATTGGTGCCGCTTCCTAAAAGGCTTCCGCGTGTGCCGGGTGCCTGGTAACCTGCCAGTAGTATGGTGTTCTTTTTATCTCCTAAAAGCTTCTCGAGGTAGTAAAGTACACGTCCGCCGGTAACCATGCCGCTACCTGCTATAATAATCTTAGGGCTTTGCTTGTCGAGTACATGAAGTGAGTGTTCAAATTCATGGATGATATGAACCTCGTGCATCATGGAGCGGCATTCGGCGGGGCTAAGGCTGTGCCAGTCGGAGTAGTTCAGGTATAGCTGCGTCACGTTTATACCCATCGGTGAGTCGAGGTAAATTGGAATGGCAGGTATACTTTGCTCGTAACGCAGCGTGTTAAGTATAAGCAATAACTCCTGGGCACGCTCTACGGCAAAACTCGGAATCACGAGTATGCCGCCTTTGCGGTAGGTATGATTTACGATTCCGGCTATCTCTTCATAAGGCGATACTTCACTGTGCAGTCTGTCACCGTAGGTCGACTCCAGCACCAGGTAATCCGCGTCCTGTATAAGTGCAGGTGGCTCCATCAGCAATGGTCTGCGCCGGCCTAAGTCACCGGAAAAAACAAGCTTTTCGCCAAGGCACTCTAATTCTATAATGGAAGACCCCAGAATATGGCCGCTGTTCCGGAACCTGAACCTCATTTCCTCATTCAGCTCTATCCATTTTTCTTGTGGGCAAGTCTCGAAAAGAGGCATGGTGCGATCTACGTCGCGCATGTTGTAGAGTGGCTTGGCCGGCCGATGTTTTGTGTAGCCATGTGTGTTTGCCTCCTGCGCATCCTCTTCCTGAATCCGGGCACTGTCGCGGAGTATGATCTCGGTTACATCGCGGGTAGGTTCGGTGGCATAGATCGGCCCGGTATACCCATACTTTGTGATCACGGGCAAGTAGCCGCAGTGGTCGAGGTGGCCGTGGGTAAGTATAACAGCATCGAGATCAGGAACATGCAGCGGAGGTTTTTTCCAGTTCTGCAGGCGCAGTTCCTTTAAACCCTGGAATAGACCACAGTCAATAAGTACCTGGTATTTCTCTGTTTTAACTAGAATCTTGGAGCCAGTTACGGTGCCTGCTCCTCCTAAGAATTTAAGCTGCAGTTGCTGTATATCTTTCATATCATGGTAAAACTACGCTTGAATGATGTCAGGGAAAATGACTAATGTTAGTTTTAGTATAAGTTGTTTCTCTCGTATTTAAGCAGCACCTCCAGTAGTAAAATTTGTCTGTTTCGCGGCTCAGTTTAAAATCGTTTTTCTGCAGTACCCTTATAGAGGATAGGTTCTTTTTAGCTGTTTCGGCCATAACAGTTTTGATGCGCGGCTGCTGTTGGGCCCAAAGCATAAAAGCGGCTACTACTTTTGTCATCCAACCCTTGCCTTCATACTTGGGGTAAACGCCATGGCCTATTTCAATTTCACCGTTAGAATCGGGTAATTTTTTAATGATAAAATCAGCCACTACCTTGTTCATTACTTTGGAGATAGCCAGCCAACGGGTGCAATATATTTCATCATTGGGCAAGGCATTTCGCAATCTCGGAAGTAAAACGTGGGTGTTGAGTCTTTGCAGTGGCTCGGGGTTAAAAAGTTTATGGTCGCGCACTTCCAGTTCCAGCGCAATTTTCTCCGGATTCTCATTAAAGTTCTCAAGCTGGTCCAGTGTAAGGGGTACAAGCCTCAGTTCTTCTGTTTCAAAAGCGATTTGAATTGATTTCATAGTATAAGGTCTGGTAAAGTATACGAAGCAAAGTATAAAAAATGGGAAAGTAAAATGTACAGAAAAGGCCGCCCCAGGTAGTTCCTGAAGCGGCCTTTAATAATGTAGGTTTTTTTAATTCAACTGTTGCTGCTTCACATGATATATATTGTCTTTTTTGTTGCTGTCGGGGGTATAAGTGCCTTTCAGTTCCAGCTGTTTTACCTGTTTGGTAGGTTTAAAGGTAAGTTGCATGGTGCTGTTGCCTTTCTCCCAAACCGATATGTCTTTGTGCAGTGTTAGACTGGTGCCGTCGGTATAAGTAACTATTAAGTCTACCGGTACGGGTTTGGTACCAACTGACGCTACTGTAACTGTAGAGCTGCCGTTTTGCTCTTGCACATCGGCAATGGCCAGGTCAGGGTAGCCATCATCAAAAAACCAACGCTGCCAGAACCAATTCAGGTTGCGGCCTGAGGCAGTGTTCATGGCATTAAAGAAATCGTAAGGTTGCGGGTGCTTACCGTTCCACTGTGCAATGTAATAGTGCAGGGCTTTTTCAAAAAGTTCATTTCCCAGCATATCACGCACATATAAATAGCCTAAGGCCGGTTTTGGATAAGAGTTAAGGAACATGGTAGTGCCGTTCTGCTGAGTGGTAAGCGTAGTAATGGGCAAATCGATTTCAGTTCCTGCTACTGCTCCGTAAGGTGCCACACCGTAATCATCTGTTATACTTGGGTCGATGATCGGGGTGATGAGCCATTCGCCCATAGTTGCCCAGCCTTCGTCCATCCAGCCATACTTTGTCTCGTTAATTCCCATGTAGAAGGGGAACATCGTATGGAAAATCTCATGGTCAGTCAGCATGATGGTCTCGGCTCGGTCCTCAATCGGGTTGTCGTTCACCATCATCGGGTATTCCATCTGCGCCAACCCCTGAAAAACAGTTATGTGCGAGTAAGGGAAGGGCCACTTCGGGAAAGTATAACTCATGGCCTCTACAGTTTTGCGGCCAAAGTTTACCACCTCGTAAAAGTCTTTTTATTTAGGTAAGAAAGCGGCATCTACGCGGGTGCGGCGTTTGGTTTTTGGATCTACCACCAAACTGGTGGACTTCCACATGTACCTGTCGCTGGTAGCAAAGGCAAAGTCAACAACGTTCTTGGCTTCATACTTCCAGGTGTTGGTAGTATTTTGGGCTGTAATGTCTTTTCGTACAAGGTCGGTGCTGTCGATGATCGTGATAATGGCATCCTTCTTCTCGGCCTGCTCCAGGCGCTTTACATACTTTTTCTGCAGCACCTCTTTGGCGTTAGTTAGATCGCCGGTGGCCCACACTACAAAATTCTTTGGCACTGTTACCTCAAACTTATAGTTTCCGAAGTCGTTGTAAAACTCCTGCGATCCATTATAGGCAAATCGGCTCCAGCCATCAATGTCGTCGTAAACGGCAACGCGCGGGAAAAAGTAGGCAATAAAATGTGAGCCTTCATCCACCTGGCCGGTTCTGTTATGAGACCCTTCGTTTAGAGTATAGCTGTAGGTAATGGCTATACTTGCTTTAGATTTGGGAGCGAGTGGCTTTATGTTGAGCGGCAGGGTGGTACCATCAATTCTTAGTTTAGTGAGGTCTTCTGCTTGTCCATTCACAGCCAACTGCTGTATCTGCACCCCATCGGTAACATCACTTGGGTTTATATTTCTGGCCCGTGCCACTCCTTTTTTGTAAAAGTTAGGGTACAGCTTAAACCAGATCTGCTTTAAAGTGTCGGGACTTTGGTTGCTATACTCAATATGAACCGTACCGGAGAGTAGACGGGTTGCAGGGTTAAAGTTGAGTTTAATGTCATAGTCTGCGCTGTTTTGCCAGTAGCTTTGGCCGGGTGTGCCATCGGCTGATCGGGTGCCTTTTTCGTAGGCCTGCTGTATGTTTCGTGGCATCTGCAGCTGCGTTTGGGCAAAGCAGCCAAAGCTAACTGCCAGCAGGGCAGCAGTTAATATAGGTTTTAGGTGTAGCATGTAATTTTGTATACTTTTTACAAATCTAGGCTTTAGAATGGGTTTTACCTCTAATACACATCGATTTTTAGAGAATGCTACACAATGCTGATACAAGCCTTTTACTATTGCCTGCCTGGCAGGTAAATACTAAATCCCAAAGAGATCCCTAAGCCACCGGAACCTGTGTCAGAATCTATGTCAGCTTTAATGTAAGTATAGCCAAGTATAGCTTCTAAGGCAACATTCTGCGCTATAAAGTGAGCATAGCCACCACGCACGCCAACCAACAACGAAACAGGTTCATCCTGCTCATTATCTTTAATAGAACTGCCAGCTATACCAAAAGCAATTTCCTGGAAAATGCGTCCGGAGGGGCCACCGCCTTGTGTATAATAATACCTACCAAACGGAGTAATACCATACTGGAAATTGGTGCCACCATCAAAAATAGTTAACCCTAAAATAACCTCTGAGCCCAACACAAAATTCTCGCCTATAAAATATCCGGCTTTTGGATTTATAAATAAATCATAGGTATCGGTGCTGAAGTTAAAACCGGTAGAAGCAATACTGCCGCCTACCAGCCAGTTACCTTTGCTTATAGCATCGTCGGCTACGTTAGCAGAGGTGGGAGGGAGCGGTGGAGTTGGTAAGTCCTGTGCCAAAGTGCAAAAACCAAAGGCCAATAGCATGATCAGAGTAGTTAAAGTCTTTTTCATATTGTGTAAAATTTAGAAGTTATGAATTGTTAATAATGAGCTAACTGATAGGGTGTTATATATAAAACGGCCTTATAAAAATATATGTTATTCGTTGTTGTTCAGAGAGTTAAAGTATAAGTGCAGGCAGATAAAAAGTTAAACCGGTTAAGTTGATTGACTGTAGATCTGAGAGGCAGAAATGCGTAAAACTTTGTACCTTGATCTTTCAAAAACTAATAAAGTATGCTTAATCTGCGCCAACTACTTTTATTATCGTTCTTTCTGCTGCCGGGCTTTGGTTTGTTTGCCCAAAAAAAGTCTCAGGACAAGTTTCTGACAAAACTGTTGCAGAGCCAGAAAGACTCTCTGCTGAACCATGTGCTAAAGTATCAGGAGAAGTATCATGTGCAGGTTTTGTACACCCAGATTGACAGGGACAAAAACAACCAGCCCAGTTTTAAAAGCTATACTTTAGGCGTAGATCCAGAACGCTATTATTATCCGGCCAGCACAGTTAAGTTGGCAACTGCAGCAGCAGCCTTAGAAAAGCTGAACAGCCTGCAGATTAGTGGCCTAACGCGTAATACCCCCATGCGCACCGACAGCGCCTATGCCATGCAAACCAGAGCCGTTACAGATTCTACCTCTGCCAATGGCCTGCCATCTGTAGGGCATTATATTAAAAAGGTTTTGCTGGTAAGCGACAATGATGCCTATAACCGCTTGTATGAGTTTGTAGGGCAACAAACTTTAAATGAAGCGCTACACAAAAAAGGCCATGAAGACGTGCGAATTATACACCGTTTATCTGTTGGCGATAGCGGAGAAAGGAGGAGATACACTAACCCGATTACTTTTTACCAGAATGGTCAGCTAATTTATAATCAGCCTTTAGCGTACAACCCAAACGAGTATCAGAACAAGCTTAAAAGCACGAAGCTTGGTGTTGGATATTACCAAAATGGAAAGTTAGTTTCGGAGCCGATGGATTTCTCTAACATGAATTTTATGAGTATCACTTCGCAGCAAGCCATACTTCAATCACTTATATTTCCGGAGGCGGTACCGGCAAAGCAACGCTTTAATCTAACTGCAGAGGATTACACTTTCCTGTACAAATACATGGGTATGCTGCCGCACGAAAGCAACTATCCGGCTTATAACTCCACCGACTATTACGATGCCTATGTAAAGTTTTTGTTGTTTGGCAGCGATAAGGAGGCAATGCCTAAACACATTCGTAGCTTTAACAAAGTAGGGGATGCCTACGGTTTTTTAATTGACAATGCCTACATCGTGAACTTTGAAAATAAGGTAGAGTTTATGCTGACTGCCGTTATACTTGTAAACGAAGCCATGGTTTTTAACACAAACGACTATCAATATGACACCATTGGCTTTCCGTTTATGAAGAAACTTGGCCAGGCAGTATATGAGCACGAGTTAGAGCGCAAGCGAAAGTATAAGCCAGACCTTTCTAAATTTCAGGTTTTCGAGGAACAACTTTAAATTATTAAAGTGGTAGCGCACTGTCATTTACGACCTTTTCTTACTGGCAGGTTGATAATTCACACGAAGTTTGCGATTGATAAAGCTATCCCTAAATTGGGTTGAAACGCATTTTGGGTCTATAGTAAACCTGTACAGGCACTTTGGCCATGACAATGTCAATTGATCATTTACAACAAAGTATAAGCTTCAAAATAGACTAAAGCAGGCTATAACTTGGAGTATTTGCAAAAAATCAAACTATACATATTAGGTGCAGAGGCTGGAAAAGCTCGCTTTACTTAAGCTATTTGCTTTTTCTATAATCAGAAATAATTCCTTCCGTTATCCAGTTTGCCAGGGCCTGGCGGTTATTCGGAATCACAAAACGGCGCTGGTCCAGGTTGTTTCGGATGTTGCCTAACTCTATAAATACTGTAGGTGGGTGGCTATACTTTACCACATACAGGCTACTGCGGTGCGAAACTGTGCCAGAGTAGCTACGCTCGGGCTGGTGACGGTTATACTTGTTGTAAAAGGTTTTATGTATACTTTCAGCAAGTTTTTGGCCATCAGAGCTGTTTTCGTGGTGGTAAAAAAAGACATCGATGTTTTTTCGTTCACTTCTGCTGTCGATGTGCAGGGATAGCATGCGCTGATACGCCCCTTTATGTTTTGCGTGTAAGGCGTTAATAGAGTTAACCCGCTGGCGCAGGCGCTGTGTCTGGCTTAAAGATATGGCTTGCCCATTGTAGTTTACTTCATCACGATCCATTTTCAGGATATTACTATCACGTATGCCGTCTTTCTTATCCTGTACAATCATATACACAGTTGCTCCATGCTCCATCAGGCGTCGTGCAAGCCGAACTGTTACATCATAAGCGTACTCATCCTCTGCCAGTTCATAGGGACCATATTTGCCTACTGCACCGGGGTCTGGTCCGCCGTGGCCGCTTACCAGATAATATACCGCACCCTGCAGCTTCTGGTCCAGCACCTCAACGCGCTCATACTTTTTGCCAAACAAGGGTACTGTCAGTACTTTTTTAGAGGTTTCTACTGGTTTGTTGGTAGCTACAGCTGTGGTAGCAGCGGCAATGCCGGTACTGCCTGGTAAAATATACGTTCTGCCCGCGTACAGGCTATTGTTTTCGCCCAAGTTCTCCTTGTTAAGCTCCAGAAATTCAGGGAGAACGGTTGTGGGAAGGCTATGCCTGCGCAGCAAAGTATAAATACCGTCTCCCTGCTTGGCAACCACACGTAGCATGGTGGTTTGGCTAAATGCCTGTAAGGTGAAAAGCAAAAGGAGGATAAATAAAGTTACTACGCGCAAAACAATCAGCTTAAAAAGTGAATTTCGGTAAAGCGATATTACTAAAAATGGGCGAATCATAAAAGGAAAGGCGACAGGTTAACGCCGTAAATCAACTTATTCACTATAAAAGTATATTCCCTTACCAGCTTATATGTATATTAAGGCTCCTGATAGCAGGGAAATCATAAACTGTCTCTTGTACTACTATGGCTGCTATTGGTTTTAACAATTGCTTATTAGGGACGTACTTTTAGAGACAATGCTATGAAACCAAACAACTTGATCTTATGAATAATTACGTTTTGTTATACCACTTCGACAGGCAGGAGCATACGCAATACTTTGAGCAAGGCATAAAGAAGCACTTTACCCGAAGCAAAGAGGTACAGGATGGCCCATTTAAGTACTTTGGTTTTGCCGATGTGGCTGAGCCAGGCGTTGTAGACAAACTGAACACTATTTTAAATGAAATGGGCATGGGCCGCGAAGGCAACTTCGGTCAAGTAGACTATGTAGCTTTGTACTTCTCCAGGCCTAAAGATCCAGACAACATTAAGCGCCAGCTGCTCATCGGCACGGAAGACATGGTAGACAAAGATGCACAAAGTATGTCTACCGACGCACACCGCGATGCGATCCAGAACCTGCTTACTTTTGACTACAGTCAGCTGCAGCAGAAATAATCATCAAGTTTAGAAAGTATAAAACCAGAGTAGGTTGGAAGAAGCCTGCTCTTAATGTATAAGCTATGGAAACAAGAAAGCTTGGAAACCAGGGGCTGGAAGTCTCTGCCCTCGGTCTGGGGTGCATGGGCATGTCTGATTTTTACAGCAACCGCGATGATAATGAATCTATTGCCACTATTCACCGTGCCCTGGAACTGGGTATTAATTTTCTGGATACAGCCGATATGTATGGCGTAGGTGCAAATGAGGAGCTGGTTGGCAAAGCCATCCGCGGGAGGAGAGATAAGGTTATCTTAGCCACCAAGTTCGGTAACGTGCGGGGCGCAGACGGTTCTTTTTTAGGTGTTAACGGAAAGCCAGATTATGTAAAGAAAGCCTGTGAGGCCAGCCTGAAGCGTTTAGGTGTAGATTACATTGATTTATACTATCAGCACCGAGTGGACAAGGAAACGCCTATTGAGGAAACAGTTGGCGCTATGGCAGAACTGGTAAAAGAAGGGAAGGTACGGTACCTGGGTTTATCAGAAGCATCAGTTCAAACTATCAGAAAGGCACATAAGGAGCATCCTATTACTGCCTTACAAACAGAGTACTCCCTCTGGAGCCGTGATGTTGAGGACGAGATACTACCCACCTTTCGTGAATTAGGCATTGGCTTTGTGCCGTACAGTCCGCTGGGCAGAGGTTTTCTGACAGGGCAGATCAAAACGTTTGATGACCTAGCCGAAGATGATTACAGGCGGCAATCACCACGCTTTCAGGGAGAGAACTTTCAGAAGAACCTGGACCTGGTAAGGAAGATAGAAGAACTTGCTTCGCAAAAAGGTTGTACCCCCTCGCAATTAGCTTTGGCCTGGTTGCTGGCGCAGGGCAAGGATCTGGTGCCGATACCCGGTACAAAGCGGCGTAAGTATCTAGAAGAAAATGTGGGTGCCCTGGATGTTTCGCTGACGCAGGAAGAGATGCGGCAGTTAGACGAGATTGCGCCAAAAGGTGTGGCAGCTGGTGGCCGGTACCGCGATGAGCAGATGGCCAGCGTGAATGTATAGTTAACAGAGTTTTAATGCCGGGGATGAGGTGTGTGCATTTCTCTCCGGCATTTTATACTTTTCTGTGTTATTTAGTAGTTACTTGTTTCGGTTTACCCTGATAACTCATGAAAATGTTGATCCAGATCGATCTGGATAACCTAAAGGTAATAGGTAACAAACCTATAACTACATTAAACAGCGCAAAAGTCATCATCAGGATCGTTACCTCTTCCACAAAGAAAGAAAGGGCCATCCATACCGCAATAAATATGGCTGTACTAAAGGCGTAGCTCACAAACATGGCACCGTAGTAGTAACCAGGCTCTGGCTCAAAGTGCTGCCCACAACATTCACATTTCTCCTTCATTTCTGAGAACCTGCGGTAATTGTAAAGGGTCCCTTTCTCAAACATGTCTCCCTCGTGGCATTTGGGGCACTTCATATATAAAATGCTGTATAGTTTATTTCCTTTCAGGCTCATTACTTCTTACTTTTTTAATTATACAAAAGTAGTCCAAGTGCCTGCCTTACTCGATGCACTTTTAAAACGAAATAGTGTACAAAATTCTTTAAATGAACAGGATAAGGCGAGGTCGCTCGTGACTAACTATAGTTTGGGCCTCTGGCCAGGTTGGATTTCAGATTCAACATTGTAATAAGTCACGAATCGCAGATCCGCACCAGCAAAGAAGAAAATGAAGTGGCCCTGAGTAAGATGATTATAGCTTACTTTAACCTATACTTTGTTCCTGCCTGAACTGCTCTGGTGTCTGACCTGTGTGTTTTTTAAAGAACCGGAAGAAGTAGGAAACCTCGAAAAAGCCGATTTCTGCAGCTACCTGTTTTATACTTAAAGCCGAGTGGATCAGTAGTCTTTTTGCCTCCAGCACTAGCCTTTCCTGTATAAGTTGTGTAGTGGTTTTGCCAAGAGACTTTTTGCATACTTCGTTCAGGTGTTTAGCTGAGGTGTGAAGTATCTCAGCATAAAAGCTTACCGGCTGGTGCTCTTTGTAGTGCAGGTCGATGAGGCGTTGCAGCTGTAGCAGTTCTGGTAGTGCGGCAGGAGAGGAGGCAGTACTATAGCCCTGTGCATTGTAGGTGCGTAGCAGCTTTACCAGCAGGATGTCCAGATAGTCGCGAAGCACATCATCCTTCATCACCAGCTGGTGCTGGTACTCCTGTTGCATATGGTTCTGGATCTGCAGTAGCTGTTCCTGCTCTGCTTCTGAAACAGGAAGCGGTGTGTTGTCGGAAAGGGTGGCAAAGTATGGATACTGGTAAAGTTTCTTCCGCTCCAGGTAATATTCCTGTGTGAAAAAAAGTATAAATCCATCGGCATCGTCGGATAATTGCCAACTGTGCACTTGCCCTGGAGTAAGAAAGAACACGATGCCAGCCTGAACCGCGTAGTCTCTGAAATCGATGGTGTGGATGCCGGTGCCACGGGTAACCAGCATCACAATGTAGAAATCGTGCTTGTGTGGCCGTTGTATAAATTTATGCTCCTGCAGGTGCTCTGCCAGCCTGCACAGATAAAAGAACTTTGCGTTTTTCTTCCTGCTATTAAAATCCTCAATCTTGTATATCGGAAGTTGTTCTTTGGCCATGGCTTTGAGTTATTGTCGGCAAAATACCACAGTTAATGAGGATTTATTTGATTTTTGGGCTTCTCTATGCATTTGTGATCGGGAGAGTATAATCACATACGCTACGTATGCAGGTTGCGAACCGAGTCTATGGGTATATTTTCATGTATACGATTGTCATCCCCTTTGAAGTCACGCCTCCAAAATCAAGTTTGGGATCTTCGACTCCAAAGTCTCTGACTCCGAATCGGATTCGGAGGGGAGCTTTCCGTCGTTACTTGAATTGAGAACCAGGCTCTGTGGTTAAGGCCATTCCTCGGACAGGTCGCGACCTGTCCGAGGAATGTACTATTAATATGGGGCTATCGTACCAGCACATTCAAAAGGAAAATCAGAAATAAATCGTCTGTAGATAAAATCTTTTTAATCAAACCTAATCCCCTTAATCACCGGTCTACCTCGCACAAATCCCCCGGTAGGCACACCATTGGCATACATCCAGGTCCTGGGTTTTCTTTATAGGCTCTGCCGGATTCAGCATCCGGTTTACAAATTCAGAGAGCAATTGCTCCGAGGCTGGTATAAAATCCTTACCCACGGCCTCCATAAAATTAAACTCTGAAGACAGCACACCGGGATCTAGGTTACGGAACGATATGATACCAGATTTAGGATCTACACTAAGCGGAGAAACGTGTTGGGCATTGTGCAAAATTTTCTCTGGCTCGCGTTGTAGGGTGCGGTGCAAAATATACTCGTAAAGCCATAATTGGCGAGCTTTACCATACTTGGCATCTGTTAAAAAATGCAGTTCTACCTCTTCTGGCTTTACGTTAAGCTGGGCCTTTTCTACCTTACCGGTTTTATAGTCTATCACACGCAGTTCATGGCCTGTCAGGTCGATGCGATCTGCTTTGCCAGCAATGCGTACCTGCAGCGTTTCGCCGTTTACATGCACCGGAAGTATGGCATCCAGGGTATCTTCGAGGCGCAGCACGTAAAGCGGCAGTTCGTCTGAGGCTTTGAGCTTTTGCAGATATTTCTCAAGCACTTCTACGGCTACTTTAAAGAGCAGGTAGTTCATGCCGCGCTCTGGTTTGGCACCTTGCGTTACTTTGCTAAACTCAGCCTTTGTTTTAGCTGGCAGGGCTTGTAGCATCTGATCTACGTGCTCTGCAAGTATAGGCTCACCGCTTTGCACATGCGGCTTAAAGAAATCTTCCAGCACCTGGTGCACAATGGTACCAAACTGGTCATCACCCAATTGCTCTTCCACTTCGTCTATCTCCTGCATTTTGGCGATGCGGGTAAAGTAGTATTGCAGCGAACAATTGATATACATGTTCATGTGCGAAGGGTAGAGGCCACGCTCCAACTCCTTCTTCAGCTGGGCAATGGTTTCCGGGGTTTTCTCAATCAGAATATCCTCTTCATACTTGCGTGTCTGTTCCTGCTCTACGGCGGCAGTCATGTCGCGGAAGGTGATGCGGGGGTTGCGCAGGGCCAGGTCGTTTTGCAGCTGAAGTATAAAGCGGCTCTTTTCGCCGGAACCATAGGTATCGGAGGGCAGCACATACAGCAGGTTTACACGTTTGGCGCGTTGCAGCAGGCGGTAAAAGTTATAGGCCATCGAGCCTTCGTTTTCGGCATAGGTTGGCAATCCGAACTGGCGCAGCACATCGTATGGCATCAGTGACTCGTGGCGCTTTGGTGCCGGCAAAGTATTTTCGTTTACAGAAAGTATAATTAGGTTTTCAAAATCGAGAGCACGCGTTTCCAGCATACCCATAATTTGCACATCAGAGATTGGCTCACCACTAAACGGGAGTCGTGTCTGGCTAATTAGTTCATACAGGAACTTCTTAAAACTACGCACCGATATCTTATGCTCCCGGCAGTCGAAGATGGTATCAAGCCGCTTTACAAGCGTATAGAAAATATAGAGATATTCCGTCTCAATGGTGTTGTGGCCGTGGCTGTATACTTCGCGCAGCAGCTCGATCAGCTTAAACATCGACACGATAATATCTTCACAATCGCGCCAGCTGGTAAACAGCACTTCAAACAAAGGGTGGTGATTACTTAACTCCAGCAGTTCCTCTGCTCGAACTAACACCTTATTTTCCTGCACCATCTTGGTCAGCACTGTCTGTATCATGCCGTGATACTTTACCTGTTCCGGACTGTCGTTCAGGTGCAGTTCATACCTGCGGATAAAAGGGTGCGTGAGCAGTTTCGTAACCGACAAGTGGTAGTACTGGTGTACTTTGTATCCGGTGTCGTGAAGTTGCGTAACTCCGGTCAGGTGCACCTCAAAGAGCAAATCAATCAGGTTAAAAAGCGGCGTACCCTTGAAGCTCAGACCCATGGTTACGTTATAGGTCGGAATCTCGTCCGGAATGGAGTGCAGCACCGGCAGGAGCAGGGTTTCGTCTGGCAAAACAATGGCTACCTGCGCGTGCTTGTCTTTTTCGCGTATCTCCTGCAGCAGCTGGCCTGCCAGTTTGCCTTGCATGCTGGCATTCGCAACACCAATTACGTTTATTTCTTTCTCCTCCGTTAATAGCAGGTTTTGCTGCCATCGCCACTCTGGTAGTTTCCAGGTGTTTTTATACTTTCTCAGGAAGCTGCCGGCACGGTTAGGTGTGTTCTCTTCCATATAAAAATCATCGCTGTCGAACAGTACCTCTGCCTTTTCGTGCTTCAGTAGTGTTTTGATGATCTTTTCTTCGGATGTGGTTAAACTGTTAAGCCCGATGAAGATGAACTGCTGGCACTCCGAAGACTTAGCTATACTTTCAATTTCGCGGGCTACTTTCCGGAAAGCCATACCAGCATAAGCCTGCTTGTTTTCGAGCAGGCGCTTTTGCAGGTTGTGGTATGTTTTTTCGATGTTATCCCAAAGGCTGAAGTATTTACGTAGGGTAGGAGAAACTTCTTTTCCTAAAAATTTAGGGTCCCAGCGCTCCAGGGCTTTGGCCTCGGTTAGGTACTCAAATAGCTTTTTTGTGTCTACCAGGTTCTGGTCTATGCGGCTAAAGTCGTCGAGCAGGGTGCCGGCCCAGGTTACAAACTGGTCAAAGTCCAGGTTTGGGTCCTGCTCGCGCATCAGGTCGTATAGCTCCAGCTGCAGGTTGATCGGTTCCACCACATCCGTTTGCGCCATCTTCCGGATAAAGTCTTCCATGGCATACACCTCCGGCGACCAGATAGGCTCTGGTGAAGCCTGTGCTAGCGCAGTTTTAAAGAAAAAACTAGCACGCCTCGACGGCAGTACAATGCACAGGTCGCTGATGTTTTCTTTATACTTTTCGAAAATATACTTTGCCGTTAGCTCCAGGAAAGTTTGCACGTAGGTAATCTGATTTTGAATGGGTGGTTAATTGAATATTAAGCGATGTACTTAATCAGCATAGAAATTTTTAAAGCTGCTAAAATGACAAAGTTAAAAGGCAAAACAAATTTGAATTTGGAAGAAAAACGTAGGTCGCGATAAGGTATGATAGATACAAGCAAGGTTAGTGCAATAGCTACCGTTGCAATCATAATTAACTGTACTGTTCCATCTATCAAAAGTATGTAACTCTGAGGAGATTTAGTAAAGTAATTAAAGTCGATGTAAAGTCCCGTAATCAATAATAGTATGGCAGTAACCCATGCCATAACTTTAAGCTTAAACATACATAAATCGCTTTAATTAATGTATCGACGGCATCTTCGTATTCCCATGATCATCCAGTGGTAGGAACGGGTTGTAGGCGATCTCCCAAAGGTTATCATCCGGATCAGCAATGTAGCTGCTGTAGCCGCCCCAGAACACCTTTTCTGGCCTTTTAACCACACGAGCCCCCTTGTCTTCCAGTTGTGTCACCAATTGGTCTACTTCCTGCTCCGAGCGTACATTGTGTGCCAGCGAGTATCTCCTGAAGCCGTTGCCATCGGGTTCAACACCCGCATCATCAGCTAATGATTCCTGCGGAAAAAGAGCCAGTTGTATACCGTTTAGCTGAAAGAACACTATTCCTTCTGTACTGCTTTCCGTGGGCTTCCAGCCAAACACGTTCAGGTAAAAATCGCGGGAACGCTGCAGGTTTTTTACGCCTATGGTAATAAGTGTTAATCTTTGCTCCATTTTAATGGTCTAATGGCCTCCATGTAATACAGGTAGTAACCGGGTAATATATTAGTTTATACTTTGATTTAGATTTTACCTGGATTGCAAGTAAGCTTCTTCTAGCCAAGCTATCAGTTCAGGAGTTACATCATCCGGGGTTTCTGTTCTTACCCGGTGCGAACACATTGCGTTAAAGCTGCCAGACTTTTCAAGCTTGCCTTCAGGCTCTTTTCCTTTCAGATTTATGCCAACATCCAATCTTGTTTTAGTAGAGGGCTGTATCAGTGCAAACTGCTTTTTAGCTTTTATACTAACGTAGGTCTTTTTTGGAATAAATTCTACATCCGGGCCAAACTGCTTTACTTTGTCCAGTAGCTTCTCATAAATAGGATAAAGGATTTCTTTGCCCTTGTACTGTTCTGCTATTAGCTGCTGCGGGTCTTCTGCAGAGCCAGCTTCGCTTTCTTTAGCTTTATGTGCCACCAGGTTGGCATACCCGTGCGTTAAACCTTGGTCAGTTTTCAGATGCTTTATTATCTCACCATGCTTTTCAATACCAGAAGCTTTTACAATGCTTATCCATTCGTTAAGCGACTTACCTGTGTTTTTCTGCAGGTTATCGATCATAGTTTGGGTGGCCTGATCCATAGTTTCTAAAGTATGATTTCTAAATGCGTTTTTACATTGTAAGGTAAGTATAATTGAGATGATGAGGCTAATTAATTTTTAGGTATTGCTGCTTTTTGCCAGTAGCTACAGCAAGGTGTTTATGCTTCTGCTATACTTCGCGGAAAGGTTATAATGAAAGTTGTACCTTGATTGACTGTGCTTCGCACTTCAATTTTTCCGCCCATTTGCTCTACCTGCGTTTTAGTTAAGTATAAGCCAATGCCTTTAGAGTCTTTGTTCTGATGGAAAGTGTTATACAAGCCAAATAGTTTTGAGCGGACCTTGTCTAAGTCAATGCCCAAACCATTATCCGAAACCGATATGTGTATCTGATCCACTGTTGCCCACGACCGAATAAGTATTTGGGGTTTTCTTTGCTCCGAGCTATACTTTAATGCATTAGAAAGGAGGTTATGTAGTATACTTTCAAGGTAAATTCGCGGTACACTTACAACTGGCACTTCCAGATCTGTTTGTATTAAGGCATCTGTCTGAAGTATAGATGCTTGAAGGTTCTGCATCTCTTTGTCAACTATAGCAGCAATTTGTACTGGTTCTGTTTTTAAATCCTGCTTGATGGCAGCGTGAAGAACCATGTTCAGGTCATCTATCGTAGCCGACATGTTTTCGATCATCATGTTCATCCTTCCAATAACTTCAGCGCCTGTTTCAGGGGTTGGTTCTGCATTGTACAGTTGGTATAGGCCTTTGATGTTACTTAAAGGGGATCGCAGGTTATGTGAGATGATTTGAGTGAAGTCTTCAAGTTTCCTGTTCTTTTGAAGCAGCTCCTCTGCCGATGCGTTTAGTTCTTCATTTAAGTCTTGCAGCATGATAGCCTGTATTTCCATCAATAAGGCTACTATATCTTTTTGGAGTGTATGCGCTATGGTTACATCATTAAAAGACCAAGGCTGAGATTTGCCTCTGATAATTTCTTCCCAATTGTTAAACGATTTGCGCGGGTGGATACGTGCATCAACACCCGGCAAAGGCTTTTCTGGGTTGCCTGCCCAGATGCGTTTTTCTTGTATCTCTGGTTTAAAGAAAAGTATAAAGTCTTTTCTACTCTTAGATATCTCAATGGCAAGTATGCCGCTGGCCACATCACGGTAGTTTAGTGCGGCAGGTATATGTTTTGCCAATTCGCGGGTAGAAAGTACCTGGTCAACCTCAGCAGTAGACAACCATTTTAATATCTCTTGAATTTGCTTATCGCTGGGTGTGTTACCGATTTTTGTCAATCTTCTTTGCAAGCACATGGCAGCTCCGTGTGCCTGTGTTATGGAAAGTAAATTTACAGCCTCACCAAACAAACCCTGTTCAAAATTACCAGATGCCTTTACTTGTTCCACCAGTTTCTGCTCAGCGGTGTTGTAGCGTTCCATAATTTCCAGGTCTGTCTTTTCCTGGTTTGCCAGTACAGTATTTGCAAACGTCAGTGCCGTTACAAGACACGTCTGGCGCTTCCAGAAATTAATGAACTTGGCCGATTGGTGCTGGCACGCGATGATACCCCAAAGTTTACCCTGTACAATAATTGAAACAGATAACGTGGCACCCACTTCCATATTTTTAAGATACTCCAAGTGAATCTCTGATGGATTCCGAAGCTCTGATTGGATTATATTTGTTGGGGCGTTTGTTTTGGGGTCGAAGTAGGGTATAATGTCTACGGCTTCAGCATGCACATCTGGTATTTGCCTTACATGCTTTCTTAGCAGCAGTTCGCGCGCCTGTGCCGGTATGTCTGTTGCTGGAAAGTGGTGGTGAAGATAAGAGCGCGCACCCGGTTTCGTTTTTTCAGCTATTACTTCTCCATTCCAGTCCTGATCAAAGACGTAAAGCATTATCCGATCGTAATCAAACAAACGCTGCACATAGTTTACCAGTGCATTTGTCTGTTCCTGAAATGTTTGTAGGGAATTAAGTTCTGAGTGGAAATGGGTAAAACTTAATGTGTTTTCTAGCCTGTTCTCATTCCCGGATATTTCCATTGGCTCGCACTCAAGTACCAGTTTTCCTTCGCTTTCATGGATAAAGGAAAAGAAGTTTTTTTGCTGCAAAACAATGGCCTGCGGACTTATAGTGGTGCCGCTTTCGATTTGTTTCTTAAGTATGCTATACTCTTTAGGAGAGGCAACAGCAGCTAGTGTTTTACCTGAAAGCTGTGTTGCCGGAGTATTTAAAAAGCTGTGAATATTTTCGCTGGCCTGTATTATTTTATGAGTTTCTTTATCCAGGATTAGCATGAAGCCATGCGGCTGTATTCTGCCGATGATTTGAATGGGCTCCTTATCGCAGTTGCTTAGGTCTACTTTGAGGTTTTTATAATTCTGCATTAATCTTTCCTGGCTGCTTACCAGATACTTCTTTTTAATAAGTTGGAAATAGGTAAGCTTAATTTTAGAAGGCTAAGCCAAGTTGCTGTTTTTGCTTGCCACCATAGTGCCACGTTAATACTTTCTGTGTATCAAAATAATAAAGTACGCATTTTACCTTTGTATAGCCTAGCTGCCTGAATCTTACTGCGTAATGATCTAGTTTGTTACGATGTTCAGGCTCTGGTGGCGGTGTTTTAAATTCTATCAATACTACTCCATCATCTTCAAAAACAATGCGGTCTGGTTTGTACAGATAGGCTCTTGCATCAAGTACTTCTTTTTCATGTTCTACCACCACATTACCTGTAAAGTACTTAGCCAACTCTTTATGGTTTAGCACTTCTGCCAGTTTAGTACGCAATTCAGGTTTCTCCCGTTCGCTTATAATTCCCTCGTACACCATTTGGCGCAGCACCTTCTCCAGTTCTGGAGCAAAGGCAATACGTGCCAAGGCAAAATGTAGTTTACGGTTTAGTTGGCGCTGCTTTGTCTGTGTCTCAAAGTCGAATACGTTATTGGCATGCTGCTTAATCTTAAGGCGCTTTTCCCAGTCGGTTGCCACCAGGTGATCTAACGTATAGGTATTGTTTAGTTCAGTGCCTGCACGCTGCGCGCGTGGGGCACCTTTAGACAACTGATAACAATGTCTGCCAAACTCCCACAGGTCTTTATGCACAAGGTAGCGGTACAGCAGGTGACTTACGTTCTTCGCTTGTCCGTCTGGTTTTGGTGCTTTGCGTTCTTCCTGCAGGTCTTTGGCACTAGCTACCAAGTATAATCTTTCGATGGGTCGGGTGAGAGCCACATACAGCATGTTCAGGTTTTCGATAAAGGTTTTCTCTATCTCGGTGCTGTACTGCTCTGCAAGTATAGTATTCTCTAGTTTAGAACTTATGTTAACTGCCACACTGCGTAATTTACCAGTTACACTAATTTCCTCTGGCAATTGGCTCCACATCAACGATCCACGTTTTGGCTCAGTGCTCCAGTCGGCAAAAGGTATGATTACAATAGGGTAGGCCAATCCTTTGGATTTGTGTATGCTGGTGATGGTGATAGCGTTGCGATCTTTGGGTGTGTTGATGCTTAATTTCTCTTTCTGCACATCCCAGTAAGCTAGAAAATTATTCAGGTTGTTGCTGTGCTTTAAGCTATACTCCAGCACTAAGTCCAAGAATCGGAAAAGGTACTCGCTCTCGTTGTTTTTACCCAGCAGGTTAAAGATGCGAATAAGCTTTTCGGTGAGCTCATAAATTGAAAGGTTACCTGTTTCACGCTCCTGCACATCAAAACCAAACACACGCAGCTGATCAAAGAAAGATTGGTTTTCTTTTTCGTTGGCAATGTCGGCAATAGTTTTGGTCATCTCCACATCCGGTATCACGCCTAATGCCACTTTGCATACCAAGTATAAAGCCTCTGATTTAGCCAAGGAATCGTTGGGCCGGTTAAATACCCGGAACATGGCTACAATTAGGTTAATTACTTCTGCAAACTGAAGTGAAAGCGAATCCTGTGAGATGATATCGTACTTACGCTCTTTTAAGAAATTAGCAATAAGCTTGCTCTTAACGTTGGTACGGCAAAGTATGGCCATGTCCTTTAGTTCATAGCCTTCAGCCATTGCCTCCGTTACCAGCTGCAGCACAATGTCTAATGTACTTTCATTGTAAGTTAAGGCCTTGGGCTGCGTATATCCATCATAAAACGCTTCTGTTCTGCAGCAGTTGTTCAGATCATACTTATAGTTCAGGTCATCGTCGTGGGTAAACAGTACTTGTATCTGGCCTCCGTTGTTCTGGCTTCCTACAGGGGTTTGTTGCTTAAAGTCCTCGTCGTAAATAGACGTGAACATGCCAAACTCTTTGTGGCCCTCGCTTATAAATGAGAATAGTTCGTTGTTAAAATCGATGATTTCGGAGCGGCTGCGGTAGTTGGTTTTTAAATTTGCCGGTTCTAATGCCTGGTCTACAGAATCATACCTTTCTTTAATAAGCGGACCGTGGCGGCGGTTCTCGTACAGTTGTTTCGTGCTCTGCTTGTACAAGTGTAAAATTTGCTCCATTTCGCCGCCGCGCCAGCGGTAAATAGCCTGTTTCGCATCGCCTACCACCATGCTAAAATGGCCCGAAGCAAGTGCATTGTCTACAAGCGGTAGCAGGTTGTTCCATTGCAGAACCGAGGTGTCCTGAAACTCATCAATAAGAATATGATTATACTTTTCGCCCAAACGCTCATAGATAAATGGCACCGGCTCCTGCAGTACAATATCAATGATGCGCTTGTTAAATTCCGAGATGTGAACTGTGTTTCGGTCAAGCTTAATTTCCTGGAGGCATTTCTCCAGTTCGTTTAATACGGATACCTTGTACAGGTGCGGTACGATCTGTTGTATTAATGTATAGGTTTCGGAGTACTGCTCCTTTATACTTTCGATGTGGTAGTACAGATCGGTTAGCGGCTGCTTTATACTTTCGATCTGGCTTTTGGTGTAGGCGCTTGCTTTGCCACCTGCCCACTTATCTTCCTCTATGGTTTTTACAGCGTTGCTGTTACCGTAGTTCAGGTCTATATCTTTCTGCGACCACTTATTAAAGTAGCTCCAGATGCCGCGGTTGCCCTGGTATAAATCAGCAGGGGAGAGGTCTGCATTTTCAATAAGTTGCAGTCCTTGTTTACCTGCTTCCTGCACGGCTTCCTCAATCTTTTGTTTTGCATCAAACAGCTCCTGGCGCACCAGCTTAAAATCTTCCAGGTTAAGTTGCTGAATGTCGGTAATGGCTTCATATACTTGCTCATTAAGCAGGTTACGTGCAAAGTCCATGAGGTCTTCTGCAAGCAAGGTCCAGCTTTTACCTTCGCGGGCTTTCTCTAGCACATACTGCTCCAGCGTCTGAGAAAGCAGATCGTCTTTAGCATCAGAAACCTTATCAAGCAACAGCGAAACAGCCGTACTTAGCAGCGAGTTAGAATCCAGGTCTACCTCAAAGTTATGCGGTATGTTTAGCTCCCTGGTAAAAGCCTGCACAATTTTATTTACAAAGCTATCGATGGTGCTGACACTGAAGTCGGAGTAGTTGTAAAGAATCTGCCGGAACAGATTGGCAGCACGTTGGCGCACTTCCTCTACATCAAGCTGCTCTTCCGGATACTCCTGCTGTAGATCTTCTGTTATACTTTGCAGCAGGCTCTCACTTTTGGCTTTCTCTTTTTCTGGCAGGTTAATGTCGTTAAAATTACGCAAAGCTGCCAGTATACGCACCTTCATCTCAGCGGCGGCATCATTTGTAAATGTAATGGCTAGGATAGAACGATAGTAATCCGGATCAGAAGTATGCAGAGCCAGCTTAAGGTACTCTTTTGTTAAGTGGTATGTTTTGCCTGAGCCGGCAGAGGAAGAGTATATTTTAAAAACAGAGGGCATGGATCAGCGTTTATACTTTAAAGATAATGCGAAGCTGTTGCCATCTACAAATTATACCTAAAAAGATTTATGAGAAGCATTTATCACCAATGATAAATTAAAGGTAGTTCATGACGTGACTAGTGCGTCAGAATTTAATAATGACTTGATTACTTGAGAGGGAAAACTTAATGCATTAAAAACAATAAAGCCTTTCCTGTGCAGGGAAAGGCTTTATATTATAGTAGGAACTACTATTTATGCATAAACTGGCTCAGCTACTTTTACCTCTGGTTTTGAAGCTGTGGCAAAATCTTTTACGCACACATGGTACATAATGCGCGCCATCGATACCGAGTAATCAGTAATAATACAATGCTGCTGTTCCGGACTCACAAGTGCCTTGCTGTTGCCGAGGTTAAACTTGCTTAGTTCCATTACTTCATCAAAGTTCTGGCGTAGCATCTTTAATGCTTTGAAGGATGGTTCGTTGTAATACATCGGTATTACCTGGCATACGGCGTAGCTGCCTTTTGCTCTTTCCGCCTGTATAGTCTTGCAGAGTGATTCGATGTTCATTTTGTCCAGGTCAGAAATGATCACAAAAAATACTTTTTTCTGTTCTGAACTTGCTGAGCGTGCCGGAGCACTGCCTAGAAGCATGTTGCGGGTAATTTTGGTGCCCTGATGGAAGCTTTCGTCTTTCAGGATTTTGTTGTGGATCTTAAATGCTAACGCACCAGAAGCAATCAGGTTGAACTCTTTACCTTGAGTTGAAATTTTGGAAAAGTGTAACATAATAAATGGGACTAGAGGGTTTAAGGATTTCATTTAACTAGCTATCAGGCGCTATGCCTGCTTCTCATTAGCTTAGGTAAATAAGGCTTGTCACACAATTAATAGGTTAGTAGGGGCAGATGGGTACTATAGTAATTTGCGGTCATAAGGGTTTAGGTTAGTGGTTTGGGTTAATATGTTCAGTACTACGCTGCAAAGACATTTGGTTTACATCTGTAATTGCTATATATGGTAAACGTGTTATTAATAAGGGTGAATTGCAGGATATAACGTGTGAAAAAGTATATAGTTACCTATTCTAATAAAAAATTTAATTTTAAACATAAATATATAAATTAAATATTAGTTAGATATAAATAGGTAGTATAGTAAGTGAAATTGCTCTTGGAGTGGGTAAACCGATATATTTTCGGGGTAGATATACTAATTTTAAATAAAATAGTTTAATCAAATTAAATATTGTACCTTTGCCCCCTTATTTGGATACGGTCTGATTACTGTATAACTGGATACTCCATTGCTGGCATAACCTGGTTGTTTTAGTTCTTCGTGTCGCTCTCTGCGTAGAGATAAGTTGATAAGCAGACTGATTCCAGATGTGTCATAAACAGTTTAAGTAATTAGATGAACAAAATCAGATTTGATGAGCTTCCGCTTTCGCCGGAGGTTCAAAAAGCAATTGCAGACATGGGCTTCGAAGAAGCCTCTCCCATTCAGACAGCAGCCATTCCGGTTGTATTAGAAGGAAAAGACATTATTGGCCAGGCCCAGACGGGTACTGGTAAAACCGCTGCCTTTGGTATACCTACCATCGAAAGCATTGATACTTCCGATAGAAGCGTGCAGGCACTTATACTTTGCCCTACACGCGAGTTAGCTATCCAGGTATCAGGCGAGATCCAGAAACTGGCTAAGTACAAGCAGGGTATCAGCGTGGTTCCGATCTACGGTGGCCAGAGCTACGACCGCCAGCTGCGTGCCCTTAAGCAGGGTGTGCAGATCGTGATCGGTACACCGGGCCGTGTGATGGACCACATTAATCGTGGTACACTAGTACTGGATAACGTGCGCAAGATCATTCTTGATGAGGCGGACGAAATGTTGGACATGGGCTTCCGTGAAGATATCGAGTATGTGCTGGAGCGCATCCCAGAAGACCGCCAGACGATCTTCTTCTCAGCTACTATGTCTAAGCCGATCATGGAGATGACCAAGCGTTATCAGACAGATCCGGTATTGGTTAAAGTAGTACACCAGGAGCTTACCGTTAGCAACATAGACCAGTTCTATTTTGAGGTTAGAAACAACATGAAGCAGGAAGTGCTTTCGCGCTTACTGGATATGTATAACCTTAAATCAGCTATCATCTTCTGTAATACCAAGCGTATGGTGGATGACCTGGTTTCGGGATTGCAGGCACGCGGTTATTTTGCCGATGCATTGCACGGTGACCTGAACCAGAATCAACGTTCTAACGTGATGGGCAAGTTCCGTAACGGTACGCTGGAGATACTGGTAGCTACAGACGTGGCAGCCCGTGGTCTGGACGTGGAAAACGTAGAGGCTGTATTTAACTACGACCTTCCGCAGGACGAAGAATCTTACGTGCACCGTATTGGCCGTACTGGTCGTGCCGGTAAATCTGGTAAGGCTTTCTCTTTTGTAGGTGGCCGTACAGACGGGTACAAGTTGAAAGACATCATGCGCTATACTAAAGCGAAGATTGTTTTACAGCAGGTGCCATCTATGGAAGATGTAAACGAGATACGCACTAATGTTTTCTTCGATAAAGTGAAGGAAGTATTAGAGAAAGGCCATCTGGCAAAGCACGTGGCGCGCATTGAGCGTTTCGTGAACGAGACAGACGGTTATACACCACTTGATGTAGCTTCAGCGCTTCTTAAAATGAGCCTGAAAGAGCAGAAGGTGAAAGAAAAAGGTGCTGAGGCTGAGAAAACCCTTTCTGCTACCAAAGAGGGAATGGACCGCCTGTTTATTACCATTGGTAAAAAAGACAGAGTGCACCCTCGCGACCTGATCGACCTGTTAGCTCAAAACTCAAGTATCCCTGCCAGCCAGGTTGGCGATATCGACTTGTACGACAAGTTTAGTTTTGTGGAAGTGCCAACAGAGTATACAGCAGAGATTGTGGCTAGCGTAAACCGCATCGACTATGAAGGCCGTTCTATTGTGGTTGAGAAATCGCAGAAGAAAGGCTCCGGACCAAAAGAAGGCGGCGGTGAAGACTTCGGCTTTGAAGGACGCTCTGGTGGCGGCGAAAGACGCAGAAGTGGCGGCGGCGGCTCTTTCAGAGATCGTGATCGTGGCGGCTACGGAAGAGGTGATCGCGGAGGAGACAGAGGCGGCGATCGTGGCGGTTTTGGAAGAGGTGACCGTGGTGGTGACAGAGGCGGAGAAAGAGGCGGTGACCGTGGCGGCTTCAGAAAAAGAAGATTCTAGAGTTTTCTTTAACCAGATGTAACAATGCCTTTTTGTAGGCGTATATAATACCATACAGAGTTTAGGAGTATAAAAACTTCAAAATCTGTTAGAAAAGGCTGACTTGAAACGTCAGCCTTTTTGATTTTATGCCTTGTTATAGAGCTCATCGAAAATAAATTAAGATATTTTTAAAAGTTCTGTAACCTCTCCTAATGTAGGGGCGTAAAAGGAGTATCATAAAAAGGTTGGAAGATTAAGCTGACTGTTTACGCAGTTAGATAATACAAGGGTAAGATCAGACGGATCTTACCCTTGTTGCATTTTAGGGCATACTATTTCATACTTCCATTTGTGATATGTGCTCTATGCCGTAAGCTATACGTTTTATATTTCCTGTAAAGTAAGTATACTCTCCTTCAGGTAATTGCCACGCCGCTTTTAGTGTAGAGGGCAAATAGAATCCGTTAAAATCTTTGTAATCCAGGTAGTACGCTTTCCAAGTATACTTTTGATAGTGACTTCCACCTGTGGAGTAGAACCTGTCTTCAGTTTCAAATTTTTCTGGCATACCATTCTCATCAAAATAAAACTTTCCGGTAGCACTTATTCCTGCATCTGTAATGGTGGCTTCTAAAGTATGCGTATCAACTTGTTGCCAGCTTATATAAGAGCTTAACAAAGCAGCGGGCAGCAGCACCGACTCCGAAAGAAAAGTAACTAGTGCCGATACGTTCATTTCTGGACCTTTGGTATTACTTACCGTAAAGTTGGCTAACCTGATCAGCATATTGCCTTCGCTGTGCTGATACTTGTCTTTTCCGGCAAACGGAATTATACCAAGCATTTTACTCTGCATTAATGCTATTCTGGTTGGTTGAGTTGCAGCATTAAACTGGCTGCAGTCTATGTGCATCCAGTCTTTATCAGGTTTCAGTTTTAAGTAAGTGTTTTCCCATATTAAGCTAAAGTTACTGGCCATAGGTTTGTTCAAAAAGCCGGCTTTGCGAAGGTATGTCTGTAATAAGGTTGGTAAAACCTCAAGGTGAGCTTCACTTAACTGTTGTGGTACTTGCTGTGGCTTTTGGAGCTCCTGTTGAATTTCGTATAAGTATAAATCCTTTAAAGACATGGCTGATTTAATTTATATGAAAGAACAAAAAAAGGAGCCGAAGCTCCTTTCTATACTTTATATTTTATCAGTTGTTACACACTCTTTGCAGCATCGCGCAGAGAGCGAATGTGGTCGTGAGCACTTTTTACATCGTTGTACTGCTGCTCTACAATAGCTTTCAATTCAGCAGGCAAATCCTTCTTAAGGGCATCACGGTAAGCGCTTACGGCGTAGTCCTCGCCACGCTCACATTCTTCTAACACACGAGTTCTGTCTTTAGATGATAAAGCAGATTTTAAATCAATCCAGGCGCGATGAAGTGTACCCTCAATAGAGCTTGACTCAGTATCGGTTTGGCCGATGCGGTGCAGATAATCCTGCAATTCAGTGATCATGCTGTCGCGCTGCACGGCATACTTTCTGAAAAGGTCTTTCAGATCTTTGTCTTCAACGTCTTCTGATGCAGTCTTATATCCTTTTTCTCCGTCTTTGCAGCGCTCTATTAAATGGTGTACTGTTGAGTATACTTCTTTATTATTTTCCATAGTTTTACAAATTTATTTCTAATATGCAGATGTACTGATATTAATTAAAATTTGTTGCCTGCTAAGATTTTATATGCTGTAAATCAGAGAGCTGCAGCCATTGCCTTTCCTGCCAGGTAGCCAGTTGTCCAGGCGGCCTGAAAATTGAATCCTCCGGTGATTCCGTCTACATCCAGTACCTCTCCTGCAAAGTATAAACCTGGCTGCACACGGCTCTCCATGGTTTTAAAATTTACCTCGCTCAGGTCTATGCCACCACAGGTAACAAATTCTTCTTTAAACGTGGTTTTTCCTTTCACTTCAAAAGGCGCACGGTGCAGCGCTTCTATCAATTTGTTTGTATTCTTAGCAGGCAGTTCAGCCCATCGTGTTTGCTCCGGTATATCGGCAAGTATGGTTAGGGCTTTCCAGAGGCGTTGCGGCAGGCCGAAAATAGGATTAGAACTAACAGTCTTTTTAGGGTGTGACTGCCTGTAATCCTGCAGGTGTTCACGCAAAGCTTCTTCAGTATATTCCGGTATCCAGTTTATGAGCGCGGTAAAAGTATAGCCTATATCATGAAACAACCTGGCACCCCAAGCCGAAAGTTTAAGTACAGCTGGTCCGCTGTATCCCCAATGTGTAATCAATAGCGGTCCTTCATACTCCAGCTTCTGGCCAGCAATGCGCACTTTAGCCTTTGGCACCGATACCCCCATCAGCTCTTTTAGGGCGTTATCAGGCACATTAAACGTAAACAGTGACGGCACAGGGGCCTGTATATTATGACCTAACTCACGCAGCCAATTGTAAGCCTGCGATTTCGGGTTTCCACCAGTACATACCAGAACTTTGTCAGCGGTTATACTTTGGCCGTTGCTCAGGTTAAGCAAAAATTGAGGATTACCATTTATACTTTGAGGTTCTATTTTATCAACGGCAGTACTAGTTTTAATGCTAATGCCTGCACGCTTTGCTTCGCGCATGAGGCAGTCAATAATGGTTTCAGAGTTATCAGTTACCGGGAACATGCGTCCGTCGGCTTCGGCTTTTAACTTTACGCCGTGCTTCTCGAACCATGCTATTGTTTCAGTTGCCCCGAAGTTCTTAAAAGCTTCTTTTAGTTGCTTAGCCCCACGGGGGTAATGCTGCGAAAACACTGTAGGCACAAAACAGTTGTGGGTCACATTGCAGCGTCCGCCACCCGAAACCCGCACTTTCGAGAGCAACTTATTTGATTTCTCCAGTATTGTGACCTGCGCGTTTGGGTTAGCCTCTGCACATGCAATTGCACCAAAGAAACCAGCCGCCCCACCGCCTATTACAATTATATTCATTATTGAGTGTTTATTGCTGATTGTTGTTGCTCTCAAAGAAAATGTAAAGTGTTGTGAATCTACTGTTTTAGTATTAATCACCCCAGCAATCAACAATCAGCAACAAAAATACTAAAAGAAAAGCATAGGGTCGGGGTGTAAGAAAACATAAGCCAGGTCGTCTTTAAGTTTTTGACTTTTTATCAGCTTGAACTGCGTTTCCTGCATGTCATCAAACTCAGGGGGTGTTAAGCCTAAACTATTTGCTGCTCTCGGGAAAAAGTCTTTTCGCAGCGGGTGAGCATCAGCACAGGCATTATAAACTTCGCCCCATTTTTCCTGCTCTATAATGCGGTAAAGTATGGCCATGCAATCATCCAGGTGGATCATGTTAACGGGAGCATCACCGTTTGGAAGGTGTTTTTTGCCAGCTAAGAACCTGCCCGGGTGTCTGTCGCCACCTACTAAGCCGCCAAAACGCACAACAGTGGTTACCCAGTCTTCCCGGTCCTGGAATAACCGCTCAGCCTGCAGTAGCATGTTATCAGGTTCTTTTTCATCTGTAAAGCTGATATCCTCTTCGGTTACGATACGGTTCAGGTCTTGGTAAACAGAAGTAGACGATACAAAAAGTATGCGGCTAATGTCTGACTCTAAAAGAGCTTTAAGTAAAGTATGCATCTGCTGCAGATAGCCCTTTCCACCATCGGATCGCAACTTAGGTGGAATATTGAGCAATAGTACATCAGCAGCTAAAAACTCAGGTAAATGTTGTATCTGCTGGTTTTCCTCGGTTAAATTTAACAAGTATGGCACGATGCCCTTTTGCTCCAGTAACTCCAGTTTACCCGGAGAAGTAGTAGAGCCTTTTACGGTATAGCCAGCCTTTACAAGTTGCTCTGCTAGTGGGAGGCCAAGCCATCCACAACCTAACACACTGATTACCTGTTTGTCACCCATTTTATACTTTGTTTAGTTTTAAAACCTAACAAATATAGCTGCTTCTGGTTTAGAGTAACAGTTAAATGGCAACTATGGATTATGATGTTATACTTATAGGCTCAGGATTCGGGGCACTAACAGCGGCTGCTCTGTTAGCTAAACGCGGCCTTAGTGTATGCATTTTAGAACAGGCAAAATACCCCGGCGGCTGTGCTACCTCTTATAAGCGCAAAGGCTATTGGTTCGAAACAGGAGCCACCACATTGGTTGGTTTAGATGATGATATGCCGTTGCGCTACCTGCTGGATGAGTTGGGGTTAGACGTACCTGTTCGTAAACTGGAGCCACCCATGCAGGTGCATCTACCGGATGGGCAGTTGGTAACCAGGTACGGGAACTTGCAGGAGTGGATTGCCGAGGCAGAGCGTGTATTTAGCAAGCATAAGCAGCGGGAATTTTGGGAGCATTGCTACAGCGTAAGCAGGCAAGTATGGCGCACCTCACTTCAGCAGCGCAGTTTCCCTTTTTCTAATTTTAAAGACTTGGTATTATGTGTTACACGGGCACGTCCTGAACAATTGAGTTTG
The DNA here is from genome assembly GCF_037892465.1 of Pontibacter sp. H249. Classification (NCBI taxonomy): domain Bacteria; kingdom Pseudomonadati; phylum Bacteroidota; class Cytophagia; order Cytophagales; family Hymenobacteraceae; genus Pontibacter; species Pontibacter sp. H249. Next base: position 75,123 of record NZ_JBBKTR010000004.1, on the reverse strand, counting down.
TTGCCAGCCGCCTTCAGAACCATGCATGATGTATTGCAAAAGTATGGCCTGCATCAAAACCAGTTGTTTGTTGATTTTGTAAATGAACAGCTGCTGATCACGGCACAAAACCATGCTAAGGAAGTAAACGAATTGTTTGGCGCTACTGCACTTTGCTACACTCTTTACAGTAATTATTATGTAGACGGCGGTCTGATAAACCTTGTAAAGCCAGTTATAAGCTATATCACCGAAAAAGGAGGAGAAATAAAGTATGGACAACAGGTAGAGCAGGTGGAGTTGCTCAGGAACGGGTATAAGGTTAACACCAGCAAAGGGAGCTACTACAGTAAGTATGTCATCAGCGGTATTCCTTTGAACAACACGCAGAATCTATTTACCGATAAAAGTATAAAGCAGCGCCTGCAGCCATACCTATTACATTCCGAGAAACTGAACGGCGCATTTACAATGTCGCTGGTGCTGGATAAGGCTGAACTGCCAGAGGTGCTGCATCACCAGGTGCATGTACCTTCTGGTTTGCCTGTTATCGGGGGCAAAAGCATCTTTATTAGCTTCAGTCATCCGGAGGATAAGCTTCGTGCAAAGGCAGGGGAGGTAGTTGCTTCTGTTAGTACCCATGTGGTGCACCCCGAAAAGCTGCACATACAGGACAAAGCAGTAATTGAAGACGCCATTCTTACGGCATTGCATAAGGCTGGAATACTTCAACCTGAAAGTATATTATACAAGCTATCTGCAACGCCTGGTGCCTGGATTTTCTGGACCAATCGTGCCTGGGGTGCTGTGGGTGGTTATCCGCAGTACAAAAGTATAAAGCCCTGGCAAATGAAAGATGCCCGCCTAGACAATAAAGGGGTCTACGTATGCGGTGATACAGTTTACCCGGGGCAAGGCATAGTTGGTGTTTGCCTCAGTGGCATTATTGCTGCCGAGAAGCTTTGGCAGGATCATTTCTGAGGCTGTAAGTTTACTATTCACATGTACGAACATCTATAATAGCATTTAAACCATTTGACTTTAAGTTGTTTATAGATTATGCTATTGTAATCGTAAATTTTATATTTAGATAACAATCGATTCAAAAACATCAGGCATATTTGAAGTATACTAAAAACACTATATGTCTATGTTAAAACATTTTAAACAATTCATGTATCTGTCCCTGATGGGGTGGATGCTGGTTTCATGTTCTCAGGAGCAGGTAACACCTGGCGTAGATAGCCAGAAAATAGGTAAAGTAAGCCAAGCTGCTAATGCCACAGCTACCAAGGATAGTAACCTGGCCATGGGTAACCCAAGTGGTGCCGGCACCAGCTACTCAAACTACTTGGTTACTAAATCGCAGTATGCTATGTCGTACAACAGCTACAGGGGCACCCCAAACTGGGTAAGCTGGCACCTGAGTAGTGCTTGGTTAGGTTCAGCGCCGCGCCAGGATGATTTCCGTGCAGATAACTCGCTGCCAAGTAATTTTTACAAAGTGTCCTCATCTGATTACACTGGCAGCGGTTTCGATCGTGGCCACAACTGCCCTTCAGCTGATCGTACACTTACAACTACGGATAACTCTGCTACTTTTCTGATGTCGAACATGATTCCGCAGGCACCGAACAACAACCAGAAAGCCTGGGCTAGTTTAGAAAATTACTGCCGTACACTGGTAAGCCAAGGCAATGAGCTGTATGTGATTATGGGTAGTTACGGCTCAGGTGGCGATGGTTCTGCGGGTTATAAAACAACGCTTGCAGGCGGTAAGGTAACGGTACCAAACCGTATCTGGAAAGTGATTGTAGTGCTGCCGGTAGGAAGCAGCGACGCTAGCCGGGTAACAAGCAGCACCCGTGTAATTGCCATAGATACACCAAACTCAAACACAATCAACACTAATTGGGGTACTTATAGAACAACTGTAGATGCCATTGAAGCGAAAATGGGGTATAACCTGCTTTCAAATGTGTCGAGCTCTGTACAGAGTGTGATTGAGGCGCGTGTTGATAATGGTCCAACACAATAAAACATACATTGCTTCTTGTATTAGAGCCGGCCTGCTAATGCAGGCCGGTTTTTTTATTACGTTTCTACTACAATTGTTTTAAGGCCGGCATAGTCACCGTTTTCAGTTTCTCCAATAATGTAAACGGGCATGGTGGTTTGGCTGACTTTGTAAGCTTTAACGTTGCGGAGCAGTTCTTTTAGTTTAGCCTCCAGTTGCTTAAAGCGCTCTGCATCCTGTTTTTGCTTTTGGTCTGCCTCAGGGTGTGGGTTTTTCATGCGGTGCAGAAAGTCTTCTACTTCTAGAGCCTCTATAGAAGTGCCGGCAGGCTTGCCGTCCCATTCTACCACAGTCTCTTTTGTGAAAGGCTCATCGGGTTTTTCATGATGAAAAAACTCAAAAATTTCGTCTGTTTCACTTAGCATCACAAGGCCATCTGCTGCCTTGAGTAATTCCTGTTTTAGATGATCTATTTCCATAGTTTTTGGCTTGAGTTATATGAATGCGTGCTCTTTTTCCGGATATATACATCAATATGCTTATATTTCGTAAAAGGGGCAGAAAAGATAGCTCCCTGGTGTAAATAAACTTAAACGGAAAATACTATGATAAAAGCTGAACCAATGCTTAAAGAGGGTGCCCTGCGTGGTAAAACCATTATTGTAACTGGTGGTGGTACGGGACTTGGCCGCTCTATGGTTAAATATTTTTTGGAGCTGGGTGCTAACGCTGTTATCTGCAGCCGCAAAATGGATGTGCTGGAACAAACAGCCAAAGAACTGGAAGCAGAGACAGGAGGTAAGGTACTACCAATAGCTTGTGATGTACGCAAATACAATGAAATTGAAGCAGTACTACAGCAAACACTAGATACTTTTGGCCGAATAGATGTGCTCGTAAACAATGCTGCTGGCAACTTTGTGAGCCCTACCGAACGCCTAAGCCATAAAGCGTTTGATGTTGTAACTGATATCGTATTAAAGGGTACCTACAACTTTACCTTAGCCGTTGGCAAGCATTGGATTGAGCAGAAGCAGGAGGGAAGTATGCTAAACATTGTTACCACCTACGCCTGGACTGGTTCTGGTTATGTGGTGCCATCGGCTTGTGCCAAAGCAGGAGTCTTGGCTCTAACCAGATCACTGGCTTCTGAGTGGGCAAAGTATGGCATTCGCTCTAATGCTATAGCGCCAGGCCCTTTTCCAACAGAGGGTGCCTGGACTCGTTTATTTCCGAAACAATTAGCTGATAAACTAGACCCGGTTAAACGTATACCAGTGGGTCGTTTTGGGGAGCATCAGGAGCTGGCTAACCTGGCGGCATACTTAGTATCCGATTATGCTTCTTTTGTAAACGGTGAGGTAGTTACTATAGACGGTGGCGAATGGCTGTACGGGGCAGGGGAGTTTAACGCTTTTGATCAGATACCGCAGGAGATGTGGGATGCTATGGAAAAGCAGATGCGTGGCAAAGGGCAGTAAGCTTTAAATAGGATATCATAAAAAAGCCTCTACTTTTGGGTAGAGGCTTTTTTAATTTCGTTTAGTTTGCGCTTCCCGCTATTAGCAGTGCCAGCACCAAGTTTGTACCGAGGCCAATAGCCCAGTTGGTCCATACTTTGCCGGACTTTATTTTACGTGCTTTCTTTTTATAGCCTGTTGCATAATCAGGGTTCTGCATTAGCTGGTTATAAGGCACATCAAGGTTGTGTGTTTTAGGAGGTGTTGAGGAGGTTGCTACAGCAGGTACCAAGCCAACAAGCGGAGAAAGCAGGCTCGTTACCAAAACAACTGTTCCTGCCGTTTTATAGCCTTCGTAAAAAGTAGAAGCATCAGCCTGACCTCTATTATATTGCTGTATTCCTAACTCAGCGGTTGCTACCGGAGTTATTTTTACAGAATGCTCTGCCCCTGCAGATGCGGTTGCGGTTGCTAACGCAGGGCTAGTTGCTGTTAATTCAAAGGCTTCTGTTGTCTTGTCTTCGTACTGAATAAGCATAATCTCAGCTTTTGGTACCACATAGGTTGGCCCCTCCAGGTTACTGTAACGCTTATACTTGATTTCATCAGTAGAAATCTCCAAAACCTTGGCTTCTACTTTTTCACCGGTACGTTTAGTGATAATGTCCTGTGCCTGAACACTGGGTAATGCAATTATGATTAAAATAAAGGCGTGTAAAAACTGTTTCATGACAATAAGTTTGTTTTAATAAAAGGATAAAGTTAATCGCCTCAAAGTTTAATAACTATAGTCATTTTAAATATTGTTGATTTTTTAATTCTGTAAGTATAGTGAAGACTACCATCAAACAGAAGCCGCTCTCATAAACACTGGAAAGCTTACTTCCAGGGAGTTACCATCAGGCCAAAGTACCTTAAGCTGTTTTTCCAGTTCAGGTAAAGGCGACGTACCATTTTTATTTATATAGTGTTGCACACTAGACCATGAGCTTAAATATCCTATCAACTGCTGCCTTGTCCAGGTAGCAGATATTTTAAAATTAGGGCAGGAGATTTCCTGAAAAGGTAAGGGTATAGTGGCATACGCTTCGTCTAAATAACGGCGCTCCGGGTCCCAATAGGGTCCTGTGGTTTGGTTATAAAAGTGATCGATAACAGCATCAATTTCAGATGAAATCTGCAGTAAGCCGTAGCCCCAAATGGCAATATAGGCACCAGGCTTAGCCACACGCTCTACCTCCTGATAAAATAAATCAAAATCAAACCAATGCACCGCCTGAGCCACCGTAACCAAATTTATACTTTGGTCTGCTAAACCAGAGGCTTCTGCGCTTGCTTTATAGTAGTTAATGTTAGGCTTTTGCCTGGCCTTTTGCAGCTGCGCCTCACTTATGTCGGTAGCGTATACTTTCTCAAACTTTTGAGCCAGCACAGCTGCTACTTGTCCGTTGCCGGTGCCACAATCCCAGGCAGTTTCTTTGGCAACTGGCAGCGTAAACAAGAAGTCGTACAGTTCCTGCGGGTAATGCGGCCTAAATGCGGCATAAGAGGCAGCCTGCACTGAGAAGTTATCTTTGTATTGCTTTAACATAGGACTTTCTGGAAACAAAAATGTCATTTCGGTGCCGGGAGAGATCTCTTAAAAATTTTATAAAGATTTCTCCCGATGTTCGAAATGACATTCTCTGCATCGAATCAGAATGTAAAACTTACTCCTTTTCGTTTGCCTGCATTACGCGCAGCATGTTGCCGCCTAAAATCTTATTAATATCTTCCTGGCTGTAGCCTCGCGCCAGTAACTCTTTTGTTACTACCGGATAGTCTTCAACGCCATCAAGCTGCTGTGGCGTAGAGGAGATACCGTCAAAATCAGAACCCATACCTACGTAGTCAACACCAACAAGCTTTACGATATGATCTAAGTGATCGAAAAGTATAGAAAGCGGCGGACGAACCTGCTCAACATCTTCTGGGTATTTTTTACGCATGTGCTCTGATATGTTAGAGCTGGACCAGTTAAGTTTGCGTAAAGAATCAAGCTCTGCTTTGTGCTTCTCTTGAAAAGCTTTATAGCGCTTGTCGTATTCCGGGTCCAGGAAACCGGAGTAGAAGTTAAGCTGAATGACGCCCCCGTTTTTAGCTATGGCTTTTATCTGATCGTCTTTAAGGTTACGCGGTACCGGATTAAGCTTGTGCACGCAACTGTGCGATACCAGCACCGGTTTTTTGGTGATAGCCATCACATCCCAGAATGTTTTTTCACCTACATGGCTAAGATCCACCATCATGCCCATTTCGTTCATGCGCCTAACTACCTGCTTACCTATACCTTTTAAGCCTTTTTTAGATTTAGCCATTTTGCCAGAAGTTTCGTCGGCTGCCGAGGATGCCCAAGGAGTAGAGTTGTTCCAGGTAAGCGTCATGTAACGAGCCCCCTGGTGGTATAGGCCGTCGAGTTTCTTCAGGTCGTTATCTATCATGTGGCCGCCTTCCACACCGATCAGGCTGGCCATTTTACCTTGCTCCACCGCCTTCATAACATCGTTGTAGGTTGTGGCATACATCATTTCAGCAGGGTTGCGTTTTATCACCGTCTTCAGGGTATCAATCTGAAGTGAAGCAAATTTATAATCGCCTGTCTCATCGCTCCACACCGAGAAAAACTGCACATCTACGCCACCTTCTTTAAAGCGGGCCAAGTCGGAATGTGTTTTGCCCCTCAGGTCTTTGCCAATGTCCATACCTTCCAGAATAGAGATGAGCACATCGTTGTGTGTATCAACAAGTATGGCTTTTTCGTGTATGGCTTTGTAGTCCTGTGTCTGGGCATGGGCAAAGGTAGCAGCCGTGGCAAGAGCAAGCGTAAGGGCGCTTTTACCGAATATAGATCGCTTCAAAGTATAAATCATGTTGCTAAGGTTAAGTACAAAGTATAAACTAAAATGTGTTTACAGCCTCAATATACTAATTTTATACTTTACTCGCTTACCACCACTGCCAGTTGGCTGTTACGTTGGTTAGAAGCCATACGTGTTATACCTTTTAGTAAAGCAGTATCTCCTTTAACTTTAACTTCTTGCCAGGTTTTGCTTTTGCCCGGGATAAAGCTGTAGATCTTTTCGCCGTCGCTGCTCAGTATCATCCCGTTTTTCGTCCAGGTGATATCTTCTTTCTGGGCAAGTGTTGGAGCAAGTGTAGTAATGGTACCGGTCATCGTGTCATAGCGCTTTATCTGCCACTGCTGGCTATCTGTTTTATCGATAAAGCTCATAGCGTTTTGCCCCGGAATTTTGTGCAGCGAACGGCCTATACTTTTAGCCAAAATCTTGTTCTGCTTTGTATCAAGGTTATAGTGCTGTAGCTCGTGGCCATCTTCTGCAAGTATAAACAGTAGCATGTTTTTATCATCGATCCAAGCATGATAGCCTACGGTAAGGTTATCAATCAATACGGTTACTTCTTTGCTGGCTAAGTTGTACATACCCAGATCCTGCTGCCCATTTTCGCGCTGTATAATGCAGGAGATGTGTTGCCCATCGGGTGTTAGGGTAGGCGAGAATTCATTTTCAGGTGTAGTGGTTACGTCAGCGGTCTGCTTTGTATTGAAATCAAACTGACGGATATCCATTTTACCATCTGCGTTGGCTGAGGAGTAGTATACAAATGGCTGTGACTTGTGGAAGTGTGGCTGGTTGTCATAGCCTGTGTGGTTGGTAATGTTACGTGGGTTAGATAACACTAACTGGTTCTTCTTCACAGCCATATCCAGCAGCAGGATATCAGTATTAGTTTGTGCCTGCAGCAGTGTTGGGCAGAGGAGGGTGAGGGAGTAGAGTAAGGCTTTTTTCATTAGGTTATTTAGTTAAATCTAAGTTAAATGTAGTGATTTAAGATCGTATCAAATTGTAAAGTATAGATTATAATTTGGAGGTGCAATCGCTTTTGGTGTATACTTTTGGGTTATTAAAATAAACTGTTAGGGAAAGCTTGCAAGTGCCGTGCCTGTTGATAGATAAAACAAAAAGCCCCGCCTATACTTTGTAGACGGGGCTTTTTGTTTTACCTGATGATTAAGAATTACTGCACCTCAGCGGCTTTTTTTGCTTTCTTTTTGGCTGCTTTTTTAGCGGCTTTCTCCGCTTTGCGCTGCTCTTTCTTAGAAAGACCAGTGGCTTCTGCAGGCGCTGCGTTACGGCGGGCATCCACTTGTGGTAAACCAGAAGTATCGTCTGTTACCAGCGTCATTTCCTCCACCAGGTGACCAGCACCGGCAAACTTATCTACAATAAACAACATGTAGCGCACGTCTACCGAAATGTTGCGTACCTGGTCCGGGTTGTAAACGATGTCGCTCATGGTACCTTCCCAGTTTCTGTCGAAATTGGTACCAATAAGCTGGCCGTTTGCATTAATAACCGGTGAACCTGAGTTACCACCTGTAGTATGGTTAGAGGCGATAAAGGCAACTGGCATTTCACCATTTACACCATAGCGGCCATAATCTTTCTTGTCGTAAAGCTCTTTCAAGCGGCCAGGTATGGCGTAATCCTCAGCCACACCAGATTCAGCTTTCTCTATCACACCCTCCAGCGTAGTGTAGTGAATGTACTTTACACCGTCTACTGGCTGGTAAGGTTCTACTTTACCGTAGGCTACTCGCAGGGTTGAGTTCGCATCCGGGTAGAATTTCTTGTCGCTTTGCATTTCACGTAAACCAGCAAGGTATGACCTGTACAGCAGGCTCAGGTTATCATTTACCTGCGCATAAGTTGGCATGATGTTTTTGCTGTAATGCTCGGTAATGCTACTGGCTAACTGCAGGGCAGGGTCGTTTTTCAGGGCTTCTTTCTTACCTGCTTTTACATCAGCTAAAGCTTTTCGAACACCAGCCTCCGATGTAAACACAGATTTAGCGAATACCTCTTCGGCATACTTTGTAAAATCGCCTTTATACTTGCTGCGCACAGTGGCAAAAGCAGTTGGGTGCATTTTAGGATCTACGTTGTTGTAATAGAGGCTTAGCAACGCGGCAAACACCTTTTTATCGGTAGGGGCATTGTAGTCTTTGTAGAACGGAGCAATAGTTCTTTCCAGTTTCGTGATCTGGTCGTTGATCTCTGTCTGCGGTGCGTTATTTGCTAATCGCTCCTGCAGCTTTGTAAACGTATTAGCAAATCGAATGATTTCTACACCATAAGCAGCCTCCATCACATAGTCGCGTGACAGTGTAATGCCATCCAGTGCCTTGTAGTTCTTCTCAAAGTCTGCAAGTACATTGCCATACTTTGCCTTGCGGTTAGCGTCTGCTGCTACCCAGCTGGCAAACTGCTTCTCCAGTTGCTTCTTGTTCTCGATAGCATTGGCCTTGCGTATGCCACGGCTCTCACCGATCCACTTTTTCCAGGCGTTGGCGATGCTGGCATACTTTGCTGCATACTGAATACGAACTGCATCAGAGGCTTTCATATCCTTATCCAGGATGTTCAGCTTAGTTTCGCGGATGTTGATCTTGTGCGGGTTAGAAACAGCGTAAATCTCCTCTACGGCCTGTGAGGTAAGGTATTCGTTTGTACGGCCCGGGAAACCAAACACCATGGTAAAGTCATTTTCCTTTACGCCACTTAACGAAATTGGCAGGTGGTGCTTTGGCTTGTAAGGCTTGTTGTTCGGAGAGTAGTCAGCCGGCTCATTGTTTGGGCCAGCATAAATTCTGAATAGAGAGAAATCACCTGTGTGGCGTGGCCACATCCAGTTATCAGTGTCACCGCCAAACTTGCCGATGGATGATGGCGGAGCGCCTACCATACGGATGTCGCGGAAAGTTTCGGTGATGTACATATAATACTCGTTGCCGTAGAAGAACGGGCGAATAACTGCATCGTAATGCGTACCAGCTGTAGACTCTCTGCGTACTTTAGCCATGTTGCGCTGCACAATAGACTCACGTTCAGCCTCTGTTTTGGCGTTGGCAGTACCTTCTAAAATCTGCTTTGTTACATCCTCCATGCGCACAATAAATGTGGCAGTAAGGCCTGGGTTAGGCAGCTCCTCAGACTTATTTTTTGCCCAGAAACCGTTAGTCAGATAATCGTTTTCCACTGAGCTGTGCTGCTGTATCTGGCCGTAACCGCAGTGGTGGTTAGTAAGCAAAAGACCCTCTGCTGAAATCATTTCGCCAGTACAAAAACCGCCAAACGATACAATAGCATCTTTCAGGCTAGACTGGTTTATACTGTAAATGTCTTCGGCAGTGAGCTTCATGCCCTTGTTCTGCATTTCGGCTTCGTTTAGTTGCTTTAACAGCATAGGTAGCCACATACCCTCGTCAGGAGGTGTAGCCGTGGCAATACCTATACTTAAGCAAGCAGCCGCAAAAAAAGATAATATGCGTTTGCTGATCATTAGTAAGTTATTTGATTAATTTATCTGTGCCTAAAGTTAAGCATTTTTTGGTTGTTGGTTTTTGTATATTAGTGATGAGTGTAAGGTAGTTTGTTGATAGTAGTACTTGCTCGAAATAAGGTAAGCTGTGTAGTAGCAATCCAGTACTTGCGTTTGGATTAGAAGTTTGGGTTAAAATGCATTTAAGCTAATCTGTGAGTAGAGCTACATAAATTGGATAAAGAAAAAGGCTGCTTTGATAGAAAGCAGCCTTTTTTTTTATTAGCCTTAGCAAGCTATAGCGTACCAATTCTGGAGTGGTCGAAGCTGCGATCGCTTTCCCATTCCCGGAATCTGTTAATTTCTTTTTGGAATGAATCTACGAACCAGGTGATTAGGCTAAGGTCATCAAGCAGGCCCAACCCAGGAATAAAATCAGGGATAATATCCAGTGGAGTTACCAAGTAAAGTAGCACAGCTACACCTATTAGCATCGATTTATTTGATACTTGGCGATACTCACCTCGTATATAAGCCTGTACCAGTCGCATAAATGTCTGTAGTGCATTTTTAACCTGCTGAAACCCATTTTCTTTGCTTTCAGCATCAATCAGTTTATTGTAGGCGGTGGTAAGCAGAAATGCCATCTTGGCAGGCTTAGCCAGTATACTCCCAGCTCTACCCATATATTTTTTGAACATGGGGTTCTGAGAGAATTGCAAGCCTTTCTGAATCCAGTCGTTTATCATGTTAGCTATATATTTTAGTCTCTATGTTATCCTGTACGATAGTAGCAAATTTTAAGCCATGTTTTAGGTCTTATCTTTACCTTTATAATGATTATAGGTTTAAAAATATTTTTAGCTAGTGCTCTTGTTTACTAGCAAAATACTCCGTTAAATTGATACGGTAAATCCTGCCAGCATAACACCCAACAACCTTTTTTCCTGATAAAAAATATGAGACTGCTAAAGATTGTGATTCTGGCTTTGATGCTGCTGGCTATTGCGCTTTTTGGCGCCTCTTACCAGTTGCCACTGCAGATAGAAGTAGAGCAAAGTATGGTGTTGGATGCCAAGCCTGAGCAGGTTTATACTTTGCTGGCAAACCCTACGGAGTGGGAGCAGTGGAACCCTGTAAATACAAACACAGACCCAAGTATGATCAGGATGTACAGCGGACCAATGGCTGGCAGCGGTGCACGTATGCAGTGGAGCGGTGATAAGGTTGGTACCGGAGAAGTTGTTTTTACAGAAAGTGTCAGCCCCGAACGTCTTACGTATACCCAAAGCGATAAAACCACTTCTGAAATCACAAAAGGCAGCTTTTTGCTAGAACAGACGGAAGGCGGGAACACAAAATTACTTTGGCAGCAAACTGCCACAGTAAAGGATGAGCCAATAGCGAGACTTGTAGGTGCTTGGCAGAAGTATAAAAAGCAGGAAGAGATTGACAAAGGATTAACCGGACTCCAAAATATAATATTGAAAAGAGCAGCCAAGCCAACCTCCAAACGCAGGGTAGCCTACAGGTAATTTTAAAGTAACAAAGCTACCTTTCTCTAATGATCCGAATCTATACAAAATAAAAACTATGTACACGCCAACACACTATCAGGAAACAGATATGCAAAAGCTGCTTGGCTTTATCCGTGCGTTTAATTTTGCCACTCTTGTAACTATACAAGATAAATTACCTGTTGCCACTCATTTGCCATTTGTGGTAAATGAACAAGAGGGACAACTGGTTCTGCTCACCCACATGGCAAAGCAAAACCCACAGTGGCAGGATCTGGAAGCAGGTCAGGAGGCATTGGTCATTTTTCAGGAGCCGCATGCTTACATCTCGCCTTCACTTTACGAAAAGCAACTGAACGTGCCCACCTGGAATTATTGTGCTGTGCACGCTTACGGAAAGGCCAGAATAATAGTGGAGCCTGAGCAGATGATATCAGCTATGGAAACCTCTATCAAGGCATTTGATGCTGAATACCTGCAACAGTTCCGGAGCCTGCCCGAAAAGTATACTTTCGGCATGCTGAAAGGCATCGTAATGTTTGAGATTGCTGTAAGCCGCCTAGAAGGAAAGTATAAGATCAGTCAGAATAAAAGCGACGCTGATAAGCAAAGTGTAATGGAAAGCCTGTTAAAAAGCGAGGACCGCACTGTACGTAAAGTTGGAGAGATCATGCAAGAAAAGTATGGCTAAGTCTATGCAAGTATAACGCAAAAGCCTGGGCTACTTTAAGTAATACCCAGGCTTTTGCGTTAATTATAGCTTATACTTTACAGCAGTTCGTTTGCTAGATTTGCCAGCTCAGAACGCTCTCCTTTTTGCAAAGTGATGTGTGCATACAGAGGATGGTTCTTTGCCCTGTCTATTAAATACGACAAGCCGTTGCTTTGCGAGTCAAGGTATGGGGTATCTATTTGGTAAATATCACCTGTAAAGATGATCTTGGTATTTTCGCCAGCCCTAGAAATAATAGTTTTTACCTCATGTGGTGTCAGGTTTTGCGCCTCGTCTACAATAAAGATGATATTAGACAAACTGCGTCCCCTGATGTAAGCAAGTGGCGTGATTACAAGCTTCTCCAGTTCTACCATATCTTTAATCTTCTGGTACTCTTTGCTAGTTTCGGCAAACTGGTTCTGAATATACTTCAGGTTGTCCCAAAGCGGCTCCATGTAAGGGTTCAGCTTTGATTTAATATCGCCGGGCAGGTACCCGATGTCTTTATTGCTGAGCGGTACAATAGGGCGGGCCAGGTAGATCTGCTTGTATTCACGGCGTTGCTCTATGGCAGAGGCCAGCGCCAGTAAGGTTTTACCTGTACCGGCAACACCTTGTATTGATACCAGCTTTATTTGTGGATTTAGCAGGGCATGCAACGCAAAAGCCTGTTCTGCGTTACGCGGTTTCACACTATAGGCACTCAGCTTATCAACCCGCTCTAACTGCTTGTCTGTGGCATTATAAAAGGCCAGTACCGAGTTCTTAAAGCTTTTTAAGATATAGTAGTGGTTGTCGGTGGGCGCCTCCGTAAAAACCTTAGTTACATCGCACTGGCCTTTCTCATACAATTCGTTTATAACATTTGCCTGTACATCCTCTACAGTGTCGTTTCCGGTATAGAGGCCAGCCACATCTTGTATCTTGCCTGTTTCATAATCTTCTGATATCAGGTTTAGGGCTCGTGCTTTCAGGCGCAGGTTAATGTCCTTGGTAACCATCACTACTTTATGCCCTGGCATATCCTGCTGCAATTGCAGAGCGGAATTGAGTATGTGATGGTCGTTCTTGTCTCCGAATATATTGACAGCATCCAGACTAGAGCTGTTGTTCATCAGCACTTTAAACTTACCCTTGTTTTTGCCATTCAGGGGCAGCCAATCCTGCAGCTTATGCTCTGCAGATAATTTATCTATGAAGCGGATAAACTCACGCGCCTCAAAGTTCTTAATATCGTTGCCCTTTTTAAAGTTATCAAGCTCTTCGAGTACTGTAATGGGTATGGCCACGTCGTGCTCCTGAAAGTTTTTAATGGCACTGTGGTCATAAAGTATAACCGAGGTATCAAGTACAAAAATCTTCTTCTGGTCTGTTTCTGAAAGTTTTTTGGTTCTGGGTTTTGTTTTCTTGCTTCCGTTTAGTGTGGGGGCAGTAGTCTGATCTGGGTTTTGGGTTGTTTTGCTTATGGTTGCCATAGGCGAAGGGTTTTAGAGTGAAACCTTAAATTAACAGGTGCTTCTTGTCCGGGGGCAGCTCCTGGCGTACAGGTGCTTGTTTATAGTAGTTTACGAATATATGATCCTGCCGGCCGAAGTTATGAGTGCCTTATTTTAGGTTTTGCTACAGAATACTTTATATCCAATTGATTTGTAAAACATTATAAAGTATAAAAAGTATAACTAAATTATTAGTTGATTAAAATTTAAATTTATACTTTAGCAGCACTAAATGTTTACCGGAGATACTATGCGCTTACTTCTCATACTTTTCCTACTTACTATAATACCCCTTTCTGGAACAGCGCAGGAGGTTATCAAGTCTAAGCCAGAGAGAGGCTTCCTTTGGTTTAAGATTAACCGCACAGACAAGCAAGGGCGTTACCATGGCCGCTGGAAAGTATACTTTGGCGAGAAAAATACAGTAATCAGGAACGGCAGGTTCAGGCATGGCCGGGAAGTAGGCACCTGGAGGTATTATTACCCCAACGGTACCCGCTACATGAAAGAAAAATATAGCCGCAAGAGTAATGATATTAAGGTAGAGAAGTACCACGAAAATGGTAAACTGGCCAGAAAAGGCACCGCACGCTTTATAGAAACAAGCACGCTGGAGAAATATTATTGGTACGGAGACTGGGAAGTATATGACACCAGCGGTGCCTTCAGCCACATTGAAGTTTACAGTAACGGTAACCTGGTGGGTAGGAAGTAACCTATACTCTACTAATCAAATTATTTTACTGGCAACCATAAGTTAATTCTTAGCCTGATGCTTTAACAGTTCTGTTTCTAATACAGGGCTCAGCACCAAGATCAGGTGTTCGGCTAATGCGGGATTCTCAATTTGCTTTATGCTGAGCAACTCTACAATGCCTATTGCCTCGCTTTCAGGCGACAAAAGCAGGGTGCCCAGGTAGCTTTCAATATTCATTTTACGGAGCAGTTTATCATCTGGAAAGTACTCTTTAGCTCCGAAAGGGTAGTAGCAGAATTTTTGTGTGACAACATCAGCACAAGGTGTGCCCTTTAAGGAATAGGTAAAGTTATCCTGTACTATTCTATTGTATAGCATAATACAGGTACTTACGTGAAGCTTGTCTTTACTCAGTAATCCAATTGCCACATAGTCTGCCTGGGTGTGTTTACAGAGAAAACTGGCAGCCTTCAGAAAAAAGTTTGGTTCGCCGCCTTTCTCCGCGAGTTTAATAGCTGCATCCAGCACTACATTCTCCTCAATGCCAGGTTCAAAGTCTAGATAATGAATATGCCTGTATTTCATTAAGTAAAGATTTTAAACTAAAGTATAGTAGTCTTCTTTCTCTTTATCGTGCAGGCGCAGGTAGCCGTGTATAACTAATTTTACGAGGGTACGATAAGCTCTGCGTTGCGATAAGTTAGCCAGCTTCATGTACTGCTTTAGGGTTATACGTGGTGCAGTCTTTAAATATTCCAGTACAGCGTTCTCATGGCGCTCCAGGGGTAGCTTCTCAAACTGTTCGGGTTGTTCGTTCTGCAGTGTTTTGTTTACCATTTTGCTTGTCTGCACGCTGGTATCTTTTACCCGCACATAGCCGCGCCAGTCGTCTTCCTTTACTTTAGCAAAGTGTGGCTTGGAGTTACTTTCGTGTACGGTTACTTTAAGTACAGTGCGGTGGTCGTTTTCTATCTCTTCGTAATCTAATTGAATAGGCGGGTCGCAATAAAACTCAGAGGCCAGTTGTAGGGTGTGCATTTCCTCATCGGGATCTATGCCGCAGATGTAGCCATTGTCTTTTACGCCTACTAGTATGGTGCCACCGCGCGTGTTGGCAAACGACACAAGAGTACGCGCAATTTTTTCTGGTTGTGTAATGCGCTGCTTAAAATCCACAGTGTCGTTTTCGCCACGAAGGATCATGCGCCTTAGTTCTTCGAGTGGGTTATAGGGCGTGCTAAACATGTATGTAATTACATTAAGCTTATAGCACAAAGTATACTTTATACTTTGGATGGATGTGGTGCTACTCTCCTTATAGCAAAAATGGAGCCTTAAGTTATACTTTACATCAAAAAAAAAGCGAGCACAGAGCTCGCTTTTGGTATAATTGGTCTTGCTGTTATTAGAATGGCAAGTCGTTGTCGGCATCGCTGCTGTAAAACGAAGGAGCTTCCTGCTGCTGCGGGGCGCCAGCTGGTGCACCGCCAAAATTGTTAGATGCCGGCTCCATTCTCCAGGCCTGCAAGTTGGTAAAGTACATGGTTTGGCCGTTCTTAGTGAAAGGTTTGCCAGTAAGGTTAAACGTTACCTTTACCTCGTCTCCGTTCTTAAACTGATCTAACAGGTTGCACTTGTCCTGCGTTAGCTGAAACTTTACATACTGTGTGAAAGAGCCATCCGGAATCTCCAGCACGAATTCACGCTTTCTGAATTTCTCGCTTATCTGCTGCTCCTCAAATGCCTCGTAAAGTTTACCTTGGATATCAAACGACATAATTAATCTTTTAAAATAAGTTATCTAGTTAAGAACAAAGATAACTATTTTCCTGCTGAAAAAGGTTCTTGAAAGTACAGTATTTCTGCATAAATATACTTGCCTTTACCTAAATTCTTAACTGCTTTATAGTTGTAGGCGTAAGCTATAGCGGTACACAAAACTGTAAAAATTTAATATGTCAAACATAGCTATCGCGATACACGGTGGGGCAGGCACCATTACAAAAGCATCCTTAACAGCCGATCAGGACAAGGCTTTCAGGGCGGGGCTGGAAAAGGCGCTGCTGGCAGGCCACAACATTCTTAAAAATGGCGGAGATGCCATGGATGCCGTAGAACTTGCCGTTGCCTACCTGGAGGATAATCCACTGTTTAATGCTGGTCGGGGCTCCGTGTTTACAAAAGAGGGCAAACACGAGATGGACGCCTCAATCATGTGCGGAAAAACCCTGGATGCAGGCTCTATAGCAGGTGTCAGAAATATAAAAAATCCCATTAAGCTAGCACGGGCTGTAATCAATCACTCAGATCATGTTATGCTCAGTAGTTATGGCGCCGAAGAGTTTGCCCTTAACCATGATATTGAGTTTGCTCCCGAGCGGTATTTCTTTAACAAATTCCGGTATGATCAATGGACCGAGATACGGGATTCCGATCTTTTTATGCTGGACCATACTGAAAACGTAGATGATAAATTTGGAACAGTTGGAGCAGTTGCTGTAGACAGAGAAAGCAATGTGGCTGCCGCTACCTCTACAGGTGGCATGACGAACAAGCGCTTTAACAGGATAGGAGATACACCTATAATAGGTTCGGGTACTTATGCTAATAATAACACCTGCGCAATTTCCTGCACCGGGCATGGCGAGTATTTTATGCGTGCCGTGGTTGCCTATGATGTATCGTGTTTAATGGAATATAAAGGCTATACTTTGCAGCAGGCTTGTGAAGAGGTGGTACTGAAGAAACTAGTAGATTTAGGCGGTGAGGGTGGACTGATAGCTGTAAGCCCAGCTGGCGATGTTGCACTTACCTTTAATTCAGAAGGAATGTATCGGGCAAGCAGGATAAATGATGAAGAGCCCTTTGTGGCAATTTACCGGGAGGGGTAAAAGTATAGGTTACCTAGCTGCTGCCGAACCTATGGCTAATAGCAGCCGACTTTAAACCTGAAGTCTTGCTGGTTTAAAGTCGGCTGCATCCTTAAAGAACTCCCGTGTTTCAATATCATACACATTGCCTTTGGCCAGTACATGCATGATCAGGTTTGATATTGCTACCGGCCTGCCCATTTCAACCTCATTTACATTAGTGTAGTTAATTTCGTGGCTGTCTGCAATTACCACCAGGTTAGAGCCGATGGTTTCAATTATGTGGCCCTCTGTTATAAGCACACCGGTGTCTTCACCTAAACCAATGCCTATTGTTTTAGGGTGTGTTACTACAGCTTCCATCAACCTCCCAAAACGCCCCCTGATCACAAAGTGCGTATCTATGATTACATTATCAAGTAAACTCAGGCCATGCCCGATCTTTACTGCCCCTCTTAAAAGTGATTCTGGTGCGCTGCCACCCTTAATCATTACTTTAGACATGGCCATGGCTCCGGCACTTGTCCCAGCCACAACAAACTCCTCGTGCTGATATCTGTCTTTTAAGATTTCTACGATCTCAGAACCGTTAAAAATGCGTGTAATTCTGGATTGGTCTCCGCCGCTAAACATAATGCCATCAGCCTTCCTAATGCGCTCAATATATTCTGGATTGTGTACATCATCTTCCTCCCGGATATGCATGAGGTTGATTTTTTCGCAGCCCAGAATGCCAAAGGCACTAATGTAACGTTCCCCAACCTCTTCCGGAATCATGGAGGCTGTTGTTATTACCTCTATTGTTGGGTTCTTTGTTGGGATTTCCTGAATAAAGCGTTTTAAAATGCCTAGCTCAAAAAAGTCCAGGTAATATTTTCTTTTAGACTTTGGGTTGGGGTAACTGCCCTTGTCCTCATTGCCTCCAATTGCTATCAGTTTTCCTTTTGGTGTATTCACTTCGGGTAGTTTTGATTTGTAGATTGATGAGAGCATAAAGTATAATTTCACCTTTAATTACTCTTAAGGCATCAATTCTCCTGATAAGAGTACAGTTTTCAGCGAAAATCGTTTCAAAAATTACATTTTAGCTTTAGAACGCTTTTATATCCCACACTACTAATATATACATTGGCAGGTATATGATATTAGATATGTTATATGCTGTGGTCGATTTACCGTTGTATAGTTGCTGTTGCCTAATAAAAATAACATTATTTATAACCCCGGATACATGCTGCCGTATAGATAGCCACGAGTGACCAGAGAACAAACATTATTAACGCGTAACCTTTCCAAGCTATGAAACTAAACAATTTGAAAGACCTATTAATCCACGAACTTAAAGACATTTACAACGCTGAACAGCAGATTACAAAAGCGCTTCCTAAGATGATGGAAGCCTGCTCATCTGACCGGCTTAGAATGGCTTTCCAGGACCACCTGAAAGTTACTGAGCAGCAGATACAGCGTTTAGATAAAGTTTTTGAGATGGTTGGACAAAAGGCAACAGGAGAGAAGTGCAAAGCCATGGAGGGTATCATTAAGGAGTGTGAATCGATGATGAGTGAGCGTGCAGACCAAAGTGTAATGGATGCCGCGCTTATAGCCTGCGCACAACGCGTAGAGCATTATGAGATTGCTGCTTATGGTACTGTTCGAACGTATGCAAGCCAGTTAGGAATGCAGGATGTTGTAAAGCAACTGGAGATGACGCTGGAGGAAGAAAAACAGACTGATGCACTTCTGACAGAAATAGCAGAACAAGCTGTTAATATTAGAGCTGAAAGATAAATTTAGAACCCTGGTTAAACAGGAGCTCTAAAGCGATATTGAAAAAACTCTGTACTTTCGCCTGGCTTACCCAAGCAGGTTAATGAAAGTGACAGAGTTTTCGCTTTTTAAATAGAAACAGTAAAGCCCGACCTGATAGGCCGGGCTTTACTGTTTAGTATAAACTATACTTTATTACTTCAGCAACTCATCTAGTGTAACAGTAGATACAGCATGGTAGTTTGGTCTGGCTTTGGCATAAATAGCCAGCGCCTTTTTCTTACCTTCTGGTGTTGCATTCAGCGCCTTGTAAATCGGAACTAAGAACTTACGACGGCCAACATTAGTCAGGAACGTTTCTAGAGCTTTATCAGCAGTAGTATAGTTGTTGTTGATGGCATGTATAAACCAGGCCGCCAGCACCTCAGAGTTACCCGAGTTTGTAAAGTTGAAGGCCTTATCCAAATCTGCCATCTGTTGCTGGCTCATGTTTTCTGGTAACATACGAATAAAGTGCAGCCATTCGTGGCTCGACCAGTCTTTGGTATTAAGTTGTGCGGCAGCTTTTCCGGCTTTCCAGGCATTATAAGCCTCTTCTACCTTTGCAAAGCGTACAGATGTAGGCTTCTCGAAACTAGCTGGCAGACCCGGAGAGTATACCCAGCCTTCGATGTTTATCTTTTGAGCCAACTCTTCATCGCCTTTAATCAACTCTTTGCGCAGAAAATCCAGGAACTTATCGGTATCGGTGCTTTGGAAAGCAAAAGTGTTAAAGTAGTTATTTACAAACTCATCGAAGCGCTCACGGCCTACTGCTTTTTCAATGTTCTGCAAAAAGAAATTACCCTTCTCATATGCAATGTCCGTTAGTCCTTCATCCGGATCGCGGCCTTCTAAATCTAACTTCAAATGCGTGTCTGGGCTGTCTGCACCTTTATCGGCGATGGTATGTTGCAGGTCCTGGTAACCCAGTACATTCAGCATGTCTGCATACTCCTTGCCGTACAACTCCTCCATAATGCGGCGCTCAAAGTATACGGTAAATCCTTCGTTCAGCCAGAAATCATCCCAGGTGGCGTTAGTTACCAGGTTGCCGCTCCAGCTGTGTGCCAACTCGTGTGCAATCAGGCTGGTAAGCGATCTGTCTTTAGCCAAAACGGTTGGTGTAACAAAGGTTAAACGAGGATTTTCCATGCCGCCAAACGGGAACGAAGGAGGAAGCACCAGTAAGTCGTAACGATCCCAGCGATACTTGCCATAGATTTTTTCGGCGGCCACCAACATCTTATCCATCTCTGCAAACTCATAGGCAGCGGCTTTAATGGTGGCAGGCTCTGCATAAATGCCTGTCTGCGGGCCAACTTTTTCAAACACCAGATCACCCACAGAAAGGGCCATCAGGTAAGATGGGATTGGCTGCTTCATTTCAAAAGTATACTCGCCTGTATTGTTCTTTTCTACAGGGTTCTCAGCGCTCATAACAGCAAGAAGTTCTTTAGGCACCTTAACTTTTGCGTTGTATGTGATGCGTACGCCAGGGCTGTCTTGTATTGGGATCCAGGTGCGGGCAAGTATAGCCTGCGACTGCGTAAACAGGAACGGATGCTTTTTGCCGGCAGTCTGTTGCGGGTTAAGCCACTGTAAGGCTGCTGCATCCGGAGAGGTTTTATACTTTATTGTTACCTTTTTAGTATCTGGTTTAATGTTCACTGTTAGCGGCTGTCCCAAAAACGGATTTGACTCACCCAGTTGGAAGGTGGTTTCCGTCATGTCGTCGCCTAAGTATACTTTTTCGATTTGCAGGCCTCTGCTGTCAAAAATGATCCTATCCGTTCCAGTCAGGTTCTCGATCAGGTAAGATGCCGTTCCGCTAATAGTTTTCTGGTCGAAATTTACCTGTATGTCCAGGTCTAAGTGTTTGGCAATGGCCTCTGCCGCGTTGGCGTAACTGTGAGCATCTGCCGGTATTTTCTCAGTAGCGGATTGTTCTGTTGTCATAGTGTCGCCGTCTTTTGTAGGTTGTGATGTACAGGAGGCAAGCTGTAAGGCGCCTGCCATGCTTAAGCCAAGTAAGCAACGTTGGTATGGTCTCATAGGTTTTATGGATGTCTAATGTACTAAGATAGGCATAAATTAAGCCATTTGGCAAACTGAGAGGCTGAGATGGGTTACTCTTAAGGGTGTTAAGTGGCTTTTTATACTTTCAATTACCCTGTTGCACGTATAAATTAATAACGAAAGGCTATGGCCAAAAGCTATATCTCTAATTATAACATTTTGTACTGTTTTAAAGTACATATAGCTAGAATATCTATATAACAATAATCTGGATGCATTAATTGTATTAATCTAATAAATTAATTGTGTTAAAAAATCAGTTAGGTTGCTAACGGCAGCTGTACTGTGTATCTAAATAAATATCATATGTACCCTTATCATATAAAATCTACATTGACTTCCCTACTTGCACTAGCAGTGGTGTTTGTATTTGCAGGCTGTAATAACTCTAATAATGAATCTGAAGCCGGAGAGGCTGAAGGAACAGGTTTGTTGGATAGACTAAAAACGCTGCCACAGGCTAAAACAGATAGTTTATACATAGAAGACTATCTGCAGCAGCAGCCAACCTTTAACAAGCACGCTGAACTGATGTACTTGTTTTACGGAGACAGGGATTATGAACTTGCCTGGTTTCGGGATAATGAGCTCGTGCCGGAAGCTGAGAAATTTCTATCTGTAATAGATCAGGCATCTAAAGAGGGGCTTCAGCCTAAAAATTACAAAATTGTTGCTTTTGACTCTTTGTTTAAAGCCTATGAAGGCATGGGCAGGAGAGACTCTGCTCGTTTGGAGCTCCAAAAGAAAATAGACCTGGCACTTACCGGCTCATACTTTAACTACGCTTCTGACTTTTACAGGGGAAGAGTTAATCCGCAGGAAGTAGGCAGTGTTAGCTGGGATGTAAAAAAGAACAAGATTAAACTGCACAAGGCATTACAGACCATTTTAAAGGAGCGGGATAGCACCTATCCCTACTATGAGTTTGATGCGTTGCACGCTGGATATGCGAATTTGCGCAACGCCCTGGCAAAGTATAGAGCGATTGAGGAAAAGGGTGGATGGCCTAAAGTAGAATTAGGTAAGAGAAAATCGCTGGCTAAAGGCGACACGGCAGCGGCAGTTGTTACCCTTCGCAAACGCCTGAACCCTGAGCAAGCTATTAATGGGTCGGATCCGAAAATGCGCCTGTTTGATGAGAACCTAGAGAAGCAGGTTAAGAAGTTTCAGATGCTGCACGGCCTGGCAGAGGATGGCTTGGTTGGTGGCAATACTCTTAAGCAGCTTAACGTGCCGATTACAGACCGTATAGATCAGATAATGATTAATATGGAACGCTGGCGCTGGATACCAAAACGTATGGTGCCAAAGAGCCTTGATCAGAAGTATATTTGGGTTAATATACCAGAGTATAAACTGTACATTTACGAAGATCCTGAAAACGACCCGGAGGCGGAGCGCAAATACCAAGAGGTAATGAATATGCGTGTAATTGTCGGAAAGACCATGAACTCTACACCAATATTCAGTGATAAGCTAGAGTATGTGGTTATGGCACCTTACTGGAACGTACCAAACAGTATTGTAGAGCGGGAGATTAAACCAGCCATTCTTCGTAATTCTAATTATCTCGCCTCTCAGAACATGGAGGTAGTTACAAAAGAAAAAAATCCAAAGCAGATAGACCCTTCCTCTATTGACTGGGGAAATGTAACGGAGAAGAACTTTCCGTATATGGTAAGGCAGCGCCCCGGTTCAAAAAACTCTCTAGGAGATGTAAAATTCCTGTTCCCCAACGAGTATAATGTTTACCTGCACGACACACCTGCTGATGCTCTGTTTAGCCAAAACCAACGTGACTTTAGCCATGGTTGTGTAAGGCTTGAAAAACCAATAGAACTTGCCAAATACATGGTGGCAGATATGCCGGAATGGAACGAGAATCGCATCCGGGAAACAATTAACGGGGGAGAAGAAACCTGGGTAACCTTGCCAAAGCGGGTGCAGGTGTACATTGTATACTTTACCAGCTGGGCCGACGAGCAGGGCAATGTTCACTTCAGAGATGATATTTATGGCCACGATAAGAAACTGGAACAGGAGTACTTTGGGTAGGCTTGCCTATTAGCCCCATATTCAACATAAATTGAATCATGAGAAAGCTAAGTTTAATACTCTTTATATTCAGTGCCTGCTGGTTTGTTGGCTGTAATTCTGGTACCGGCCCAGCGGGTACTGATGAAGTAGTAAGCACTGCTGATACTTCCGGTGCCGCACTGACAGAAGAAGAGCTAGACACAACGCTTCAGCATGTAGAGGAGATAACCATAAAAGCAATAGGCAACACCCTGGAAGAAATGTCTTATGACCAGGACACAATAGAAGTTAAACCGGGCACATTGGTAAAGCTTACTTTGATAAACGAAGGTACAGAACAATCAATGATCCATAACATAGTGTTTACCCAACCAGATAAGTATAAACTTGTGGCATTGGCAGGAGCCAAGGTGGGGGCTCCAGGAAATTACGTACCGGAAAGCGAGGTAGTGTTAGCTGCATCTCCACTAGCTTTACCCGGGCAAACTGTAGAACTAGAATTTACTGCTCCCACAGACTCCGGCATGTACAGCTTTGTTTGTACCTATCCTGGCCACTGGCAAAAAATGAATGGCGTGTTGCTGGTAAGGTAAAATCTTCAGGATCAAGTTTAAGGTTTATGATGGCTTCTTAAAATGTATAAAGTACAATTCAATTTCTTCATTGCACTAAAATCCTTTGATGGAACAAACAGCAACATAAATAGCACTGACTCTTTATAGATTTTATTGAGAATGTATTAGCATACACTATTAATGTAACATCAATAAGTAAAGTGCTGTAGCATAACAAATTAAGGCTTTGTGGATAACTCGGTTTATCCACAAAGCCTTTTTTTTATCTGCCAGGCTGTCAGGGTAATACTTAACTGCTATACTTCAAGCTAGAACATAAGAGCTTGATTAATAAGTGATAATAATATATACCCTTAGTTTAAATGGAAATTAATATACTGTTTACAAATGTATATACAAATGTAAATTGAGTATTTTTAATTGATTATAAATATTATAAAATATTAAGCATTTGATTAATAAGGTATATATCTTAAGTTTTTATTTAAGTATATGTTCTGATATTGATGAATGATTTTCAAAAGTATAAGCACAAAGTATTACATTTGTATATATTTATGTAAACACCTTATATTACATTATATGACGGAGCGTATCAAGAAAATAATGGAATTTGTGAGTATGAGTTCAACACAGTTTGCTGATCATGTTGAGGTACCAAGAGCTGTTATGAGCCACATTCTCAGTGGTAGAAATAAACCTAGCCTTGAAGTAGTGACTAAAATTGTAGCTGTATTTCCTGAGATAGACTTAAGATGGGTGTTGCTTGGTGAAGGGGATATGCTAAAACAGTTAGCACCAGTTGTTGCACCTGTAAATAAGGCACCTAATTTAGCAATTGATAGCACACAAACAGATAATCCAGCCAAATCCACGGTTAATGATGTGGTTAAAGTACAAAATGAAGATAAAGCCGAACCTGCTATTTCTGACGCTGAAAGATCCGAAAAAACTATTGAGCAGATCGTGATTTTCTACAGTGATAAAACATTTATGGCCTACAAACCATAAAAATTGTTGCTGTTTACAGGTAAAATTAGACTACAAATACGCTTCTGCTAAACTTACTAAAGCTTGCATGAGTACATCTAAATTAAATTGCATGCAGCAACACCTGGCAGATGAAGAAAATCTACAGCAAAATTAGATTTGCATATTACTACATTGTGAACAGTATAGGGTTCTACCCAACCCTGATTTCCTTTTGTTTCGCGTTACTGGCTTTGGTAATGCTATACCTCGAAACCCTGGGTATAAGCAAGGTTCTAAAAGATGACATATCATTTGTGATCATCAGCAACAGCGAAACCGCCAGGTTGATACTTAGTTCTATCACAACAGGCATTATATCCCTGACAGTTTTCAGTTTTACCATGGTTATGCTGGTGCTTAACCAAGCCAGTTCCAACTTTACGCCTAGGGTAATTCCTGGTCTAATCTCCTATAAGTCTAACCAACGTGTAATGGGCCTTTACCTGGGCACCCTCATCTACACGCTGATTGTCATGGTAAATGTGCATTCAGATTATTATGGCATCCCGTTGCCGGGCTTCTCCATATTTCTAGCCATGTGCTTTACCATTCTTTGCCTTGGTTTCTTTGTATACTTTATACATTCCATCTCTTTATCTATACAGATAGAAAGTATACTTGAGAGTATTTATGAGGTGACGCGTGAGAAACTTAAAAATGAAATAAAGCACGATGGAGGTGTGGTTCTAGAAAGGCCTGGTGCAGGTGGGCAGTGGTATCCGGTACTGAGCAGCCAAACTGGCTATCTTCAAAGTATGGAGACTGAAAGTGTTCTGGAACTGTGCAAGAAGTATGGGGTGGTGCTTTGTTTTGAGCAGCCTTTAGGTAATTTTATTATAAATGGTATTCCCTTCGCAAAGGTGAACAAGATGCTTCCGGATGCTGAAGAGTTTAGAGACGCGCTTTTCGTGCACCTTAACTTTTACCGCGAAGAAAGACCCGATGTAAACTATCTTTTCGGCTTCAAGCATATAACTGAAAGTGCTATCAGAGCCCTGAGCCCTAGCCTGAATGACCCTGGCACCGCCATCAAGGCAATTGACTACCTCACTGACCTCTTCGTACTCCGGATGCAGCTGACAGATGAAAAAGTGCTTTGTGATAAGGACGGGGAAGGACGTGTTATTTTTCTGCAGGAAACTTTTGAGCATTTGATGGATTTGTGCCTCAGCCCGATCAGGTTGTACAGTAAAGAAAGTTGTGTTGTTGTGCTTCGTATACTTTACCTATTCCGTAGCCTGCTTTTTAAAGTGGAGAAGCACCCTCACCTGAAGCCTGTTTTATATAAAGAGATCCTGGTTTTGCTGCAGGACGCTGATAAGGGAATAATGAACACATCAGACCGGGAAAGAGTGAATGTTCAGGTAAAAGAACTTAACCAGATGCAGGTGCTGCAGAAAAACTTACAGTTGTTAAGTATAAAGCCTCCTGCCCAAGATTAAGTATATTGCAGCTTTGAGTATAATATCACACGGTATAAAACATGGCTGTAGCAAATAAGGAAAGTTTGCGGAAGAGGATCTATAAGATCATTTTTGAGGCAGAGACACCGCTTGGCAAGGCTTTCGATATCTCACTATTGGTACTAATCCTCAGCAGTGTAACAGTAGTTACGCTGGAGAGTGTGGTGGAGCTAAGGCGCAATTACTTAACACTGTTTATAGCGCTGGAGTGGATTTTTACCATTATTTTCACCATAGAGTACTTCTTGAGGATATACAGCTCACCTAAGCCATCTAAGTACATATTTTCTTTTTTTGGTATTGTAGATTTACTTTCAATCATTCCTACTTATTTAAGCCTGATTATACTTGGCTCACAGTACTTCCTGGTGATAAGAGTGCTGCGCCTGTTGCGGGTGGCACGTATTTTTAAGCTTACCCGTTTTATAAACGAAGGGCAGGTGCTTTCAAAAGCTTTGAGAGCGAGTGTAACAAAAATTATGGTGTTTCTGGGGGTAGTGCTGACGGTAATAGTAATTGTAGGCTCAGCTATGTATATTATTGAGGGAGCTAAAAGTGGATTTACCAGCATACCCATAAGCATTTACTGGACCATCGTTACCCTGACCACAGTAGGATATGGCGATATAGCTCCACAAACTCCATTGGGACAGATACTGGCCAGTTTTATCATGATTATGGGTTACGGTATCATAGCGGTGCCTACCGGCATTGTATCAGTAGAGCTGGCAAAAACGGAAAGAGATGCTTTAGCTTTAACTAAAGTATGCCCGAACTGTCACAAAGAAGGGCATCTACCCGAGGCTAGTTATTGCTTTAACTGCGGGTACCACTTCAAAAGCTTTAAATAATTTATCACTTCCGCTCATTTTAATCTACAATTAGGCGGGGTATGTTTAGTGGTAGGCGGGTGAGTAGTTCATAGTTTAGTTGCGTGCTTAGTTCTGCAAATGAGGCCACACTTATACTTTGGTCTTTCTGCTTGCCAAGCAGTACGACTTCATCGCCCTGAGTTACATCGGGTATATCTGTCACATCCACTGTAAGCACGTTCATGCTCACTATACCAACCACTCCTGCACGATGGCCTCTTATCAGCACCTGCCCCTGGTTACTTAAGCTCCGGCTGTACCCCCAGGCATAACCTACAGGCACGATGGCCAAAACCATGTCTCTTGGTGCTTTAAACGTGGTGCCGTACCCAATGTAGTCTCCTTGCGCTACCTGCTTAAGGGTCATAATCCGGCTTTTCCAGTTAATCAGGCGTTGCAGCGGGTCATTTTGTTCTTTGTTTTGGCTAGTGTAGTAAGTATAAGTTTCGGGGCTGGGCCAAAAGCCATATTGCATAATGCCTACACGCACTAAATCAAAACGGCTTTGAGGATAGCTTATGGTAGCAGCTGACGATGCCGTATGCAGTTGCTCTGCCTGTAAACCCGTTGCCTGTAGCTGCTTTACCTGCTCTATAAATCGCTCAAGCTGGGCTGTTACCCTCTGATGGTTCTGAAAGCTCTCGGCACCGGCAAAGTGCGTACAAATACCTTTTAAATGCACATGATCACTATAGTTGTTAAGCAAGGTTTGAACAGCAGGCAGGTAACCAGTGTCAAAGCCTGTTCTGTGCATTCCGGTTTCAAGTTCCAGGTGTATGACAGCTTTCTTGCCCAGCGCTTTGGCAGTTTTGGCAGCAGCCTCTAGTCTATCCGGCTCAAAAACAAAAAACTCCAACTCGTGCTGTATAGCCCATTCCAGTTCATCATTGTCTAGAAAGCCCATTATAACAATGGTGGCTGGTTGTAGCAAAGCAGCATACAGTCGCTGTGCCTCATCTGCGCTGAAAACGGAGAAATGGTCTACGCCGCATTGCTGTGCAAGAGAGCCAAACGGTTCTATGCCGTGTCCATAGGCGTTGCCTTTAATTACGGAAGAAAGCTTAACACCAGGCCCAATCTGTTGCTTTAAAAAGGTGATGTTATTTTGAAGTGCTGATTTACTTAACTCAATATAAGAACTGTGAAACATAGTGTGTTATCCATTCATGATGTCAGCTGCGATAGTATAAAATAAAGCAGCGCCAGTAGGTATAAGCTGGTCTGGGAAATCGTAGTTAGCATGGTGCAGTTGAGGGTGATGCATACCTGCACCCAACCCGAACATTGCCCCTTTATACTTCTCTGTAAAATACCCAAAGTCCTCAGACCACTTAAACGGATGTACGGCCTGCTGCACATCTAGTTCTAGCTTTTGCGCTGCCTTTGTTATAAGCGTAACAGCAGTATCATCGTTAACAGTAGCCGGAAATTCTTCTGTAAAGCTGATGTCAAATGTTAGGTTATACTTTTCTGCAGTGTCTTTTACAGTTTTTGCTGTTATATTTTTAAGCAGGTTTAAATCGGCTTGTTGGTAGGAGCGGAGGGTGGCCATTACGGTGGCAAAACCTGGGTTAGTGCCAAACGCAATCTCTCCTAATCTGGCGTGAATGACGGTAAGCAATGTAAGATCCTGAAAGCGGCTTTTTTCAAGTATGATATTATTGAAGGCAAGTATAAGTTCTGCCATTGCTTGTCCGGGGTTAACTCCGTTTTCGGGCTCCGCTGCATGCGACGACTTACCATAAAGCGCTACAACCATACCTGTGGAGGCAGCTGCAAAGGACTTAGCACGTGTTACAACCTGGTTCTCCGGATAGCCTGGTAGGTTATGCAGTGCAAAAACAAAGTCAGGTTGAAGGCCCTGAAACCTCTCGTCATTTAAAACTGCATAAGCACCCTGGCCTGTTTCTTCAGCCGGCTGAAATAGAAGTATAACTCTGCCTTTTGTGAGAGGCTTATGAGAGAGCAGTTGTGCCAGGCCTGCTAGTATAGCGGTATGCCCATCGTGCCCGCATTTGTGGCTGACGCCTGCTGTGCTAGATGTATACTTTAGGTTATTGGTTTCCTGGATTGGTAAAGCATCCGTATCTGCCCGGAATAGTACTGTTGGGCCGCCTTCTGTAGTGCCATTAAATACAGCTATCACACCCGTGCCACCAATTCCGGTTAATACAGTATCTGGTTTAAACTGAGCCAGAAAGGTTTCAATACGTTTAGCGGTTTCAATTTCTTTGCCCGACAACTCCGGGTGCTTGTGCAAGTCATGCCTGAAGGAAACGATCTGGTTAAGGTCTGGGAGTGGGTGTTGCATAGTGTTTTATTAAGGAATAACAGATGCAGGGCTGTATTCTTTGCTTCTGCTCTATTTTGGGCTATAGAGAATTGCTGGTAAGTATAAAAATGAAAAGCTTAGCGGTAAAAAGCAAAGTCCCTGTACCAGTATGTAGTACAAGGACTTTACGATGGTTTTTAACTATAGTTAAATTTTATACTTCAGATCTCATTTGCTCCAGTACCTTATGCATAACTTCATTTAAAACAGCAATTTTTTCAGTTACCTCCTCCAGGTTTTCCTGTGTTTTCGCATCCGACTCAATTTGCCGGATCACCTCCTTCAGCTTTTCGATGCGCAAAGTATCAATTGTAGACTTTAGTTTATGTGCAGCGGCACTCACACCGGCCCAATCGTGCGTAAGCTGCTTCTGGCTTATATCATCTAAGGTTTCAGGTACGGTACTTAAAAATAGCTTTTTAGCGCGCTGTATAAACGCCTCGTTACCCCGCGACATCTTGTGCAGCATGGTCAGGTCGTATAAAGGTTCAAGGGGAGTAGCCACTTCTTCCTGTTTATCTGTTGGCACTATATGCTCACTCTTTACCAGTTTGTGTAGCAAAGCATTAGCTATTTTAAGATAAAGCTCTTCTTCCTCAAAAGGTTTAGAAATATAGGCGTTCATTCCCACGCTAAGGTATTTTTCAGCATCACCTTTTAGGGCATTGGCTGTTAAAGCTATAATGGGAACACTGGATTTAGATTTATCTGAATTTGATCGGATGCTGTGCGTGGCGTCTATTCCACTGAGTTCCGGCATCTGAATATCCATTAAAATCAGATCATAAGTGTTTTTCTGAGATAATTCCACGGCTTCTCTTCCATTATAGGCAACATCAACATCAAAGAGCCAACCCTCCATAATCGATTTTGCTAAGAAAATATTTACTTCGTTATCTTCGGCTAAAAGCACCTTTGTGCCTTTCAGGCTGGTAAAGTCTATGGATTCTCTCTCTGGCTTTAAAAAATCGCCTTTTTTATACTTTGTATAAGTTATCACAAATTTAAAGGCGCTTCCATTACCTTCTTCGCTCTCAACCCAAATCTTACCACCTTGCATTTGTACCAGGTTTCGGCAAATGCTTAAGCCAAGGCCTGAGCCACCATACTTACGGGTAGTGCTTGAGTAAGCTTGTGAAAACCCTTCAAAGATATACTCCATTTTATCGGGAGGTATGCCAATACCTGTATCTGATACAGTGAACTCAAGTGTCAGTTTGTCTTCTGTTTCTTCTAACACCTGGCTGCTTAGAGTAACATTTCCATTTTCAGTGAATTTAATGGCATTGTTAAGCAAGTTTAAAAGCACCTGGTTAAGCCGGTATGGGTCACCGTTCAATATCTGGTGTTCCAGTTGCAGGGGCTTTAACTGGTATATCAGCTCTTTTTCCTCTGCTTTATAAATCAATGTCTGGTAGGCAGCCTTTATTGTATCGGTAATATCAAAGGGAATTTCTTCCAGTTCCAGCCTTCCGGCTTCTATCTTAGCGATATCTAGGATGTCGTTAATGATCACGAGCAGGTTATCTGCAGACTGCTGAATGATTTTGATATAGTTCTTCTGTACTGGGTTCAGCTGGCTTTTATTTAAAAGACTGGCCATGCCCATAATACCATTCATGGGGGTGCGGATTTCATGGCTCATGTTAGCCAAAAAATTCTCCTTTACCCGCGCCGATTCTTCTGCAGCTTCTTTGGCTCGTTTCAGCTCCAGTTCGGTATGCATTCTGTCGGTAATATCCTGGGCAATACAGATAATATATGGTTCGGTGTCAGGCTCCTCTACCTTATAGTTTTTGTAAAAAAGGTAACGTTCCTCTTTGTCTTTGTCCAGTACGGTAAAAACGCCCTCTACATTGTTCTTTTGCCTGAACTCCTTAAGGTAAATGCTGAAGTTAACCTGATGGTGCTCCGGCAGGAACGATATCAGGTTATGGCCTACCATCTCCTCAGTTGTATAACCCAGCATTTCGAGCATGTAAGGATTTACCTCCTGCAAAACACCCTGCATATTATGTGTGCAGAAGTAGGCTCGGCTATACTTTATAAGGTCACGGTATTTTTTTTCGCTGGCCTTTAACGCTTCCTCTGCTTTTCTTCTTTCTGTTATGTCACGAACAGCCGACTGTATTTTGGAGACCTCGCCTGCAGCATTGAATATGGGTTTTAAATTGGTTTCTACCCACTGCTCCGTACCATCTTTGCGGTTAAGCCTATGCTGTATTAAAACGTTTTTATGTTCAAGCAGATACTGCACATTAGCCTTGCTTTTAACTAAGTTAAGGTCTTCCGGGTGAATTATATCCAGTGGCATCTGGCCGATCAGTTCCTCCGGTTCGTAGCCTAGCAATTCTTTACAAGCTTTGGAAATATAAAGATAGCGGCCATCCGGCTCGTGCAGACTTATCAGGTCTTTGGAGTTCTCTGAAAGTAGCCTGAAAAGTTCCTCGCTTTCCTGTAGGCGCTGCTTGGCCTGGCGCTGCTCTGTGATGTTAGTGGAGATGCCCAGTACCTGTACTTCGCCGGTATTCGTTAACAGTGGTTTTTTTATCGTGTTAAACCACATAACCTCACCGTTTTCCATTGTAAACTTTTCGTCTACTCTAACTTCGGTGTTAAGCTCAATTACTTGTTTATCAATAGTGCTATAAAACTCAGCTTCCTCTTCAGATGAGTAAAGACTGGAGGCGGAGGAGCTTACTATTTCATCCACGGATTTGCCAAAAAGCCTGGCACACTCGGCATTTGCCAGCGAAAACTGCCCAGTTGCATTTTTAACAAAGATCAGGCTGGGGCTCGTGTCAATTACCTGCCTGATAAATTCATTTTTTTCTTTTACCTGAACAGCGGCATTGCGCTCCTCTGTAGTATCCCGGATTATAGTTAATACCTCGTTTTCACTGTACTTTAGCAGTCGGCCTTCGTAATAGCGGGTGCCCTCCTCAAAACTTAGCTCGTACTCCAGTTTCTCTGACTGGCCTGTGGTTATAACGCGCTGCAGCTTATTCATAACCATGGTAGACAGGTGCTGTGGCAGCAACTCGGTTACATAGCTGCCAATCACTTGCTCTTTTGGTACAAGCATGTGGTATTGCACCACATTGTTCATGTCTACGTAGCGGCCGTCACTGTCAATGATAAACATCAGATCGGGAATAGCAGCAAGTATAGCTCTATTCTTTGCCTCACTGGCTAAAATGCTTTCCTGTACCTTCCTCAGCTCCGTTATATTAAGGCCGTGCCCGATTACGAGTTCCACCTCATTATTGCTGTTAAGCACGGGGTTCAGCCTTCTCAAAAAATGCTGTTCCGTTCCAGATTTGTTCAGCAAGGTTTCTTCGAACTCTACCTGCGTTTTTAGCTCTAGCGCTTGCTGCAGGTGTTTGCTGCGCTGCTGCATTCTTTCTATAGGTACACCACGGTGCCGACTATAGTCTTCGTTGGTCTTTCCGATTATCCATTTACGTAGCTCCGGGTCTTTTACAGCTGCTGGATTCAAGAAAACATACTCCAGTTTATTGTTATACACAGCAACGTCGGAGGGTATGTGGTTCAGGATAGCTTCGTAAAAGTCTTTTTGGCGTAGTAGCTCCTTTCGTTGCTTTTTAAGGGTGGTAATATCGCCGGCAGAGCCAATAATCTGCTTAACCTGCCCGTTTGCATTTCGCCTGAATACGCTTTCTCTACAAAAAAGAACCTTGGTAGTACCGTTTTTACACCTAACGCTATATTCTACTTCCTTAACATCTCCGTCTGCAGCATGGCGCATTTTATTTACGTGCCGGTACAGTCTTACAGTATCTTCCGGAAGTATAATTGTGCGAAGCATGTCTCTGGTAATAGAGGCTACATCAGCATCAGTGTATCCCAACACACTTTTAATGTGTTCATTTAAGTATACATTCTTACTTTCCTCCAGATCATATATATAAAGAATGTTAGGGATAGTATGCGCTACGTTATTGATAAAATTTCTGCTCTCCTGAAGTGCCTTCTCTGATTTGCGTTGGGCCATAAGGTCTGCCATATAAATGGCATAGCCATTGTCGGAAGGGAGTGGGGCAATAAAAAGATGATAGTGGTTTTGATCAAACTGTACCTGCAGTGGGATATTATCAGTGCTGTTAAGCTTCTGTGTGTTTAGCTCTAAAAGTTGCGCTAATTCAGTTTTGCTTTCATCTGGAGTAGTATTCAGAAAGCTCTTACCAGCCTCGTTTACTCCAGATACTGTGCCTGCTGTGCTATACTTAAGTAAAATGGCTGAAGAAGGGAGACCATTGTGTGTGGGTGCTCCGGAAGGTTCCTGCTGCATTAGTGCTCCAATTAAAGAAGCTTGTGCGATGGCTACGCTTTCAGCGGCTTGCCTCGCAGCCTTTTCTAATTCTAGCTGCTGCCGCAGTTCCGCTACTTCCTGACCTATTTCCATTCAAGTGAGATTAACGTGTACAAGATAAACCAATTGTATGGCAAATGATTCAATTTAAAGTATGTGACGCAATTTTGTTGCATTAACCCATTTTGGCATCGGTAAAGTATAATTGTCTGCCTCCAAAGGCTGGTCAAATAACAAGAACTAAAGCCCCAGCTTTTGGCTGAGGCTTTAGTTCTTGTTATTTGATTTCTTAGCGCAAAATCAACTCATTATTTTTAATCATCCTGTAGATGGTAGACTTACCGATGTCTAACTTATCAGCTACGTACAATACATTGTAATCATACTTCTCCAGGAATCGCTGAATAATTTCGGTGGTATATTCCTTCAGTGTTCGCTCTGTTGACAGGAAGTCTTTTTGCGTGTTGCTCGCAGTGAGGTTAATATCATGCTCCTGTATCTGCTCTTCATCAGACAGCACCACCGCTAGTTCCACAACAGCCTTCAGCTCGCGCACGTTGCCAGGAAAAGAGTAGGAGACAAGCTTCTTCTGTGCCTTCTCAGATAGGCTTTTTCTGAGTAGGTTGTTTTCTTTAGCAAACGCATCGATAAAGTATTTGGCCAGCACCAGTATATCGCTGCCTCTTTCGCGGAGTGGGGGTAATAGTAAAGGCAGGCCCAGTAAACGGTAGTAAAGGTCTTCTCTAAAAGTGCCTTTCTTTACTTCTTCGGCCAGGTTTTTATGCGTAGCTACAATAATGCGCACATCTACAGGCACCACACTATTACCGCCAACGCGAGTAATCTCTTTTTCCTGTAGTACACGCAGTAGTTTTGCCTGCAGGCTTACATCCAGTTCCCCAATCTCATCCAGGAAAATAGTGCCCTTGTTGGCCTCTTCAAACCTGCCTAACCTACGCGAAACGGCACCTGTAAAAGCACCTTTCTCATGTCCAAACAGTTCGCTCTCGATAAGCTCTTTAGGAATTGCTGCTACGTTTACGGCAACATACGGGGCTTTTTTGCGCGTGCTGTTGTAATGTATAGCCTTGGCTACAAGCTCCTTACCTGTGCCAGTCTCTCCGTTTATAGATACTGTTATGTTAGTTTTGGTGGCCTTGTCCATCATGGCAAACACACGTTTAATGGGTTCGCTGTTGCCAATGATTACTTTGCTGAAGTCATACTTTTGCCCGATCTCCTCGCGCAGCTGGCTGATCTCCTCGCGCAGCGAAACATTTTCACGGATCTTGTTAATAGTGTTCCAAAGGCGCTCCGGCGTTTCCTCGTCTTTCACAAGGTAATCGTAAGCACCTTTCTTTAACAGATCTACGGCAGTAGCCACGTCTTCCTGACCAGAAATGATGACCACCTGTGTGTCGGGGTTTTGTTCCTTTATACTTTTAAGTACCTCGTCTCCGTTCTTGTCGGGCAGCGAATAATCCAGCGTGATTACATTGGGGCGCTCGTACAGGCTGGCAAGGCACTCTTTAGCAGAATGAAACTTTTTAAGTTCGTAGTCAGGGTTCAGGGACAGATGATACTCCAGTAATTCGCTATACCAAACATCATCGTCCAGAATAAAAATCTTAAAGGGCGTATTTTTCATTTAAAAATTGCCACATAGTGTTTAGGCATTCAAAGATACTATTAATTGTATTTTGTGGCATTATTTTTAAAGAACAAATATGCTTTTATCTTACTTAAAGTAGAAATATCGAAAGGTAATTGTAAGTTGTTTACCTACAGGTTTATACTGATACTAAAGCAGTGAGAAAGTAAAAGTAGAAGAGTAGTTTCACGGGCACATCCTCTTTTATGCTAAACTTAAATCAGCTGGTGCCGATAGGCTGGTACTTGGCCCTCATAAACATAAAAGCGCCGTAAAATATAAGTCCCACGGCCACGGCACCTAACAAAAAAGACCCGTAAGAAGAAGTCTCTAAAAACTGGAAAGCCTGGCTGCTGCTACCGGCTTCTTGCGCGTTGGATGAAAGTGCTGCTTTAAGAAATAAGTAGCCGATCACGATCCAAACAACACCTCTTGCTATGTACCCTATTTTGCCCATGCGTACAAGTTTTGTCTCCATATCGTGCTTAAGGCCTGCTCCTTGTACATTTTTCTTATACTTATCCGATAAGCCATAGTAAATCTGGTAAAGCCCTATAGCCATGGTGCCTACAGCCAAAATACCAACTAGCCACTGTCCGAAAGGCTGTTGTAAAAGCTCTCCTACAAGCATTCGTCTGGAGCCGCCGCTACCCCCGTTGCCGCTACGGTTTCCGAGTACCATCTGGGCCGCCAGGAAAGCAAGTGCGCCATACACAAGACCGCTAAATACAAAGCGCAAGCGTTTTGCAATACCTTTGGCGTCGGTTCCTTTGTTATCTGTGTCTTTTATACCCTGTATCAGGCGCCACAAAGTATAGCACACAAGGCCTATGGCTACAATAGCCAGTAGCCACTTGCCAAAGGGCTGCTCCAAAATAAACTGGAATACACCTTGTTTCCCGGCGCTTTGTGTTGACTTTCTTCCTATTT
This sequence comes from Pontibacter sp. H249, assembly GCF_037892465.1. NCBI lineage: Bacteria > Pseudomonadati > Bacteroidota > Cytophagia > Cytophagales > Hymenobacteraceae > Pontibacter > Pontibacter sp. H249. The sequence goes on along the minus strand of NZ_JBBKTR010000004.1, from coordinate 38,878 downwards.
CAAATGCAGCCATAAATGCGAGGGTACCTACCAGGCAATATACTACTCCTTTGGCAGCCAGACCGAAGCGGGCAAAGTTTTCCACCCATTTTGGCGGAGGTGACGGAACGTGCGATGATATGTTCATTTTTTTATTGCTATTGCATAGCTTTGTTTTACTCTCACATACACGTATTAGCTACAGTTGGGTTACTATTCTAAATCTAAATGTTCTGAATCTTTGGAAGGATAGTTATAGTAAATACAGGAGCCAAAGGCTGTGGTGTGTATTCGGTAATTAATCGATATGTTACTAAAGGTTTAGCATTTGAGACCTCAAGTATAGCACGTACCTTTGTCTTTTGGTTGGCTTACAACCACCAAATACCTCGTTACAGCATAAACCAGATAAAGTATGAGAATCTATCGCCTTTTAAATACAGCTGCCACTATTGTTTGTGTGTTACTCCTAAGTGCTTGTGTGGTTACTTCAGGTATAAAAAATACCAGCGCCATTGTTGCACCAGGGGCTAACACAAAATTATACCGCACTTATAACTGGTACCAGCCTGCACCTGCTGCCCCGGCTGCTTACGACAAAGGTTACAAAGCAGACCTGCACGAGGATGTAACTCAGGCAATAGAGGCGGAGCTGCAAAAAAAGGGCTACAGAAAAGTTAATGACAATCCTGATGTGTTGCTGGCTTACGATATAAGTGTGCCTGTACCACTAGAAAAAGATAACCCGGAAAACTTTGCTACCGGCTTCGGGTATAGTTACGGCTACATGAGTGGCTACCGCTACGATTATACAGATGCAGGACTTCCCGGTTATAGAGCAGTGGACTTGTTTAAGTCCGGCACCCTGATTATTGACATGATTAGCCCATCTACTAAGCAGCTTGTTTGGAGAGGTTGGACAGAAGGTGCCTTCAATAATTTTAGTGTAAGCTCTGGGAAAGTGCAGGAGGAGGTATCAGAAATATTGACCAAACTTTAGCGCTTTTACACCGGTAGCAAGCGTATGCTATGTTCACGGCTATTGCCGTTAGTTACTCTTTTCGTAGCTTCACGTTAAACTGCATTACGTCCTCTGGCTTGCCTACCACATACACAATATCATTGGTTTTAATGGTGGTGCCGGCGTTTATTTCCAGCAGCATTTTATCGTCTCGTTTAATAGCAACCACGGTTACATTAAACCTGTTGCGGATATTCGCATCAATAAGCGGTTTATCTACAAGATCTTCATCGGTAGTATAAACTCTCAGGCCTGCCACCTCAATGTCTGGCAGCTCCAGTTTCAGGTTGCTGAGCATGTTGCTGTCGCTGCGTTCGTTGTGGCTTCGCAGCATGTCATAGTTGTCTTCCCGGATTGTATTGGTAAAGGCCTCTATTTGGTCTCGGGGAATAAGGTAACGTGTTAATACTCTTGTAAAAATTTCGATAGATGTTTCCAGCTCTTCTGGGATAACCTCATCTGCACCAATCCTGAAGCTTTCTTCCATCTCCAGCACAAAGCGTGTTCTGGCTATAATATGTACTTTCTCGCTTATGGTTCTGATTTCAGAGATAGTCAGTTTTGTGGCAACAGGATCTGAAACAGCAATTACAACAACCCTGGCCTTATGTATATTTACATGCGAAAGAATGGTGCCATGCACAGCATCACCGAAAACTATCGGCTCACCTAAGGCTTTTTCTTTCCGGACGGTAACTGCATTTAACTCAATAATCACATAAGGTACTTTGGCATACCTGGCTGCTTTAGCCACATTTCGTCCGTTAATGCCATAGCCGATGATCACCACATGATCTTCCAGGTTTTCTAGTTCATCGTGAGATCCCGTTGCAGTGGGGGCAATTGGGTCTAGCTCTTCGCTGCGGCCAAAGCGGGTGATTAGCGCAGAACTTATCTGGTGGTAGGCACCTATTACAAACGGGGAAATGGCCATTGTTAGCAGCGACACAGACAAAAAGTACTGATATGTTTCCTGAGTAAGCACGCCATTGGCAATGCCTGTTTTAGAAAGTATAAAGGCGAACTCACCTACCTGAAAAAGAGACAAACCCACAAGTATGGATATACGCATTGGGTAGTTCAGAATGCGACCTGCAATTGCTGCCACAATGGCCTTTAGCAACATAGTTACGATGGTGAGCCCCAGTATAACCGGCATGTGCTGCAGCATAAACTCAAAGTTGAGGAGCATGCCAATGGATACAAAGAAGAAGCTTGTAAAAATCTCCCGGAAAGGCATGATGTTGCTGGTAGCCTGGTGGCTATACTCTGATTCTGAAATGATAAGGCCAGCTAAAAAAGCGCCAAGCGCCAGCGATAAGCCTAAACCGGATGTTAGCCAGGCCACAGCCAGGCAAATCACGACGATGCTAAGTATAAAAAGCTCTTTGCTTCTGGTGCGGGCTACTAAATAAAGCAGCTTAGGTACCAAATAGCGGGCACTAATAAGCACAAACACCACCACAAATATACCTTTCAAGCCCATCAGGAGTAGCTGCAAGCCTACATTTTGGGTACCGCCGGCCATCAAGGGTGTTAATAGCATCATCGGCACCACAATAATGTCCTGGAATATAAGCACACCCAGCACTACTTTGCCCTGCGGACTGTTAATCTCGCCTTTGTCCTGTAGTAGCTTAAGCACGATGGCTGTACTGCTAAGCGAGATCAAGAAACCCATAAACACAGCCTCGCCTAAGCTAAAATTCAGTATCAGCATTACACCGGCTATTAGTACAATGGTGGCTAATACCTGCGTGGTTCCGCCAATAAGTACCGTTCTTCTGATCAGGGCCAGGTTGCGAAGCGAAAACTCAATACCGATAATAAACAGCAGCAGTATAACGCCTATCTCCGCCAGCATCTCAATGTTATGGATATCGTCGATTAAACTTAATCCGTGGGGACCTGCAATAACGCCCGTAACCAGGAAACCGAGTATGGTGGGCAGCTTAAACCGCTGGAAAAACAGGATTACGACTACAGCCAGTCCAAGTATGATCGCGACATCAGAGAGTAACGGTATCTCCATAGGTGAGATTTAGAGGGTTCTTGCTTGTTAAGATGTATACTGGTTAAGTAAGTATGATAAAGATAAACATTTACGATAATTCCTTAAATAGGCATGGCTTATTAAGATGTTTACTTAAGTATAGGCTGACATTTAGTAGCTACCATAGAATGGAGTATCTTTAAGTACTGTAGTATTTAAACTTAAACTTTAAGTAGAAACGATAAGTAGCTTTACTGAAGGTTCATATCGTAGCCAATTATCAGTTAGCAGTTTATCGCTCACCTTCCCATTCCTGGTAAAACCGCTCCAGAAAATCTTCCATGTACCGGTGCCGGTCTGCTGCAATTTCTTTAGCAGTATGTGTATGCATACGGTTTTTCAGGAGTAAAAGCTTTTCGTAGAAGTGGTTTATCGTTGGTGCAGTGCTTGACTTGTAAGCCTCAAAGGAGTCGTGCATTTCAGGTTTTACATGAGGATCGTAAAGTTGCCTGTTCTTATGGCCGCCGTAGGCAAAGGTTCTGGCAATGCCAATGGCTCCGATGGCATCTAACCTGTCTGCATCCTGCACAATCTGGCCTTCTATACTTTGCATCTCAGATGTGGTTCCTGCGCCCTTAAAGGAAAGGTCTTTTATAATGGTGCAAACATGTTCTATATTAGTATGTGATAAGGTATACTTTTCCAGCCATTCCTTTGCCATGCGTGGCCCTACTGTTTCATCGCCGCTATGGAATTTATGATCACCTATATCGTGCAGTAGTGCCGCAAGTTCTACAATAAAGAGGTTTGCTTCTGCTTCCTTTGCTGCAATGTGCCGGGCATTATTCCAGACACGGTAGATATGCCACCAATCGTGTCCCGAACCCTCACCAGTTAGTAGTTCCTGTACATAGGCTGCGGTTTCTTGTATAATAGCTTCTTCTGTAGTAGTCATAGGGCATGGGTTAAGATGCCCAAAACTCTACATTTATTTTTTATGCATCAAGTAGCACGGCTGTAGTTTGAACGCTTTCTGTCTGAAGTTCCTGTAAGCTTACATGGTCCAGGAGCTGTTTCTCCAGCAGATTTGCCCAGGCGTTTAAGTATAAAACCACATCATCCCGCACGTTATGCCTGAGCGCTTTGGGAGTAGGAGAGATAGTACTTAGAACGTCCGGATCCGATAGTCGCTCCAGGTGTGCCAAATCATTTCGGGTAAATCCGGTCTCCAGCATCCTATCAATGACTACATCCAGGGGCAGGCCGCTTTCAGGGCAGTAGTCCCGTAATTGTTCTGCCCAGTCTCCGTAGCGTGTCATGGCTGCCTTGTGTATATCGCCTTTGCTATGCGTTGTAATTGTTTGCGCCAGGTGGCCGCAGTTGCAGCTTCCCATGTGGCCCCATTGGTACGGAGCGCCAGATGCTATTCTTCCGGCTGTTTCGCGCAATATCCTGATCGTCTTTATTGAACTTCTTGCCATAGTATCTTACTTTTGTTTCTCGGTTTACGATTGCCTTGTATAGTATACGCTTATTGTTGCTACAATACTGTACCCAAAGTATAACCGCTAAAAGCGCCGGAGTTCTTGCAAGTGGTGCTAATTTTTCTTTCTGATCTAAAACATGACGTCACCAAAATTCACCTTAACTTTCCTGCTGATTATCTTATTAATTGGAACTGTAACTGAGCTTAGAGCCCAGATACTGAACATTGAGCGGGCCAGGATCAGCCAGGACACAGCCAATTACCTGACAGGCAAGGCCGGAGTTGATTTTTCGATGTTTAACCGTAACGCCGGAAAAAACAACCCGAACAACTACCTGCAGTTTACCTTTACCGGCGACCTTGCCTATATTTCTGAAAAACACAGCTACCTGCTTTTAAATTACTATAATTACCTGCTCGTAAACTATGATTCCCCGGAGCAGCGCAATACAGTAGCTAGTACAGGATACTCGCACCTGCGTGCCAATCTGCTGCGCAAGCGTAAGCTTTCTTACGAGCTTTTTGCCCAGGCCCAGGCTGATAAAGCCCGTGGTTTGGAGCTGCGTACACTGCTGGGCGGTGGAATAAGAGTAGCTGTGCTACGTAGCCAGGATGTAAGTTTATACTTTGGCACTGGCCTGATGCATGAGCACGAGGAGTGGGAGAACCCGGAAATGGATAATGAACTGGTTGTGGCAAACCTTATAAAATCAACGAATTACTTTAGCGCAAAGGCAAAACTAAGCGAAACTATCAGCACCGAAGGCATAGTTTACTACCAGACAGGGTTCGACAGAAAAATAGACGACTTTCGTAACCGGGTGAGCGGTGATGTGTCGCTTAACTTCAAGCTAAATGATAAATTTTCTTTTAGGACAAACTTTAATTGTGTGTTTGAGGATGAGCCGGTTGTGCCAGTAACAAGGTTCGTGTATGCCATTACTAATGGCATCCGGGTAAACTTTTAACCATTTTTAGGGCACAAAATGGCAGAACACTATTAAATTACACAATAAAATGCTTAGTTTGTACTTTTAAATTGGGTGAATGCTGCAAAGCAGTATACTCAACCTGTTAAACCTGACTACATCAAACCAAATGCGCAAAACCCTTATCGCATTTTACATATTAATCGGCCTGGTCTTTTTTTCTTCTTGTGTTTCACAAAAGAAGGTTGTTTTACTTCAAAACGATCCGGAAGTAAAACAGCAGTCCAATGCCGATCAATTGCTTAAAACGTTCGACCTGAAGCAAACGGCTTATACCTTAAAGCCCGGTGATGTACTTTCTTTGAAGGTGCAAAGCACTACGCCAACCGAGTACAATTTCCTGAGTACAGGTACTGCCACATTTGGTGCCACCGATCCGGTACTGGACGGTTATACCTTGGATGCTGAAGGGAATATACTTTTGCCGGCAGTAGGAAAAGTTAATCTTAGCGGCTTAAGTATGCCTGAAGCCAGAATTAAAGTAACAGAGGCCTTGAAGCCTTTCCTGACCGACCCCACCGTTAACCTGCGTTTGCTCACATTCCGCTATACTGTTGTAGGGGAAGTAGCCAGTCAGGGGCAGTTTACAACATACCAGGATAACATCAATGTAATAGAAGCGATTGCCTCGGCAGGAGGTTTTAGCCCTTATTCTAACCGTGGTCAAATAAAGCTTATCCGATACGAAAGTGGCCAGGCAAAACTTTATACGTTTAGTTTACTAGACAACCAGACCCTTGCACAGGCTAATTTCTTCCTGCAGCCAAACGACATGATCGTGGTAGATCCGCTTCCGGCTAAGAATGTGCGAGAGAACCTGCTAACGAACGTTGGCTTCGGTTTATCCATTCTGACTTCGATCAGTTTGCTTGTTTTCCGCTTCCTTTAGAATTCCTTTATTATGAGCTTAAACGTGAATCCGGCTCCCAATCAACAACAAGATACCTTGATAGATGTGCAGTTTATACTGCAGAAGCTAAGGCAATACTGGTACTTGTTTGTTATCGCGGTACCATTGTCACTAGCTGTAGCGATGCTGGTAAACAGGTATACAACGCCTATCTATGAAGCCAGCACTACCGTATTAATCAACGAGCCGGAGGATCTGTCCAATGCGTCTGCCAATTTGTTGTATGGTAAAGAGCTCTTCGGAAATGAAAAGAACCTGAACAACGAATCCTTTCTGTTAAAGTCTAATGACCTGGTTGGTGAAACACTGGATAACCTGAATTTTGGCGTTTCATACTTCGCCGAGGGAGATATTAAATTCACCGAGGTGTACGGCTGGAGCCCCATTGATGTAACAGTAGATTCTGCCTCTACTAAAATTCCCTATGGCCTCTTGATCAAATGCGATTTGACAGAAGGAAATACGGTACGCTTATCAGCAGAAGCCAATCCTGAGTTAAACAATTTTTTTAAAGGAAAGCTTTTCCGCTCAGGCCAAAAAATTAAAGCCAATGGGTTTGTGTTTACGGTACTACGAAAAAAACCAAATGAGCCTTTTGATTTTACGCTATACTTCAGCTTAAACGATAGGGATAACCTTATCAGAAGTTACAGATCCGGTCTGGTGGTGGCGCCGATCAAAGAAACCTCTATTCTGGAAATGAGCACGACCAGCGATAACCCACAGAAAGCAATCGATTTCCTAAATGCGCATGCTCAAACTTACATCGCACGTGGGCTTAAAGAGAAAAAAGTTACTGCCGTTAATACCATCGATTTTATTGATGAGCAGCTGCAGCAGATAAGTGATTCACTCTTTTTAGTGGAGAATAGGCTGGAGTCGTTTAAAAAAGCGAATACAGGCCTTACTATGAGCGACGAAGGTTCTAAAACAGCCACACAAATACAAGAATTAGAGCGTGAAAAGGCCGCGTTACTCATCAATAGCAAGTACTTTGATTACTTAAGAAACTATATAGCCTCCGGTAATATAACGGAACGAGTAATAGCTCCCTCATCTTTTGGCGTATCCGACCCTGTTCTTAATCAGCTTATACAGCAGCTTATAGAAGCACAGTTGCAGTTAACAGCTTTAACCGACGAGAAAACACAAAACCCGCTCATCAATACCCAGATTCAGAACATTCGTGGCAGAATAAAGGAGCTTTTAGCTGGTATTTCTGAAAATGTAAGCAGCTTACAAAAGGTTAATCAAATTGCTGTTTCAGATATAAACAGTAGAATAAGCCGTATGATGGGATCACTGCAGCAATTACCTGCCGCCGAAAGAAGGTTTATCAACCTTCAGCGCATGTATGAACTCAGCGAAGGACTTTACGTTTTCCTGATGCAGAAACGTGCCGAGGCTGGTATTTCAACAGCTGCTACCGTACCTGATGCCCGCTTGGTTAATGGCGCTGCTGTAAAAGCCATGATTTCTCCTAAACCGGACCAAAACTATCTTATAGCCTTGTTTATTGGCCTATTGCTTCCGGCTGGCTTTATCTTCCTGAAGGAGCTGTTGAATAATAAAGTTAGCTCTACTGAAGACCTGGCTAAATATTCCTCTATTCCATTGCTGGGCATGATCGGCCATAACAAAGACAAAGGCCTGCTCACAGAGCAAAGCCCTAAATCTGCGCTGGCTGAGGCTTTCAGAACAGTGCGCTCTAACCTCCGCTTTATGACGGATGCGAGCAAAGGGGAGGCTAAAATATTTGTGATCACATCCTCTATCAGTGGAGAGGGCAAGACATTCTCGGCAAAAAACCTGGCATATATTTTTGCTATTTCCGGGGAGCGTACGATCCTGATCAATGCTGATATGCGCAAACCAAATAATAACACTGACTTTGGCGTGAGCAGCAATGTTGGCCTTAGCAACTACCTGGCAGGCTACGCCAAGTTAGATGGTATTATTCATGCTACTATTCATGAATCGCTGCACTTGATGCCTTCCGGTGATATTCCGCCAAACCCTTCAGAGCTATTACTAAGCAACAGGATGGGAGAACTGATCGAGATACTGAAACAATCGTATGATAATATAATTATTGATACGCCTCCTGTAGGTATACTTTCGGATGGCTTGGAGCTTATGCGCATTGCGGATGCTACTATCTATATGGTGCGTCAAAACTATACGTTCAAAAGCTTCCTGAATACCATTCAGCAGCATTATGAAACAGGTAAGGCAGAGAAGATTGCCATCTTGTTTAATGATGTTAATTACAACAAACTGAGTTATGGCTACGGGTATGGCTATGGCTACGGGTACGGATATTATGCCGAGGACCAGCAGCGTAAGTCCAAGTGGAAAAAGTTGCTTAAAATTTGATACTTATTCTTTTATTAATTCAATAACAATATAGTGCTATTAAAGTATACACAAGCTATGGATTTGAACGCAAAAATATATGTAGCTGGGCACAGGGGAATGGTGGGATCTGCCATCTGCAGGAAACTTAAAGAGGCCGGTTACAATAATCTCATAACACGTACCTCTTCAGAGCTCGACCTGCGGAGCCAGGAGGCTGTTAATACCTTTTTTGAAACGGAGAAGCCAGATTACGTATTCCTGGCTGCGGCTAAAGTAGGGGGCATACACGCTAACAATACCTACAGGGCAGAGTTTATCTACGATAACCTGATGATGGAGGCAAACGTGATTCACGCCTCTTACATGCACGGGGTAAAGAAGCTCCTCTTCCTGGGTTCGTCTTGTATTTATCCAAAAATGGCCCCGCAACCGCTTAAGGAGGAGTACCTGTTAACAGGTGCGCTGGAGCAGACCAACGATCCTTATGCAGTGGCTAAGATTGCCGGCATAAAGATGTGCGAGTCTTACCGCGACCAGTATGGCTGCGACTTTATCAGTGTGATGCCTACCAACCTGTACGGCTACAACGATAACTACGACCTGGAGAACTCACACGTGCTGCCGGCGCTTATCCGCAAATTTCATGAGGCAAAAGAAAACGGTTCTCCGGAAGTTACCGTATGGGGTACAGGCAGCCCGAGACGCGAGTTCCTTTTTGCCGACGACCTGGCAGATGCATGTCTTTTCCTGATGGACACCTACAGCGAGCGTGAACTGATCAACATCGGCACCGGCGAGGATATCACCATCAAGGAGTTGGCCCTACTGATAAAAGAGGTGGTGGGCTTTGAAGGGGAGCTGGTGTTCGACACAAGTAAGCCGGATGGTACGCCACGCAAACTGATGGACGTAAGCAAGCTGCACAAGCAAGGCTTCCGCCATAAAACTGAACTGGGCGAAGGCATAAAACTGGCCTACGAAGACTTTAAAGTAAAGTACGCTGCTCCGGTTACTACTGCTTAGCATACGAGTATTACACAAAACTGTCATCTCGACTTTAGGAGAGATCTTATGTGTCCAACTGCTGTATAAGATTTCTCGCTGTGCTCGAAATGACATTTAGCATAGTAAAAAGTCCCCTCCTGGGAGGGATTAGGGGTGGGTTAATCCTATGCCAATATATCATAACAGTCCCCCTTTGGAGGGGCAGGGGAGGACAACAATCCCCAACAAAACATAAACCCTTTACCATAAATAAACGATAATGAAGACAGCCCTTATAACTGGTGTAACCGGACAAGATGGTGCTTATTTAGCAGAATTACTCTTAAGCAAAGGATATAAAGTGCACGGTGTGAAACGCAGAAGCTCCTTGTTCAACACCGAGCGCATCGACCATCTGTACCAGGACCCTCACGAGAAGAACATCAACTTTAAGCTGCACTACGGCGACCTGACAGACTCTACTAACCTGATTCGTATTATACAGGAAACGCAACCGGACGAGATCTATAATCTGGCTGCCATGAGCCACGTGAAGGTAAGTTTTGATACACCTGAGTACACGGCGAACGCTGATGGCTTGGGTACGCTTCGTATTTTAGAAGCGGTACGTATCTTAGGTCTAACCGAAAAGACAAGAATCTACCAGGCGTCTACTTCTGAGCTGTATGGTTTAGTACAGGCAGTTCCGCAGTCTGAGACAACCCCATTCTACCCGCGCTCTCCGTATGCAGTAGCCAAGCTTTACGCTTACTGGATTACAGTAAACTACCGCGAGGCCTACAACATGTTTGCCTGTAACGGTATCCTGTTTAACCACGAGTCTCCGCTGCGTGGCGAAACCTTCGTAACCCGTAAAATTACACGTGCCGCTGCCCGTATTGCCCTTAACTTGCAGGACAAGCTGTATTTGGGTAACATGGACGCGAAGCGCGACTGGGGCCATGCAAAAGATTATGTAGAAGCGATGTGGCGCATTCTTCAGCAGGACACACCAGAGGATTTTGTTATTGCAACTGGTGTAACGACTACAGTTCGTGACTTCGTGAAGATGTCTTTCGCTGAAGTAGGAATTGACATTGAGTTCAGAGGCGAGGGCGTAGACGAGAAAGGGTACGTAGTAGCATGCAATAACCCTGATTACCAGGTGGAAATTGGTAAAGAAGTGGTGTGTGTAGATCCTAATTATTTCCGACCAACAGAAGTAGAGCTACTTATCGGTGACGCTACTAAATCGAAAACGAAACTAGGCTGGGAGCCTAAGTATGATTTACCTGCACTAGTAAAAGATATGATGCAGGCCGACCTGGAGCTGTTCAAGCGTGACACTTACCTAATGGAAGGTGGACACCGCGTATTAAATTACCACGAATAAAATAGTACTTGTCAAGGGATTTTGATTCCATAATCAAAAATTATCCCTTTAAATTCTAATACCTCAAAAGGATTCATTACTTTTAATGGTCTTTTTGAGGTATTTTCGCTTACACACGTTTTTATGATTTTTAATGAAAGAACAGGATGAAGACTGGTCGCTGGTAATTAAACCCAGTTCCGGTCTTTTTGATTTACAGCTAAAGGAAGTATGGCGCTACCGCGACCTGTTGCAGATGTTTGTAAGGTGAAGCTTTTTAATAAGTTGTTTTATTTTGTTTTTCAATTTGTGCAGTTTCAAAGAGGGGCAGCCATATTTATCTATACATGATTGGTAAGAATATTATATTTACCACAATTATAAAAGTAGCTGCATTATTACCTAAAGAGCTAAAGCGGAAGTCTTTTGGCATGATGGCGCTTCTGCTGTTTAATTCTTTTCTGGATATTGTTGGGCTTGCGGCTATTTTGCCTGTTATTATGATCCTGTTGCAGGATGAAGTGGTGGAAAACAGTAGAGCCTTCAACTGGGTTTTTAATTTCTTTGGTTTTACTTCCGAAACCATTTTCCTTGTTGTTTTAGCACTATCGATATTAGCCTTTATAGTTGCTAAAAATATCACAAGCCTTTGGATCTTTAAAAAACAGGCCAGCTTTTCCTACAACCTCTATAGACGCTTTTCTGCTCAGCTTTTCACAATCTATCAAAATAAAGGACTACTTTTCTTTAAGAAGAACAACCCCAATTATATTACCCGTAACATTAATTCAGTACCGTTAGAATTTACTAGCGGCATTATTCTGAATACATTTACACTAATTAATGAGGCCATTATAATACTGGTGATTCTAACTACCATATTAATTTATGATCCATTTGTGGTAGCCATGTTATTGATATTTATTTTGCCAGTTTTCTCCTTATTCTATAAAGCTGTTAAAAATAGGTCGCAGGCTATTCAAACAGAGCTAAACGAGATAGCTCCGATGCAAGGTATGAATTTATTTCAGTCGGTTTATGGGTATGTGGATGTGAAGATGAATAATTCAGAAGCTTATTTTTTGGAAAACCACAAAAAACTTTTAAACAGGAGTTCACAGTTACGGGTATTGTCGTCTGTATTACAGCATGCACCTACCAAGGTGATAGAAACAGGCATGATGGCGGCTATTATTCTAGTAGCACTATATGGAGTGCTCTATGTACAGGACAAAAGCCATATTACAGGTCTGCTATCTGTTTTTGCCCTTGCAGCTTATAGAATCTTGCCTTCCATTAATCGGTGTATGATTGCATTGATAGGCATAAAAGGATATCAGTATACTTTTAGTGTATTAGATGATGTAAAGCAACATAAAAAGCAAGCTGATAAGAAAGCTACTGAAAAAGTAAACTTTAATTTGCACATCCGCTTAGCTAAAGTATCATTTTCATACCAGGACGGGCATCGCGTTTTAGATGATATTGACTTGACTATACGGAAGAACAGTACTATTGGCTTGATAGGAAAGTCAGGTTCAGGGAAAAGCACATTAGTAAGTTTATTACTTGGGTTCTATAAACCAACTGCTGGTGAAATCTGGATTGACGACACCCAGTTGAAAGGATCTAATATAGTTAACTGGCGAAGTAAAATAGGCTATGTGCAGCAGGAGGTTTATATCCTAGATGCTTCACTAGCTGAAAATATCGCTTTTGGTATTCCTAAGGAAAACATAGATGCAGTCAATCTCGAAAGAGCGATTGACTTGGCAAGCTTGACTGATGTAGTAGCGCAGCTGCCTAATGGCGTAACAACGAAAATTGGAGACAGAGGCTCCTTGCTATCAGGTGGTCAAAGGCAGCGGGTTGGTATTGCACGTGCTCTATACCAAGGCGCAAGCATTTTAATAATGGACGAAGCTACCAGCGCCTTAGATTCAGCTACCGAAAATGAAATAAACGAAGCTGTAGCCCGATTGGCCGATAACGACATGACCATCATCATCATTGCCCATAGGCTTACGACTTTACATCGTTGCGATTCCATTATTGAACTAGAGAGCGGTCGTATAAAGAAGGAGTGGGCTTATGAGGATTTGGTTGGTTTAGCTTGATCGATAATAAATTTCTGAATAAACTTAATTTTGTGCATGAAAATAGTTAGAGTAGTAAAGGAATGGGATTTCCCTGATATAATGAGGCAGACTCCTAATGCTGATGGAATATGGAATAACATTCAATTTACTACAGAATCCATAAAAGAATTCGATTTCCTACTAGTTTTGAATTATCCTAATGAGAATCTAAATGTTAGGTGCTATGGAGGAGGTAAATTTATCTTTATTCAGGAGCCGCCAGTAGAGAGGTATCAATGGTTTAATGACTCAATAAAATATTTTGATAGAGCTTATTCTCCCTCTTTCAATAAAGTGGAAGGTTTAGGAACTGAATTAGTTTTATCACAACCTGCTTTGCCGTGGCATATTAATAAGAGTTATAGTGAGCTTATCGATTTAGAAAGCGAAGGGCTAAAAAAGCAAAACAAAGTTTCATGGATTACTAGCAATAAGGCTTTTCTTCCTGGCCATCAAGTTAGACTCGAATTCTTAAAAAACTTACAACAGAGTGGATTCCAATTTGATTTATTTGGTAGAGGATTTAGGGAACTAGATGACAAGTTTAAAGGGCTTGAATCTTATAAATATAGTATAGCATTTGAAAACCATTATTGTAATAATTATTGGACAGAGAAAATTGCTGATTGTTATCTGTCATGGACAATGCCTATTTACTATGGATGCACAAATATATACAAATTCTTTCCTTCAGAGTCTATGATCAAAATCAATCCTGAAGATTTCAATGATTCTTTAAGAACTATCAAGGAGGCAATCTCTCAAAGAACTTGGGATTCAAATTTAGAATACATAAGTGAAGCTAGAGAACTCATTTTAAAAAAATACCAAATATTTCCTTATATAGAATCTATTATTGAAAGTGGCATTGTAACATCTGGTAAAAAAAAGAATTTTTATATTCCAAAATCATCATGGCCGAACAATAGAACATCACAAGAAAATGTATTGGCTAAAATTATGAGGAAGATAAAATCCTGGTGACAACAAATATTGAAAAATGAAGCCTTTAGTTACAGTTCTAATGCCTGCCTATAATGCTGAAGAGTATATTTCAGATTCAATTTCAAGCATATTAAATCAAAGTTTTTCAAATTTTGATTTAATGATAATTAATGATGCTTCAACAGATAATACAGAGAAAATAATTTTAAGTTTTACTGATAAAAGAATTAAATATTATAAGAATGAGAAAAACTTAAGGCTAGTTTCAACACTCAATAAAGGCCTTGACTTAATTTCTACTCCATATGTTGCACGTATGGATGCTGATGATTTATCGCATCCAAAACGATTAGAAAAACTTTTTGAGCATCTCACAAAAAATCCTGCTGTAGATTTTTTAAGTTCCTCCCTAGAGTTATTTGGATCCGAAAAAGGTATTTGGTCTTTACCACTTAGTGATGATAAATGTAAAGCTACACTATTGTTCAGGTCCTGCTTAAATCATGCTGCTTCTATCTACAAAAAAAGCTTCCTTGATAGAAACAACTTGCGATACAGAGAAAACCATATCTATATGGAAGATTATGATTTGTGGTATAGGGCATTTAGACAGGGTGCTGTCTTCAAAAATATAGATGACGTGTTATATTCTTATAGAAGAGAAGAACATAATGTATCTATATTAAACAGAAATACCTCAGAACAACGTCTAAAATCTTTTTACAAGGAAATATTGAGAGACTACAACATTTCAGCTACTTCTTATGAGCTTGATTTGCATTGCCGACTTAGATATTTAAATGACCTAAAAGTAAATGATATTAAAAATTATAAACTGTGGTTAGAATTACTTACCAAAAAAAACAATGATTTATTGCTTTATCCGAAACAAGCTCTTCAAGAAGTTATTAGTGAGGAGTGGAGGATGTTATACTATTATATCTGTGATCACTATCCTGAACTTATTAGCACTTACTTCAGATTAGGAGGCGTTAATGTAAAGCAACTTTACTATCTATTTAAGTTAAAGTTAAAGAATTAATATTTTAGGTATGAAAGATAATTGTATCCTTTTTACCTCTAGCTACCCTTTTGGAACGTCTGAAAGCTTCATTGAGGGTGAGATCATGTACCTAGCTGAAGCATTTAAAAAGGTTTACGTTCTCCCGATGAAATCGGGAGGACGTAAAAGAGAGTTGCCTGGCAACGTTTCTGTTGTAGACCTTTTTTCTAATTATTCTTATTCACGAAAGAGGTCTCTTGTATTTGGAGGAAAGGTATTTTTGGAAACGTTTTCTGGACTTATTTCTAAAGCTTTATCAGGCAGACTAGCTCTTAATGACTTTTCCTCATTATTAAGTTTATATATAAGACTAAATGATAAAGCCGCTTTACTCGCAGACTGGTTAAAAAGTACCAGTAACTGTGTTTTATATAGCTATTGGTTTGAAGAGTGGGCTACTATATTGGCTATATTAAAAAGTAAAAAGCAGATAAATGAATTTCATGCACGTGCTCATGGCTTTGACTTGTATGAGGAAAGGTCAGAGTATGGCTTCATTCCTTTCCGTAGTTTACAACTAAAAGAAGTCTCAACTTTGAGTGCGGTATCGCAAGCTGGTTATAATTACCTTTCAGGGTTGTACCCCCAATATTTACAAAAACTCTTTTTACATCGCTTAGGTGTACAAGATAATGGAATAAGCCCCTTCATATTAAAGAAGGATTTTGTACTTGTATCATGTTCAAATGTTATTTCTTTAAAAAGGGTTGACTTAATTGTAAGAATCCTCTATGAAATCACCCAGCCCTTAAAATGGATACATTTTGGCGACGGGGAACAACTTAACTACATAGTTAAATTAGCGCAAGACCTCCCCAAAAATATTTCGGTAGAATTTAGAGGACGCATAACGAATCAAGAACTTATCCAATTCTATAAGAATAATCAAGTTGATATTTTTATAACTACTACTGAAACTGAAGGCGGTTGTCCAGTATCATTACAAGAAGCTATAAGTTTTGGTATACCTGTAATTGGTACAAACGTAGGAGGTGTACCTGAAATTGTAAACAATAGAACAGGTATTTTAATTGATAAAGATTTTGATCCCAAGGCTGTTGCTATATCGATTGATTCATTTCTAATCTCTAGTTTTAATTCTTTTAAGTTTAGGCTTGAAGTTAGAAAGTTCTGGGAACAATCATTTGTAGCAGAAGAGAATTATAAAAGTTATATAAATAGAGTTCTTCTTTCTAAAGGAATTAATTAATAAAGAATGTGTTCATATTTAATTTCAGTAATCATTCCCTGCTACAATGCTGAAGCCTATATTGAGCAATGCCTCAAAAGCATCTATCAACAGACGTATACTAACATTGAAGTTATTTGTATTGATAATAATTCTACTGATAATACATTAAAAAAGCTATATGAATTGAAAAATCTATATCCTAACTTAATAGTTGAGGAGGAAAAGCGGCCTGGTGCATCTATAGCAAGAAATAAAGGATTGTCAATAGCAAAGGGAGAATTAGTTCAGTTTCAGGATGCTGATGATTTATTTATGCCAAATAAATTTGAGAAGCAGATCTTGGCTTTTCATGACAATACTATTGATATAGTTGTATCAGATAGAGTTGTAATGAATGAAGAATGTAATAAAGAGTTAGAAATACATAACTTCTCTGAAATTGAAGGGCATGAAATAGAAGTTGCTGTATCAGAGGTTATTGCAACAGGTAACCCTCTATATAAGAGGGAAGTACTCAACAGAATAAATGGTTATAATGAGGATATAAACTCTGCTCAAGATTGGGATTTAAATATCAGGCTAATACTAAATGGTGCTAAAATAAAATATGTGCCTGGACCTTTTTTTATATCTAGACAAATACCAAACTCTTTGTCTAGTAATTGGAAAAAAGTGTCCTTACAAGGCGCTGAATTATTAGTTTCATACAGATCTCGATTGGAAAATCTGGAACTAGGAGTAAGGGCTCAAAATAAAATATGCAGGGTATTATACGAATCAATTCTATGGTCAAAGGACAAACCAGAAATATTTATAAATGAACTACTCTTTTGGTCAGAAAAAAATAATCTTAGGTATTTAAGCCCAATAAAACGGTCCATAGCGACTGTATTTGGAATAAGATCTCTTCTAAATTTAGAAAGACTTAAACAAAATATTCTATGATGAAAGTAATATCAATGCTTAAATATCCATATTTAAGCAAAATAATTATTCCTTTTAAAGTTTATCAAAAGTCATTTATCAGGATAAGAAAAAGAGCTAGTATTTCATTAATGAGTAGAGTGGTACTTGGCAGTAATTCAGAGCTACCCACAATATCAAGAATACCGATAAATCTATATTTTGGTAAGGATTCTAAAACTTATATTGGTGAGTCAGTAAGCATTGGACCGGGAGTAAGCATTGTTGTTAAAGATAAGGCAAAATTATCAATTGGAAACAAATGCTTTTTTACTTCTAACATGTATATTGAAGTTCTGAACAAGCTTGAGATAGGTAATGATGTAGGTATAGCCTGGGGGGTAAGTATAATTGATAAGAACCAGCATAATCCTATTTATAGTGGCCTTGCGGTAAATTCTAATGATGAGGTGAAAATTGGAAACCATGTATGGATAGGTTGCAATGTAACTATCTTACCTGGTACTGTTATTGGAAATAATAGTATCGTTGCTGCTAATAGTGTTGTTAAAGGGGTATTTAAGGACAATTGTTTAATCGGAGGCAATCCTGCTAAAATAATAAGAGAAGATGTTTCATTTAATTGGTAATTTCTTTATCAGCATAAATATAGAATAAAATACACTTTAATGAATAAACCAATAGTACAGTTATTGTATAACGGTGGTATAAAAGACGTTACAAATCGGAAATCAGCCTTAGGTTCTTATATTTATACTTTAAGCGCTTTGTTAAATAACGCTTATGAAGTTTACATCAATCATCATATTTTCACAGAGCATGGTAAATTGCCTGTTGCTAAAGATATCAAATCAGGAGTCGTTAAACCTCATCAGCCTGTTAGGGTTTCCCCTTTAAAAAGTTATTTCCCCATTTCTTTAAAGCTTGTTCTTAAGGATTTTCACAGCATATTAAAAAGTCTAAGAATTTGTGCTAAATCTTACTCTACTAAAGCTAACGTATACATAGAGTTTTACTCTTACTTGTCGCTTACGGGTTATATTCTTTCCAAGATCAGGAAGAAGCCATTAATACTAATATATGATGGACCTGTAGAAGAAGAATATGTTTTTTTTAATGGTGCTAAACCTCCTTTACGCATTTTTGTACATCTTTTTCAGAACCTTACCTTACAGAGAGCTCAGAATGTAATAGTTTACTCTGAAAGTGTCGCTAAATACCTAACTAATAGATTTGGTATTAACAGGCGTAAAATCTTAATCCATCAGAACGTAGACTTCAGTAGATTCGATATTATTAAAAGAGATTACTCAAAAATTAGAAAGGAAGGAACAATTAATTTAGGGTTTATAGGCTCCTTTCTTAAATGGCATCGTGTAGATTTATTACTATATGCCTTTTTCTCTCTTAGAGAAGAAGGTTATAATGTAAAGCTTTATTTAATTGGCCACGGGATGGAGTATGAAAGTATAAAGGGCAAAGTAGAGGAGAGCGAATTTAGAGATGATGTTATTTTAACTGGCTTTCTCGATGGAGAAGAATTAAGGCATTACAAGCAAATGATACACATTGGTATAATGCCTAGCTCCAACTGGTATGGCGCACCAGCCAAAATTTTTGAATATGGTGCTGCTGGCATGGGAGTTATTGCACCAAGTACCCCAACAATAGCAGATCTATTTCCTGATTTTGAAAATGAAGGGGTCTTGCTTTTTAAAAATAATGATTTGAATGAATTACTAAGTTCAATAAGAAAGTGCTTAGATAATAGGGAATTATTAATTAAAATCTCATCTAATTTGCACGAAAAAATAATTAGAGATTACAACAAAGGAAATACATTTAATTTCTATAGTAGTCTGATTAAAGCTTTGTATAAATAAATTTCCATAGTTGACATTCAACTATGGAAAGCATTTTACAGGTTTTATTAGATATCAAAATTTATTTTAAAATAAGTTATTAATGACTAGAGGAATAATTACAATAGCAACAGGAAATAAAAGATATTTAGAAATGGCAAAGAATTTAGCGAAGTCATTAACGTTAAATATGCCATCTGTATCTAAGGCTGTTATTACAGATTCAATTGATCATGAATTCCATTCCTATTATGACTTTGTTATTCCTGTAGATAAAGGTAAAGGGAATGGTATTATTCAAAAATTATATATTTATGATTATAGTCCCTTTGATGAAACAATATTTATTGATGTTGACTGTTTAGTAGTTAGAGAATTTAATTTCTTATGGACTCTCTTTCAAAATGAAGATGTAAGTGTTATAGGAAGGAAAGTGTTTAGTGGCAAAATTTGGGGTTCTACTATAGAAAATTTTAAGGCTAAACTTAATATTGAGTATCTTCTAAGTTTTAATGGTGGGGTATACTATTTTAAGAAGAATAAGATTGCTGAGCAAGTTTTTAATAAGGCTAAAACTTTGGTTACAAGTTACGATGAATTAGGAATTGATAGACATAGAGGGGGAATTAATGAGGAACCATTGATGTCGCTTGCAATGGGGATCTTTAGAATGAATTCTATTGATGATGAAAGACTTGGTATGTATACACCTGTTAATTTGAAGGGAACTATTAACATTGATGTCTTAAAAGGCAAATGTGAATTCGTCAAGGGTGATACTTTGGTATCACCAGCTATTATGCATTTTGGTGGAGGTTATCCAGAAGCATTTCATTATAGAAGGGAATCTAGAAAAATTGATTTAGTTTATCAATTTAAATTAAATCGATCTTTTACAAGTTCATTGGTGAATATTATATATAATTCTCTCTATGTTCCGTACGTTTTCATATATCGATTAATTAAATGCTTAATTAAAGGGGAGAAGATGAAGTTAAAACCTTTAATTCCTACTTTTCGCTTTGAATAATCTCAATTGAATTATTAAATCTTAATTAAACTAAAGATGAACAAAGTTAGGGCTTAGCATTAAAATGGTTTAGCTTGTATATTCCCCAATTGAAATTTATTAATGAATCATGCGTGGCAATACCATCTTAAATTATACATATAGGTTGACAGTTTACTAACATAAGATGAAACAACATTTATAAGTTTAGGAGGAGGATGTGATGTAGCATGGGCGCTGTAGGTTATATATTAGAGATACTAGCTATCTATTTGATTGGCTTTGGAACTTAGATGATGGATTAGCTGGGGTAAATCAAATCATAGAAAATAATTTTGCACAGTTAAAAGATGCTGATTCCTGCCAATATTCTTTTCTTTATAGGTTTGGTAGTGATTCTAAATTTATTTACAATAACTTTCCGTCAACTGGTCATTTACATTCCAACCCATTACTTAATGAGTATTATCATAAAGCCTTAGAAAGAAGAATTAGCAAATTTGAATAAGCTTTATCAGAACCAGAGATGTTTATAAATTCTATTTATAAACGAAATTATGATGAAGCACTAATTAACAATTCTTCACTTACTCTTGTAAAGCAATTTTATCGCTCAATAAATGAAGGAATAGCATTTAAAAATTAATGAGTAGTAAGTATCAAAAAAAAGATTTAGATTACTGTTAATATTTCAAACAACACAAGAGTATCAAAAATAGGTATTTAAGTTAACAAAACAAGTTGTTAAATATGATAGCTTAACAAATAATTTGCTCAAATCAGATCGCATATTAACGAGAAATGATACTGGCAAGCAGAGACTCATTCAATGGGAAAAACAGAAGGATAATATAATAGTTAAAGTTATTATTTAAACTTTATATAGGATTCGTTTATTTTACATAATATTAAACATAATTTGAAATTGGTATTAAATAAAAAATATATGAAATAATGTTACATTTTAAATCATTGTAGTAATCGAAAAATAAGAGTTGTGAAAATCGCTTTACTGACAGATGGTGTCTACCCTTATGTTATGGGTGGGATACAGAAGCACTCTTACTACCTTGCTAAAAGTTTGGTGCGACATGGTATTTATATAGATTTATACCATACGGGACCAGCAGAAGCAGATACGTATCAACTTCATGGTTTTACAGATTCAGAGCTAACATATATAAAACCAATTTATATATCTTTTCCCTCTATAACTAGATTTCCTGGACATTATCTCTTTAAATCTTATATCTATTCGCGATCAATATATCAAGAGCTTACAAAAAGAGAAAAGGTAGATTTAATATATTGTCAGGGGTTAACCGGTTGGTATTTAATTAAGCAAAGTGGAAGTATGCCAATTATATTAGCGAACCTACATGGATTAAATATGTACCAATATAGTGCATCAATCAAAGCAAAACTGGAGGATTGGATGCTAAGATTGGCTACAAATAGTATTTTAAAAAAGTCTAATTATGTTGTTAGCTTGGGAGGAAAGTTAAGCCATCTATTGGAGGTGATTGGAGTTAATAGATCCAAAATAGTGGAACAACCTATTGGAATAGGTGCTAATTGGCTGATTGAGAAAGTTAATATTAATTTTGAAAGCCAGAGTAATAGAAGGTTTGTATTTGTGGGCAGATACGATAAAGTAAAAGGAATCGATCTTTTGTCTAATATTCTGACTGATTTAGAAGTTGATAATTTTGAGTTCTATTTTATCGGTCCAATTCCAGAGGAAAAACAATTAAAGCAGAATAATATAAAGTATCTTGGACTGATAAAAGATGAGCAGGAAATTAAGACTTTGCTTCGCTCTGTAGATGTTCTCGTCTGTCCAAGCTATTCTGAAGGTATGCCAACAGTAATTTTAGAAGCGATGGCATCCGGATTAGCTATAATCGCTAGTGATGTTGGTGCTGTTGGAACAATGGTTTCTAGTGAGAATGGGTGGCTAATTCCGGTGGCTGATAAAATAGCCTTAAGAGAAGCTATACAAGAAGCAATCAATTTAAATGAAAGCATATTATCAAAAAAGAAAGAGAAGTCTTGGAAACTTGTGAAGGATCATTATACATGGGATAAAGTTATAGCATTAACATTAGATAAGTTTAATTCAATTGTTAATAAACAATAATACTAATCACTACCAATCTGCAGAAGGTAAAGCTATTAGTGGAGGTAGCTATAAGCAGCTATTTATACTTTTGGCTTCCTGGCTAGTAATAGGAATCACTTTAGGAATTATTTCTATACCTGCTCTTTTGCTCCTCAGTCTTTATTTACAAAATAAAGGACACTATTTGTATTTATTTGCGGCCTTCTTCTTCACGCTTATACTTTCTGATAGCAGAATTTATGCTTTATCATTTTCACAGGACTTAAAAACCCTTTTAATGATCCTGCTGCTTGTGCCGTTTCTGTTCCCGCAACGAGTTTCGTTAGTATTTGATCTTAAGAAATCATTATACCAACCTTTTATAGTATACGCTACTTTTGCACTCTTCAGCCTAATTTATAGTCCAGTAGTGTTTACAGGTTTTCAGAAAACTCTGTCATATTTTTTGTTGATTCTTATCGTACCTATAATTTTTTATAGCCTGTATAATCAGCACAAATTGTATCTTCTTAAATCTATAATTTACTTAGGAGTACTAGTCTTGGTTGCAGGCTACGTCATGTACCTCATTAACCCGGATTGGGTAATGTATAATAAGGGAGTGCGTACCTCAGGTGCCTTGGGTAATCCTAATGGTCTGGGTATGTTCTGTTTTCTTTTTTATATCCTTTATTTTACAGTTAAGCATTATTTCCCTGATCTATTTACCAAAAGAGAAAACCTCTTAATACAATTGCTGATCTTTTCATCAATGCTTTGGAGCGGTTCTCGGGGGCAAACAATAGCCTTGCTGATTTTTATCGTTACTCAGCACCTGTCAAGAAAAAATAAAACTGTTGGCTTGCTGCTTTCGGCAGCTATAGGTATAGCATTGGTTACTATTGATATTGATGTTGTGGCCATTGCCCAAACGTTAGGCTTCGAAGAATATCTGAGGGTAGATACATTGGATAAGGCAGGAGGCAGGGTAGTGGCCCGTGAATTCGCCTGGGAGCAGATACAGAAAAACTTCTGGATAGGGAGAGGTTTCAGTTATACAGAATGGATTTATGGGCAACATTTTACAGAGCTAAGTATGAGAGGCCATGAAGGTAATGCGCATAATGCTTTTCTTACTGTCTGGCTGGATACAGGGCTTATTGGATTAATTTTCTTTATAATTGGCTGGGGTATCATCTTTTTAAAAGCAGCTAAAAATTCTTTTCTCGCATTTCCCATTCTCTTTGCTGTAGTAGCTTCAAATATGGTAGAATCCTGGTTGGCAGCTTCGCTTAATCCTTTTACGATACAGTTACTCATGGTGCTTACCTTGCTTGTTTTCATTGTTAATGATCAGGATAAAGACCAGGCACAGTTGCTTTCCTCACCTCCCATGCCAAGAATACTTATCAAGTTTTAACCCCTACTTAATGCGCAAGTTTCTTTTCCTCTATACAGAACTGGCCGACTATTTTATGTCTTGTGTGAACGTGTTGGTGCAGGATCACCAGGCTGAGGTACATATTGTGCGCTGGCCGGTTAATAAGGAAGCCCCCTTCAAGTTTGAGATAGCAGATGGTATTACTATTTACAATAAAGAAAATTTTAACCGGCAGGAGTTGGTACAATTAGCACAAGAATTAAACCCGGATCTTATCTTTTGTTCTGGTTGGTTGGATAATGATTACTTAGCCGTAGCAAGATCTTTTCGTAAAAAAGTCCCCGTTTTAGTTGGCCTGGACAACCATTGGTACGGATCGCCGAAGCAACAAGTCGCAAGGCTTCTTTCTCCATTTACCTTAAAACGCATATTTACGCATGCCTTTGTAGCCGGTGAGCCACAGTTTAGGTATGCTCAAAAATTATCTTTCGCGCCAGATAACATATTACAAGGCTATTATGCTGCAAACGTGCCGGTGTTTTATCAGCAATATCAAGACCACCTTGCACATAAAAAGAGATCATTTCCTAAGAAGCTACTATATGTGGGCCGTTATGTGCCTCAGAAAGGATTAGATACGCTATGGCAGGCTTTTACAATTTTGCAGGCTGAGCAGCCAAATGAATGGGAACTTTGGTGCTTAGGCACAGGTCCCCTGGAGAAAGAAGCACCTCAGCACCCGAAGATTAAACATTTTGGTTTTGTGCAGCCTGCTGAGCTCGTAGAATTTACAAGCAAAGCAGGCGTATTTATATTACCTTCGCTATTCGAACCGTGGGGCGTAGTGGTACATGAGTTTGCGGCAGGTGGTTTTCCATTAGTATGTAGTAACAAAGTAGGCGCGGCCACAGCTTACGTGGAAGATGGCAAGAATGGCTTTTCTTTTGAAGCAGGAGATGTGGCTGCATTGAAGTCGGTGCTTCGCCGCTTGTTTAGCTTAAGGGATAATGAGCTTCTGCAGATGGGGGAGCATAGCGTAGAGCTTGCATTACAAAATACTCCATCAATATGGGCAGGTAAACTTGTTAAATTGATTAAAAATAGCCATCAGCAATAAAGCCGAACGTATTGCGCTAATCCATTAAAATTAATTTATAATCATTATGTGCGGTATAGTTGGTCTTGTAGGCGCAGGTGCGGTGAAAGCAGAAGCAGTTCTGGCTGCTATGAATGCTGCAATTACGCATCGTGGTCCGGATGATAGCGGCTGTTATATCGATGAAGGTGTAGGCCTCGGGCAACGCCGTTTATCCATTATTGATCTCTCTATAGCCGGGCATCAACCCATGCTAAGTGCTGACGGTAACTTAGCGCTTGTTTTTAACGGCGAGATATATAACTACCGTGAGCTAAAGCAGGAGCTAAGCGATTACTCTTTCAGAACGCAAACTGATACGGAAGTTATTCTGGCTGCTTATAAACGTTGGGGCAAAGATTGTGTAAAGCATTTTAATGGCATGTTTGCCTTTGCGCTTTGGGACAAAGCAAAACAAGAGTTACTCATTTACCGGGACCGTTTAGGAATCAAACCGCTGTATTATTACCATCAGGATAATTACTGGCTTTTTGCATCCGAGGTGAGGGCTTTGCTGCAGAGTGGAATGGTACCTAAGAAGCTGAACAAAGCGGCACTTTCTGATTACCTGCGTTACCAAACAGTACATGCCCCTGAAACAATGGTAGCTGGTGTAAAAATGCTTTTGCCAGGGCATGTCATGGTGATAAAGAATGGAAAAGCAACAATAAGCACTTACTGGTCTGTGGAGAATGTTTATAGCCGCGAAGCAGAGAATAAAAGTTATCAGGAGGTAAAAAAGGACGTAAGTAACTTGCTTTCTCAAGCTGTCGAACGCAGGCTGATTGCTGATGTACCTTTTGGGGCGTTTCTGTCAGGAGGCATTGACTCAAGTGCGGTAGTAGGTTTAATGAGCCGGGTGGCTGCCAAAAAAGTAAAGACATTTGCCGTTACGTTTGAAGAAGAAGCATTTAGTGAGGCGAAATATGCTGCAGCCATTGCCAAGAAGTTTGCCACGGAACATACCGAGATCAAGCTTACACCCCAGGATTTTCTGGAAACTATACCGGCCGCGCTCAAGGCCATGGACCATCCGAGCGGCGACGGGCCAAATACTTACATTGTATCTAAAGTTACTAAAGAAGCAGGCATTACAATGGCTCTGTCTGGTTTGGGGGGAGACGAGTTATTTGCTGGCTACGATGTATTTAAAAGAATGCATAAGTTGGAGCGCTACAACTGGATTGCTGCCCTTCCGCTGGGAGCCAGGCGCACATTTGGCCGTTCTGTTGTAACGATGAAGCCTTCGGTTGCAGCCGTTAAAATAAATGAGTTGCTAAGGCTATCCTCCTGGCATATGACTGATACCTATCCCATCACGCGGCAGATTTTTACAGACGACTTTTTACAGGAACTGCTTGGGGAACAGCAGCTACAGCAAAATAGCGTACAGCAAATACTTACAGGGTTGCAGCAAGATCAGCTGCCCTTGCTTAGTCAGGTTTCTGTAGCCGAGATAAGTACCTATATGCAGAACACGCTGCTTCGGGATACAGACCAGATGAGCATGGCGCATGCCCTGGAGGTTCGCGTTCCTTTCCTGGATTATAAGCTGGTAGAGTATGTCTTAGGCATACCGGACAAGTTTAAATACCCTGCTACACCGAAGAAGCTCCTAACGGATGCTTTAGGAGACCTTTTGCCCATGGATATTATCAACAGGCCAAAGATGGGCTTTCTGCTTCCATGGCAGCAATGGCTGAAAGGGGAGTTATATACGTTTGCAGAAACCAAGCTCGAGCGCCTGGGGGAAAGAGAACTTTTTAATGCTGCGGTGCTTAAAGAACTGTGGCGTAAATTCAATGCGGGTGACGCGAGTGTCACCTGGTCCAGGATATGGTATTTAGTTGTGTTGGAGAATTGGCTGGAGGAGAATGGAGTTGAAGCCTGAGGTACTTATTTGTATTGATTGGTTTTTACCAGGATACAGGGCTGGAGGGCCTATCAAGTCTGTTGCTAATATTGTAAACAGTTTAAAGGGTTCTTTTAATTTTAGTATAGTTTGTGGTAATACGGATTTTGGAGATGACACTCCTTATGATGGTATAAAATCAAATTGCTGGATACAAGTCTCTGGTTACAGAGTTATGTACTTGGATAGGGAGCATCAGAGCCTTAAACAATTCAGGGAGATATTGAAAAGCACAAAGTATGACGTGCTTTACTTAAATAGTTTATTTTCTACCAGGTTTACTTTCTTCCCTTTACTTGCGCATAAATTGTCAGCTAATAAAGCCAAAGTTGTATTGGCTCCCCGGGGTATGCTAGGAGAAGGTGCTCTTGCCCTGAAAAAGCAAAAGAAAAAAATATTTCTATCTTTTGTTAAGGCAACAGGCCTTTTCAAAAATGTGGTTTGGCATGCTTCTACAATTTATGAAGTAAATGAGATTAGAGTTGTATTTGGAGCTAATACGCAAGTTGAAATAGCTACAAATATTTCTACCGCCATTTCTGATACTTTTAATCCAAAAGTAAAATCTCCAGACAATACGACGTTCTTCTTTTTATCGCGTATTTCACCGAAGAAGAATTTGTTAGCAGCATTACAGATGCTAACCAAACTTGACTTGACAAATCAAGTTTCATTCAAAATCATCGGACCTGTTGAAGATGCGGCTTATTGGGATAAATGCCAGAAGCAAATAGCGCTATTACCTCAAAACATTGTAGTCGATTACATTGGATCTGTTCCTAATTCGCTGCTACCTACCTACCTCAATTCATACCATTTCATGGTACTTCCTACCTTGAATGAAAATTATGGGCATGTTGTAGTTGAGGCCTGGGAAGCAGGTTGCCCAGTTATTCTGAGTGATCAAACTCCCTGGCGTAATCTTATAGAAGACAAAGTAGGGTGGGACATCCCCTTGAACAATGAAAAGCAGTATCTGGATGTACTACGGAAGTGCGTTTTGATGGAGCAGGAAGAATTTTCTAGTTTTGGTGGGCATATAAAGAAATACCTTCAATCAAAAGTAGTGACGGATGAGATTATTGAGCAGAATAAAACTCTCTTTAGTGTGTAATCGATGGAGACAATAAAGCAAAAGCAGGTAGATCTTTCTAAGTATAACAACGACTGGTACTATCCTGGTGCTGGTGCTGTGAAGCGTATACTTTGGTATATTGTAAATGCGCTGTTTTTCATCAATCCACTAAACCCTTCCAGCGCCTTAAAAGTATGGCTTCTAAAGGTTTTTGGAGCTAAAGTAGGGGAGGGTGTCGTTATAAAGCCATCTGTTAATATCAAGTATCCCTGGCTATTGCAGCTGGGCAATCATATATGGATTGGGGAGCATGTTTGGATTGATAACCTGGCGCAGGTGGTCATACACGATAATGTCACGCTTTCGCAAGGGGCAATGCTCTTAACCGGCAGCCATGATTACAAGAAAAGTACCTTTGATCTTTTAGTTGGCACTATAACTTTAAAAGAGGGTACCTGGATAGGAGCGAAGGCTACTGTTTGCCCTGGCCTAACCTGCGGCTCTCACAGTATATTGGCAGCAGGGTCTATTGCTACAAAGGATTTAGCTCCCTATACTATTTACCAGGGTAATCCGGCTGAAGCTAAGCGTAGAAGAGAAATAACTGGTTGACTCAGAGAAGTTACAGTACATAAAGTAT
Source organism: Pontibacter sp. H249 (assembly GCF_037892465.1). NCBI lineage: Bacteria > Pseudomonadati > Bacteroidota > Cytophagia > Cytophagales > Hymenobacteraceae > Pontibacter > Pontibacter sp. H249. The sequence continues at coordinate 10,409 of NZ_JBBKTR010000004.1, read as the reverse complement.
TACAAGTACTAAAATTGAGAATTACTGAGTATCTCATTTTATCTTTTCGATCTTAAATGTTGCGGAACTGCTAAAGGATAGTACTTCCAGTCTTTTAAGATTAAACAATTTACCTTTACCCCATGAAAGTCTCCATCATCACCATCGTTTACAATAACCGCGAAACAATTGCCGATGCTATTGAGTCAGTATTAGGTCAAACCTACTCAAATATTGAATACATTGTAGTAGATGGTCTCTCCACGGATGGCACGGTTGAGGTTGTTAAAAGCTATGGGAGCCGTATTGCATTCTTTGTTTCGGAGAAGGATAATGGCTTATACGACGCAATAAACAAAGGTATTAGGTTAGCGACGGGGGAAGTTGTAGGGCTGTTACACTCGGACGATCTTTTCTATACACCAGATTCCATCGCTCAGGTGGTGGCAGCTTTTGATAAGAGTGGTACTGATACCATTTATGGTGACTTGCTTTATGTGCAAAAGGAAAATACAGGTAAGACTGTTCGGAATTGGGTTTCTGGAGAGTACAGCAGGGACAGTTTCTTATATGGCTGGATGCCGCCGCACCCTACTTTTTATGTGAAGCGGGAAGTATACAATACCCTGGGCCTTTACAACACGCAATTTAAGAGTGCTGCTGACTATGAGTTGATGCTGCGCTACCTATACAAGTATAAAGTCTCTACTACTTATATTCCGGAGAAGCTGGTGAAGATGCGGGTAGGGGGCAAAAGCAATATTACGCTCAAAAATCGTATTAGAGCCAACCAAGAGGATTACCAGGCTTGGCTTATCAATAGCCTGCAACCACCATTCTATACTCGTTTCCTAAAGCCGCTCCGTAAGCTGACGCAGTTTATCTGATCAAGGTTATAACTGTTTACCCAAAATCGTAGCTTCATTCAGGTTTTGAATTTCTGCATATGCTGTTTAGCCACACAGTTAAATTATTATTTTTAATCTGCGGGTATTAAAACAGTGCCGTCTCTTGAGCAAGTGAAATTTGTTTACTGGAGCGGGTATATAACTTGTCTCATATCAAACTGATATTCAATGAGATATGGACTATTTTTGAGCAACAAGTAACCAACTGGTAACAAATTTAAAAGATTAACAAAAAAAACAACTCAGGAATATAGCCAACTGCCTTATGTAAGCAGGTTCTTTTTTAGCCTAAAACAGGCAGTAAAACCCGGTTAATTATTTATCATATCTCAAAAGTTTAATTAGGAAAGTAAACCATTTGGTATGTACAAAAATAATCACTTCACAATATAGTCTTATTATAATCAACACTTTGATGCTAAATAAGAAAGTATCAATTTTACAGCCGCTAAATTGTACGATTTTATGTTATTCAACTCATTTGAGTTTCTTGTCTTCTTTCCCACAGTCATTATTTTGTATTTTCTGCTGCCTTACCGCTTCAGGTGGGCGCTGCTGCTGCTAGCCAGTTATACCTTTTACATGTTCTGGCGCGTAGATTATGCCATTATTCTGGTCATCTCTACGCTGATCGACTACCTGTGCAGCAGGATGATGGACACGTACCCGCTGGAGCAAAGCAGCAGGCGCAAGCCCTGGCTGTGGCTTAGTATGCTCTCTAACCTGGGCATCCTGTTTACCTTCAAGTATTATAACTTCTTTAATACCGCTGCCCGCGACCTGGCGCAGGTGCTGGATGTGCCTTATGCGGCTCCTGCCTTTGAACTGCTCTTGCCGATGGGTATTTCCTTTTATACCTTCCAGACCATGAGTTATAGCATTGATGTCTACTACGGCCATATAAAAGCAGAACGGCATTTGGGCATCTTTGCCCTCTTTGTTACCTTTTTTCCTCAGTTGGTAGCAGGTCCTATTGAGCGGGCGGGTAATCTTTTGGACCAGCTCAAGCAGAAACACGATTTTAACTACCAGCGGGTAACAGATGGGTTAAAGCTCATGGCTTGGGGCTTGTTTAAGAAAGTGGTGATCGCTGACCGCCTGGCCGTGATGGTCAACGAAGTCTACAACAACCCAACAGAGTATGAAGGCATCCCGCTGATCATCGCTACTGTTTTCTTTGCCTTCCAGATCTACTGCGACTTTTCGGGTTATTCAGACATTGCCATTGGCTCGGCTCAGGTGATGGGCTTTAAACTGATGGAGAACTTTAGAAGGCCTTACTTTTCTAAATCGATCCGGGAGTTCTGGGGCCGCTGGCATATTTCCCTTTCTACCTGGTTCAGGGATTATTTGTACATCCCACTAGGAGGTAACAGGGTACTGAAGTGGCGCTGGTACTACAATATCTTTATTGTTTTCTTGGTAAGCGGGTTTTGGCATGGGGCTAACTGGACCTTTATCGTGTGGGGGGCGCTGCATGGCTTTTATCAAATATTTGGCTTTATCACAGCCGATAACAGAAATGCAGTTATCAAGAACAGCGACCTAACCAGGTTTCCTGCCTTGTATAAAGCTGTACAGGTGGGCACTACCTTTGCCTTGGTTTGCTTTGCCTGGATTTTCTTTAGAGCCAACAGCATCACCGATGCTTGGTATATCATCACCCACATGTTCAGCGGGCTTACTGAAAGCGCTAAAGCGATACTTTTAAATATTAATTTTGCGAGACATAAAATATTATATCTAGGACAAGAAAAGGAAGTGTTTTTTCTAGCTTTAGTGTTTATTGCAATTCTTATAATTATAGAATTAGCTAAAAGAGGGCAAAGCTTAAGATTTAAGCTAGCAAAATCCCCAACATATTTTAGATGGGCTCTTACATATGCGTTAATATTAATTATTCTTTTATTTGGATTTTATCAAAGTAATGAATTCATATACTTCCAGTTCTAAAAAATTAAAAATGCGAATAATTGGGAAGTGTATCATCTTCTGTTTAGGATTCCTTTTAATAGGGACTCTAATTGAAAAATATATTTTTTCAGTTGCTAAAAAATCTACAATTGGACAATCTGGTAAAGTAGCAATGATAATGAATCATACTGTTGATGCTGATATGGCCATTTTTGGTTCATCAGTAGCACTCGTACATTTTAATTCAAACATTCTTGAAAAAACCACAAAATATAGTGTCTATAATTTAGGTATGGATGGAAATGCATTACAACAATATGCAGGTTTGTTAGAAGAATTTAATACATATTCAAATGCTAAGGTTGTTGTAATAGCAGGGACAAACAGCGAATTTGGCAATAGAAACTTATTGTATGAGCCCCAATATTATGCTCCTTATATTAGCAACAGCAAAATCTATAAATATTTTAGTTTTATTGACTTAAGAACATCTCTATTACTTCGCTATTTACCTTTTTATTCTTTCACTCTTTTTGATAGCAATTATTATAAAGAAATTTTCAGTCAGGATAATTTAAAGGGTGAAATACTGAAAGGTTATTTCCCTAAAAATCAGGCTTGGGAAGAAAAGGAAACTAATTTCATCATAAAAGATAAAATTGATTCAGAATCAATAAAAAAATACACAGATATAATAGAGAAAATTAATTTAAAAGGGAGAAAAGTTGTTCTTGTACTTGCTCCAATTTACATAAAAGGGCAAAAACAACTTGTGAACTTAGATCAGGTAAGAGAAGTCTATAAAGACTTAGCAGGAGCGAATAATATTTTTTTAGACTTTACCAAAAGCAATCTTTGTTACAAAAAAGAACTTTTTTATAACAACACACATTTAAATGCTACAGGTGCAGATTTATTCTCTCAAGAGTTTTCAAAGAAGCTTGTAGAACTTGGTCTGTTTAATTAATAGTTTTTCTCTATTTAAGTTTCCTCACTCGTTTAAAAGTTTCTCAGTTGCATGGAAGGTTTAAGCAGCTCAGCTACGGTGTGAGTATTTCTCTGCAAAAGTTACCAACCCTCCTCCTGAATTAATAGATGGTTTACTATATAAGTATTATACCCTAGTTTTACCTAGTAGGTAATCATCAGAAATTGTCAGTAAATTAATCAGCTTCCAACCTGTCCAATAAAGAGTTTACCCGCTCGCTTTCCTCAGCAGTAAAACATACGGTAGTATGCTTTATAAGGCTACAGACATGAAGCTAAAATAAACTTCTAAATTTAGCACTTGAACTTTTGTAGAGTTAGTAAACTTATAAGAAGCTTCAAAAGAATACTAATAAAGGAAAGTATAATCAATACACATTTTATTTCATGGCAGTCAATCAACTCAAAGTGCCTGATAAGATTCAATACATCGATACTTTAAGAGGAATTGCAATATTGTTAGTAATACTAGTACACACCTCGCAAAATGTGAATAGTTTATCGGGTATTACTAAAGTAATTACAGGTTATGGCCAATAAATGGGTGTACAGTTGTCTTTAAAGCCTAAGATCAGGTTTTGGGTTAGCTCTTTGCAGGGTAATTTCTCTTTTTGGTGTTTTTCCTTAAGGTAGGTTTTAAACTTGCTTAAGGCAGCACTTAGTACCCTGTTATCTTTTTTAGTGTAGGTGGTAATATAAGCCTGTTAGAATTTAAGAAAACCTACTGTGCCCTTGTTTTTGGATTTGAGGTCGAACGTGCCTAAAAGCATTTCTTCTATGCGTTTGGCCTTTATCCGGTTGGCAAGTTCTAAAGTGGTATTGTTGGATTGCTTATCTAAAGCGGTCTTAGGTTTGTCTTTGATGTAAAGTCTCAGAAACTCATACTGCCTTTCTCCCCCTGTAGTAATCTAGGTACAGGCTCAAGTTACTGTTGCTCAGCTTTTTCTCCCTTAGCCTTACAGGTTCTTTGGTGGCTCGCTTCATCACTTTTTTAGCTTTTATTTTCCTTTGTTATACAAGATACATAAAAGAAATGAAGCGAGTACCAGAACGAGTAACAAAACGCGCTAAAAGAAGTGCTAAACAAAGGAAAGTAAAAACCCCATAAACATGAAAAAAACTCGCCTAAATAATGTTTAAATCGTGTTTTGCTGATTTTGTTATCTTCTAAAAATACTAAAAATGTACCAGATATAAACATTTGTATCATGCAGAAGTAATGGGCAAGTGAGGGGATGTTAACAGCGAAGCATAGAAAGCTATAAACAAAAAAGAGCCTGAAGAACTAAATCCTCAGGCTCTTTTAAGAGCGGTCTGGACGGGACTCGAACCCGCGACCTCCGCCGTGACAGGGCGGCATTCTAACCAACTGAACTACCAGACCAATATTTTGAAATTTCAGAGCCTTTTGCTCTGTTGCGTCAACCGCAGGTAATCTGCGGTCCGGACGGGACTCGAACCCGCGACCTCCGCCGTGACAGGGCGGCATTCTAACCAACTGAACTACCGGACCAAAAACTTGAACTAGCAGAGCCATTTGCTCTAGCTTACTAACCGCAGGGGATTAAGCTGCGGTCTGGACGGGACTCGAACCCGCGACCTCCGCCGTGACAGGGCGGCATTCTAACCAACTGAACTACCAGACCGTTTGTCTTTTCCTTAACTTTGTTCGTTAAAGTGATGCAAAAGTATGCCCTGGATTTGAATTCTGCAAGTGATAAGCATATTTTCATCCCTATATTTTTAAAATAATTTTGTAATCAATTCATTTTCAAGATTATTTTTTTTGGAACACGCATAAATTCCATCTTTCCTTACTTCGATATAGGTAAACTGTTAAATTTGTAGCTGTAAACAGCAAATGAGATATGCTATTAGATTTCGAACAGCCGATTGCTGCCTTAGAAAATAAACTGCAGGAGATGAAAAAGCTGGCCAGCGAGAGTCAGGTTGATGTATCGGAAGCAGTGAAGGCACTTGAAGAGAAGATCAAGAACCTTAAAAAGGAAACATACGCCAATTTAACACGTTGGCAACGCGTACAGCTTTCTCGCCACCCAGACAGGCCTTACACGTTAGACTATATCAATGGCATTACGAGTAAGTTTGTAGAGCTACACGGCGACCGTACTGTAAGCGACGACAAGGCCATGATAGGAGGCTTTGGCGAGGTAGATGGCAGAAGTGTTATGTTTATTGGTCAGCAGAAGGGCCGTAATACAAAACAACGCCAGATGCGCAATTTTGGCATGGCTAACCCGGAAGGTTACCGCAAAGCGCTACGCCTGATGAAGATGGCTGAGAAATTTAACAGGCCAATTGTTACGTTTATTGATACACCGGGTGCATTTCCGGGTCTGGAGGCAGAAGAACGTGGGCAGGGTGAGGCAATTGCCCGTAACCTGAAAGAGATGTTCATGCTGAAGGTGCCTGTAATCTGTATTATAATAGGAGAGGGTGCCTCTGGTGGTGCCTTAGGTATTGCCATTGGTGATAAGGTGATGATGCTGGAGAACACCTGGTACTCGGTTATTTCTCCGGAGTCTTGCTCATCTATACTTTGGAGAAGCTGGAACTACAAAGAGCAGGCTGCCGAAGCACTTAAGCTTACCGCCACAGACATGCTGCAGCACAAGCTTATTGATGGTATCATTAAAGAACCGCTAGGTGGTGCACATACAGAACCTGAGAAGATGATGCGTACCCTGAAGAAGGAAATTCTTAAAATGCTGGATGATCTGGAAGCAGTAGATGCAGAAGATCGCATTATGCAGCGCATTGATAAGTTCTCTAACATGGGAGTAGTGTTGGAGAGTTAAAGAATTCAGGATTTAAAAAGTTAGAGAGGTGGTAAAGTATAAATTGCTTTGCCACCTCTTTTTGTTTTACTACATTTAACAATGATAACTAATGTCATATCTCATTGTTCTTTCGGGTAAAGCGAGAAACCTGAAGTATGCGGGCTAATTATACGTTCTAAGTTTCTGGTATATGAAGAGTTTTAAACCCAGATCCAACTACCAGATTAATTCGAGTACGAAAGCCATGAACTTGATTTAAAAGATTTTAAAATCTGACATCAAACTCATTATAAAGTATAACTCCTAAACTCTTTAACTCACAAACTCTTTAACTCTATGAAGCTTCACGTAATAGATACAGGTTTTTTCAAATTGGATGGTGGTGCTATGTTTGGCGTAGTACCTAAAACGCTATGGCAGCGAACTAATCCTGCCGATGAAAATAACCTTTGTACCTGGGCTATGCGTTGTTTGCTGATTGAAGACGGGAACAGGCTCATTTTAATTGATAACGGTATTGGCGATAAGCAGGATGCAAAATTCTTTAGCCATTATTACCTGCATGGCGATGCAAACCTCACTTCATCTTTACATAAGGCCGGATTTTCTCATGAAGATGTAACCGATGTGTTTCTGACACACCTGCACTTTGACCATTGCGGCGGTGGTGTAAAGTATAAAAATACAGATGGAGCACTGGAATTGGTGTTCCCTAAGGCAACTTACTGGTCTAACGCCGACCATTGGGAATGGGCCACAAAACCTAATCCCAGGGAGAAAGCATCTTTCTTAAAAGAGAATATACTTCCAATGCAGGAAAGCGGGCATCTTAAATTTGTAGACCCAAATGCAGCCGAAAATCCTTTCACGCAGTTTGATATATTCTATGCGGATGGCCATACAGATAAAATGATGGTGCCGATCATAGCTTATAAAGGTCGTAAAGTTGCTTTTATGGCTGATCTTTTACCATCAACAGGGCATATTCCGTTGCCTTATGTAATGGGGTATGATACACGCCCACTGCTGACAATGGAGGAGAAGGCTGCTTTCCTGAACATGGCAGCCGACCAGGACCTGGTTTTATTCTTTGAGCACGATTCGGTTAACCAGTGCTGCACCGTGCAACACACAGATAAAGGTGTTCGATTAAAAGATACTTTCTCGTTAAGCGAACTATAACATGCGGATAGGACTGGCTCTGTCTGGTGGCGGGGCAAGAGGAATTGCGCACTTAGGTGTACTTAAGGCCTTTGATGAGCTTGGAGTAAAAGTGGATATGATCTCCGGCGTAAGCTCCGGCGCTATTGCAGGTGTATTGTATGCAGCAGGATTTACGCCAGATAAAATCCTTAAACTGATAAAGGAGTTAAGCGTCTTCCATATTGTCAGGCCTTCGTTTGGCAAAGTGGGGTTTATGCACCTGGAAGAAGTAGAGAAGCTGTATTGCAGGCATTTAGGGCCACACATTAAATTTGAGGATCTTAACATACCTGTAGTTATCAATGCTACGGATATGAATGAAGGAGTTACCGTTTACTACTCTTCCGGTGAACTTATAAAGCCTTTACTAGCCTCTTCAGCGGTGCCCATTTTATACCAACCCATACAGTACCAGGGCAAATTGCTTAACGATGGCGGTGTGCTCAACAACCTGCCCGTAGATCCGCTTCACACGAACTGCGATGTCAAAATTGCGGTGCATGTAAATCCCATTAATCATCAGGCGCATATTGCCGGTATCAGATCTATGATTGAGCGCACCCTTTTGCTTATGATCAACAATAACGTGAAGCTGCGAATGCACCTTTGCGATATGCTAATTGAGCCGCAGGAATTGAAGTACTACCGACTAACAAATTTTAGGAAGGCAGATGAAATATTTGAAATAGGCTACGCATATACCATGAAACTTGAAAAACATATCCGCCATCTGATAAATAAAGTTTAACACAAGTTGGATTTATGGTATAAGTAATAAATAATTGTAATTTATGAGTATATTATTTTAATATGACCGTATAAGACGCATATCTAAGAACTAAAGTATAGTTGTTATGCGTCAGATTTTACTCATCCTAATTCTATTGCCTTTTAGTTTATTTGCCCAAGAAAATGAAAGTTTTCTTATTAAGGCAAAAGTTAAACAGGGTTCATTGTTACTTGGAGGCTCACTTCAGGGGGCAGCTTACAGCACTACAGATGAGATTTCCGTCCCGGGACAGAGGTTAGAAGGCAGAAACATAAATCTGTTATTCAGAGCTAAGAATGGCTATTTTGTTTTACATGATCTGGTGGTAGGCCTTGATGTCACCATCGATCATGAAAGTATAAAAATAACATCGGATACGGAGCAAAAACCAAATAACCGAACCTACGCGCTAATGGGGCCGTTTGTACGCTATTATCTGGATAATGGATTTTTTGGAGAACTGACCACCACAGTCGGACTCCAAAATTTTTCTCTTTCTGAGAAGTATAACCTTTTTGAAGGTACAGCAGGCGTGGGGTATGCGTTTTTCTTCAATGAGAAGTTTTCCATAGAGCCAACACTAAGTGTACGTTATTTCCAGCAGGTATTGCGCGATAAAGAGTATACTGCTATCGGACCCTATTTGGGAGTAGGCATACAGGCTTACATGTTACGTAAAAAAGCACATGTAATTAAGCGGGCTTTGTAAATATGCTAAAATGTATGTATTTATACGTTTTGTTACGTATTGGGCTTACCTTTGCATAAGCTGTACATACTTTTTTTTACATGATAGGAAAATCCATCTCCAAACTGTTTTTTAAAATTACTGGCTGGAAGCTGCAGGGCAATCTTGCTCCTGAACTACGACGCTGCGTTATGGTTGCAGCACCACATACAAGCAACTGGGATTTTATTTATGCCAGGGCTGCCTTTTATTTAATGGATGCTCCGATCCGCTTTACCATCAAGAAAGAGTTTATGCGTTTTCCTTTTGGTGGTTTACTTAGAGCAATGGGAGCGCTACCCATCGACCGCTCAAAGAATACTAAAATGGTAGATGCCATGATTAAAATCATCAAGGAGACTCCGGGGGATATGTGCGTAATGGTAACACCAGAAGGCACCCGCAAATACCAACCTCGCTGGCGCCGCGGCTTTTACCATGTTGCTGTAGGAGCTGGCGTTCCAATTGTACTTGGCTATTTAGATTACGCTAAAAAAGAAGCCGGCGTAGGTCCTGCCTTTTACCCTACAGGCGATGTGGATGCAGATATTGAGGCCATTATGGACTTTTACAGAACCAAAACGGCTAAGTATCCTGAACATGGAGTAAGGTAAATTTAGAGAATATAAGAATTAAAAATTATAGGTGTGAATATAGAAGAACTTCGTGAACTATGTATGGCATTGCCAGGAGTTACTGAGGATATAAAGTGGGGAGCGGACCTGTGTTTTTTAATTGGCGATAAAATGTTTTGCGCTACCAGTGTAGACCCTCCGCATGCTGTTTCTTTTAAAGTTAAAGATGAAGAGTTTGGGGAGCTGACTGCTACTGCGGGAGTTATTCCGGCTCCATATCTAGCACGTTATAAATGGGTGCAAGTGCAGGAGTGGAGTATTTTGAATGATGCAGATTGGGACACTTATGTTAAGCAGTCTTATGAGCTAATAAAAGCTAAGTTGCCTAAAAGCAAACAGAAAGCCCTACAATAAGATAGTAGATACTTGCAGCTATAGGTACTTGTTTAGAACTGTCAGAATCTATTGTGAAGGCTAATCGTTTTCTACTATTTTGCCACAAGCTGAGCTCAGCTTGAGTTATTTAAGAGTTAGCAACAAAAAAGG